>JAHJGY010000010.1 GCA_018824115.1 Patescibacteria group bacterium
ACCTGGGCTATCTACCGCAAAAGGCAGCTCTCTATCAGAATCTTACTGCAAGCCAGAATTTCGCCTTTTATTGCACCTTGTTCGGGTTAACACGGGCAAGTAGTATTAGGGAAGTTCAAAAAAGACTATTTTCTGTTTATGACCTTCGCCGCTTTCGCAATGTCCTAACGAAGAAATTGTCGGGCGGCTACCAGCAAAGGTTAGCTCTGGTTTGTGCTTTAGCCCATCAACCCAAAATTCTCTTTTTAGATGAACCAACGGTGGGATTGGATCCCGTTTTCCGTCGTGAATTATGGGATCACCTATACCAGTTATCGCGCGAAGAGGAGATTACACTTGTTATCACTACACATTATATGGAAGAAGCAGAGCGCTGTGACAAGGTTATATTTCTTAGTGAAGGCGAGCTGTTACTTCAGGGATCTCCGAGTGAGATAGTACGAGATGAGAGATGGAATCGCGTTTTTGCCTTTGGGACTGATACGCCCTTTGAGCTTCTAGAGGTCTTATCGCGAGAAAGTAATTTTTCGGATGTATACGAGTACGGAAAGTTAATTAAGGTAATTGGAAAGAAGGGACAAGAGGTGGTTCCACGAGTAGAACAATTGGCTGAAAGGTGCGGGATAAAAATATTTTCGGTTGAAGAAGACGAATCTACAATTGAAGATGTGTTTGTGCGGTTGACCAGGGGGGGATTCAACGATGCAAAGAAGCATTAAACAAATTATTATCTTTACCAAAAAGGAAATATTAGAGGTGTTCCGAGAACCGGCAACGTTTCTAATCGTGCTATTAGTATTTCCGTTAAGTTTAATGTTCTTGTTTGGGTACGCGCTAAAGTTTAAAGTTGATAATATTGAGTTGGCATTGCTGGATCTGGATCGGAGCCAGGAATCAATGGCGTTGGTCGAAGAGCTTAAGGATGAAGATAGGCTGGTGATCTTACAGGATGTTAATGAGGATGATATTAAACAGCGGTTGGACGAGGGGAAAATAAAGGCGGCGCTGGTAATTCCCGAAGGATTTGAGGAGGATGTTGATAATCAAAAGAGGGTCGAATTTAGTTTAATAGTAGATGGAACAAAACCATTATCCTATATGGCGATTAGTGAGATTCTCTCGGAGATTATTGTGGATGAAAATCGGCGGTTGGTTGGCGAGAGGCTTTCCGAGATGAATCTAGATTTCGAGACGCATTTGATTGCAGTAGATGAAGAAGTTCTTTACAATCCCGATTTCACAGACAAGGATTTTTTTATTCCCGGAATAATTGGTGTTGTTGTAACTACTGTAACGATGCTGTTAGCCTGTATGGCTGTTGTTAAAGAAAAGGAGACGGGCACAATTGAGACAATTTTCGCGGCACCGATTCCCCGTGCAGTGTTTATTATAGGCAAATGCGTCCCCTATACACTGATTGGCTTGGCGAGTTTGTTGATTTCGACGGCTTTAGGGATTTATTGGTTCCACGTCCCGTTTGTGGGGAGCATCTTTCTTTTTGGCGCCCTGTCATTCTTGTTCATTTTGAGCTCGCTGGGTTTAGGTTTACTTTTCTCGACTTTTGTGCAAAATACCATCCAGGCAACATTTTGCGTGATTCTTTTTGTGATTATTTCCATCCTGCTATCTGGATTTATTTTCCCCATCGCCAGCATGCCAGAAGCAATCCAAAAGATCGTATTGGTTCTTCCGCTGACGTATTACATTAGAATTATACGGGGGGTGATGATTCAGGGCCTTGACTGGTCGATGTTGCGCTCCGAAACACTATCTTTGGCGGGGATTACGGTATGTACCCTCTTTCTAAGTATTATTGGTTTTACTAAGAGGCTGGATTAGCTATTCGAACAAGAACCGTTTCCATTTCACCATTGACAGCTGGTGTAGACTGTAGTGGTATTAGTTTCTTATGGCCGCCCGCAAGCCCATTCTCCAAGTAAAAGATTTACATAAGACATATGGTGACATCCAGGCTGTGGATGGGGTGACGTTTGATGTTCTTGAAGGTGAGGTTTTTGGGATCCTAGGGCCAAACGGGGCTGGTAAAACTACTATCTTGGAAATTATCGAAACCTTGCGCCGCCAAGATCGAGGAGAAGTTCTAATTGATGATTTAATTAGTCACCGCAATGCCAAAAAAATAAAACAACTCATCGGCGTGCAATTGCAATCCAGTTCTTTTTTTGACTTCTTAACACTCCGCGAATTACTAAGTTTATTTGCCAGTTTTTATGATCGCACAGTCGACCCGGCCCAAGTGTTAGG
>JAHJGY010000074.1 GCA_018824115.1 Patescibacteria group bacterium
TACTTAGCGAGATTACGAGGAGGTCAAGAAAAAACCAAGTTAATACCAGCGATTTTGGCGATTTTTTGTTCCGGAAACCAAGGTAAACAACCGTGATAAGAGAGCAAATCCGGAGGATATTTAGGAGAAGGTCTTGTTCTAAAGGGAGGCCGTTAGCGGCGGAGTACTTTAGGTTATACTCCAGAGTTGCGTAAATGAAGTCGCTAAATGCACCGCGAGATAGGAAGTAAAGACCAGCAGCAGCTAGCGGGGTTATTAATCCGGCGACAAGGCAACCTAGAGCTATTCTTGCCCGCTTTGGCTTTAGAGACGTTATTACCCACAGAATACAGAGTGAAGTTTCGGCTATGGCAACTGGTTTAATTAAGACTGCTAATCCGAGCAAGAGGCCACCCATAAGATAGCTAAAAGGATTTTTGACTTTTGACTTTTGACCTACCTTCGCTAAAGCTTCGGTGGGCAGGCTTCTAACTATTAAATATATTCCCCAGGTGGAGAAGGCGACCAGGAAGATTTCTCCGTTAGCCATGTAGCCTTCCCAAAGCGGAAACGAAACAAGTACTCCATAGAGAGCCGCGGCGCATATGCCAAAGCCGGTGTTCTTGGTAATTTGTCGTCCGAGTTTAAATATAGCGATCTGTGTTATGGCAATCGCAATGCAGGCCAATATCTTAATGACGGCGAGGATGTCTATGGTAGAGATTTTTCCGATTAAGAAGCTAAGGCCATAAAGCAAAAACAGTCCCGGGGGTTTGTGGTCCCAAATATCGGTATATAGTGAAGCCCCTTGCATCCAGCGACTACCTACCACGGCATATATTCCTTCGTCAAAATACCAGTAGGGTTCGAAAAAAGTAGGAAGCCGGAGAAGGACGGTGATGATGAGAATTAAAAGTAGTAGCTTGTCAACTTTCATACTAAGCCCCTTTTTTGTATCTGTTTCTCCAGCCGTTAATTCTGATCTGTACCAGCTCCTTAAGAGTGCTTAATGCTCCTTTAATGGGCCTGACTCGGCTATGGGGAGAGTTCATCCAGGTTACAGGGACCTCCTTGATTGTGTAGCCTAGTTTCCGAGCGATAAACAGGATCTCGATGTCGAAGCCCCAGCGGTCGATGGTTGAACCGTAAAATATATTTTTAGCTACGTCTGCCTTAAAAAGCTTAAAGCCGCATTGAGTGTCAATTATTCCTGGCAGTAAAATTATCTGGATTAATAGGTTGGCAGTACGGCTAAGGAGTCGACGGTGCCAGGGTTGGTGAATTTTGATGTTAGATTCCGGGAGGTGACGCGATCCAATAGCAATGTCAAAAGTGCCATTAGCAGTGGCTTGTTCGAGCAAGGTCGTTTTAGCAGGAAGTTTCTCGCAGAGAAAGGGCAGTAAGTTATTTAATTCTTCAATGGGGGTTGAGTTATCGGCGTCAGAGAAGAGAATATAACTGCCTGTGGCACTCTTGACTCCAGTGCGCAAACCTGCACCCTTCCCCTTGTTGGTTGCATGGTGAAGTATCAGAGAGTTAGTTATTGGGTGTTTGAGTTTAGGGAATTTGAAATTTTTTGTTTTGTCTGTTGAACCGTCATCAACAATAATGATTTCTGAGGAGTAGTTTTGTTGACCTAAGAAGTCGACAATTTGTTCTAAGGTATTAGGGAGCCTGTTCTCTTCGTTGAAGGCGGAGATGACTACTGATAGGAATGGTTGTTTCATAACCTGATTTTATCATTAAACTATCTGCAGATGATAGAATAAGGGAGATGAGGTTCTCGGAGCTTTCTTCGTATTTGGAAAGGTTGGAAAAAACAGCATCTCGGAACCAGATGACAGAAATTCTGGCGGAGTTCTTAGGTAAACTGTCTGTTGATGAAGTTGATAAGGCCTGTTACTTGGTATTGGGTCGGCTGGGTCCGCTCTACGAAACGGTGGAGTTTAATCTGGCGGAAAAGATGATGATCAGGGTTCTCGCTGAAGCTTTCGGCGTGGATGATAAAGAGGCGTGGCAGAGGTACAAAGGTACTGGTGATTTAGGTGTGGTGGCGGAGCAGTTGCGCGTGTCGTTTGGGCGGAGTGAGTTAAGAGGGGGGTTGAGCGTTGAAGAAGTTTTCGCTAAGTTACTGGAGATTGCTGGGGCCGAGGGAACTGGTTCGCAGGAGGTAAAAGTTTTAAAGATGGCGGAGTTGCTTCGTAGCCTCGGTTCCTTGAGTAATCGCTACGTGACCCGCATCCCGCTGGGTCAACTAAGGCTCGGCTTTTCCGATGTGACTTTGATCGATGCTCTCTCCTGGGTATTTAAGGGCGACAAAAGCGTCTCCGACGAGATTCGCGCTAAGTTTAACATTTGTCCGGATATTGGGCTATTAGCTGTAAAGCTTAGGCGAAAAGGATTGAGGGATTTAAAAGAAGTTGAGCTGGCTGTAGGGCACCCAATACGCTCGGCATTGGCGGAGCGATTGCCTTCGGCGGAGAAAATTGTAGAGAAGTTGGGGAAATTTGCTGTGGAGCCAAAAGTAGATGGGTTGAGGGTACAGATACACCTTAGTAAAAGTTCAAAGTTCAAAGCTCAAAGCTCAAAGTCGGACAACCAAAATGATTTATTTGGGAAGGAGTCAGGGATAGATCCGGATGTTTTGGTGAGGATATTTTCCAGAAACATGGCGGATAGTACACATATGTTTCCGGAGATTGTAGTGGCGGCCCAGAAATTACCAGTGGAGTCAGCCATACTCGACGGGGAAGCGATTGCTTTTAATCCTGATACTGAAGAGTTTTTACCCTTTCAGGAAACAATGCAGCGTAAGCGTAAGTATCGGGTGGTAGAAAAGTCTAAAAAAATTCCTCTTAAAGTATTCGTTTTCGATATTTTGTTTCTTAATGGAAGAAGTCTTTTAGATGAGTCGTTTGTGGAGAGGAGAAAAGGGCTGGAGGGAGTTGTTAGGGGAGGTGTTATTGAGCTAATCCGTCATCAGGTGGTGAGTTCTCAAGATAAATTAAGAGAGCTGTTTGATCTGTATATTTCTGAGGGACTGGAGGGGGTAATGTGTAAAAAGCTGGATACTCCTTATCAGGCGGGGGCGCGGAACTTTGACTGGATTAAGTATAAGAGGGGGACTGAGGGTAAGGGGTTGCCAGATACAGTGGACGGTTTGGTTTTAGGTTATTACGCGGGCAGAGGGCAGCGAGCGAAGTTTGGGGTGGGTGCATTTTTGGTGGGGGTGTACAATTCGGATTCAGATATCTTTGAAACGGTGGCCAAAGTGGGTACCGGCCTGACCGACAGCCAATGGGAAGAATTTATGAAACGGGTTAAAGGTTTGCAGGTAAAAGATAGGCCCAAGCAATACTTAATTGACAAGGCACTGACTTGTGACTTCTGGGTACGGCCGGGTTTAGTGGTGGAAATTGATGCTGATGAAATTACTCGCTCGCCGGTACACACTGCGGGGCGGGACCTGGAGGTGGAGGAGGTTAGAGATTCAGGGATGTCCTTGCGTTTTCCTAGACTAGTATGTTTTCGGGAAAAGCAGTTAGAGGAAGTAACCACAGCGAAAGAGATTCTCGCGATGTATAGGATGCAAAAGAAGTAAAACATGAAAATATGAAAACACTGGAACATGAAAACATGAAATCATAGAAATAGGAAATCGTGGAAACAGTTGTTCTTGTGTTATAGTGAACTAGATGTCAATTGAGAAAAGGCCTTTGTCTAAGGGCTTTACCCTTGTTGAGTTGTTGGTTACCGTTGCCGTTCTAGGAGTGCTGGCTACTATCGCGTTGGTAATTATTGATCCAGCGTCCAGATTTGCCCAGGCACGTGATGCTCAGCGAAAGACGGATTTGAGGCAAGTTGCTAATGCTTTAGATGCGTACTTTGTAGAGTTCGGACAGTATCCCAGTCCCTGCGATTGTACGCAAGTCGAAGGAGGGTGTTCGAGTGCGAATAGTAGTAGTTGGCACACCGAAACACTGAGCGCAGTTTTAGATGTCCTAATAGCCGAAGGCTATTTGAAACAACTACCAGTAGATCCTAGCAATACCGGCTTTTTCTCTGTTTGGCAATCTGCAGGAACCTCGTATTTCTATGTGAGTGAAGATATAGATTTGATGGGAAGCGAAGAAGCAGTTGCCGGTGAATACTATATGTTGGGGGCATTTTTAGAGAATGAGAATGACTCGTCAACTTTGGATAATTTGGGAATTTCTCCTAGTGACCGCCCTGACTGGCCAAACTGTCCATTTGCCGAGGACATCGGTTTTGATGGTAGGTTATATTTAATTAGAAGTTATAAGTGTGACAGCGATCCTATCGGCAGTCTATGAAAAAAACGTGCTTAGTATACATTCTATTTTTACTTTTATTTCTTTCTCTACCCCTGGTGCCGGTGGTTCTAAAGGTACATGGTGAGACCCTTAGTGAATTCTATTCTCGACCGGGCGTAGAGCAAGAAGCAATTAAGGTAGCTGCCAGAGGAGCGGGTATGACGTTGGAAGAATTTCTGGTGATGATTAACCCTCCTGCTGAAGAGGGTACGCTGAATTTAAATATTCTGTTTATTGGTGTAAGTCTTGTGATTTCTGTTGGATCTTTAGTAGCAGCTTCGGTCTTGTGGCGGCGCCAGAGTAAAGTTGAGGAGAAATTAGAATCGTTGGTTGCGCGGCGAGATGATTTGCGAAGAGAACATCTTAAGAAACTGCAAAAACTTGTTGAGAGTTATTTTGCTAAAGAAGGGAGATATCCGAATCAAGAAGAATTTGAAGCCATTAGGGGCAGGACGATGCCGTTGATGCTAGATCCATTAGAAGGTCAGGAAAGGAAGGAAGGTGGGCGTTATTCGTACTTTTACTCGCAGCATCACCCTGATGGGGCCATAGTAGATCAGCTATATTACCGATTATGGTGTTTTGTTGAAGGGGAAGATAGTAAGGAAACTGTAGGGGGGAAACTAGTTGTGGAACCATAAATTTCTTTGTTTCTGGCTGGTTGACTTAGAATTGATTTGCTGGTATCATCGGTTAGATTCTGATATTGTTCTTTGATAATCAGATAGCAACAGAAGCGTTTCCAACAGTTTGTTGGATTTACTGAGTTCGTTTTTCGGCAGTCCGCCTTTGTGCGGAGCTGCGGCGGACTCGGTTCAACTGGTTAATCCTGATTCATCGGGATTGATTAGTTATTACTGAGAGTCTGATCCTGGCTCAGGGTGAACGCTGGCGGCATGCCTAAAATATGCAAGTCGAATGCCGACTTTCGGGTCGTGCATGGCGAACGGGTGAGTAATATGTAGGAACCTGCCCTCCGGTGAGGAATAATCCCGCGAAAGCGGGGCTAATACCGCATGTTCTCAAGGCTTTGCCTTGAGGAAATCCTAGGTACTTAGTGTCTAAATCCTAAACATTTAGAATTTAGAACTTTGAATTTTGGATTTACTCAAAGCGAAGCTTTGAGCAAAGGGTGTAACTACCCGCCGCAGGAGGGGCCTGCATCCTATCAGCTTGTTGGTAAAGTAATGGTTTACCAAGGCGAAGACAGGTAGGGGGTGTGAGAGCATGGCCCCCCACAGTGGTACTGAGACACGGACCACACACTTACGGGTGGCAGCAATTAGGAATATTGCGCAATGGGCGAAAGCCTGACGCAGCGATGCCGCGTGAAGGAAGAATGCCGAAAGGTTGTAAACTTCTTTTTCCTGCCGTAGAGGCTGGAGAATAAGCACCTGCTAACTACGTGCCAGAAGCCTCGGTCATACGTAGGGTGCAAGCGTTACCCGGCATTATTGGGCGTAAAGGGTTGGGCCGGCGGAACGTTAAGTTTTTGGTTAAAGACTCCGACTCAATCGGAGGAAGGCCAAGAATACTGACGAACTAGAGGTAGAGAGGGGCAAGCGGAACTTGCGGTGTAGGGGTAAAATCCATTGATATCGCAAGGAACACCAAAGGCGAAGGCAGCTTGCTGGCTCTTACCTGACGCTCATCCACGAAAGCTAGGGGAGCAAAAGGGATTAGATACCCCTGTAGTCCTAGCTGTAAACGATCCTCGCTAGGTTTGCGGTCCGATGTTACATCGGACTGCGAGTCGAAGCTAACGCGTTAAGCGGGGCGCCTGGGGAGTACGGTCGCAAGGCTGAAACTCAAAGGAATTGGCGGGGGAACGCACAAGCGGTGGAGCGCGTGGTTTAATTGGATGATGACCCAAGAATCTTACCAGGGCTTGACATCCCGCTTTATGCCTTACCCGAAAGGGCGAGGCTGTCACTTACGTGACAGGGCGGGACAGGTGTTGCATGGCTGTCGTCAGCTCGTGCGGTGACGCGTAGGGTTAAGTCCTACAACGAGCGCAACCCCTATCGTTAGTTGTATCACTCTAACGAGACTGCCTCAGTAATGGGGAGGAAGGTGGGGATGACGTCTAGTCCTCATTGCCCTTATGTCCTGGGCGACACACGCGCTACAATGGCTGGTACAATGGGTTGCGATCCCGCGAGGGTGAGCTAATCCTAAAAACCAGTCTCAGTTCAGATCGAAGTCTGAAACTCGACTTTGTGAAGCCGGAATCGCTAGTAATCGCGAATCAGCCATGTCGCGGTGAATACGTTCTCGTTCCTTGCACACACCGCCCGTCAGCTAGGGAAAGTTGGAAGTGGTTGAAGCCCCGCCGTAGGTGGGGTTAAGCCAAAGCCAGCGATCTCTGGTAAGTCGTAACAAGGTGTCCGTAGGGGAATCTGCGGACGGATCACCTCCTTTCTAAGGAGAAATTTTAACCGTTGATGGTCACCATCGCGGTATAGGAAGCTTAGCTTCCAAGAGCTTCTGTTGCTATTTGATTTTCAAGGAATTGAGAGGCTCCGTTTTAAGACGGAGCTTTTTGGTATATAATGGTTATTAGCATTGAGTCCGCCTCCTCCCGACTTTGGGTCGGGATACGGCGGACTAATTTCAGTAGCGGAAATCTTTCGACAGGCTCAAGATTCTCGCTGTCATTGAGTCCCGAACCATGTAAGGTTCGGGACTAATTCGGCCAATAGAGAAAACTTCGCTACACTCATTTTCTCTGGGCCTCATTGAGGGCGCGTAGCTCAGTTGGTTAGAGCATCAAACTGATAATTTGGAGGTCCCAGGTTCGACTCCTGGCGCGCCCACCAGGCAGTATCCACTGCCTGGTAGCCCAGCAGTGGACACTGCTGGGCACCACGCAGGCTACGCTTAATTCCCCCACGTATACGCTTAATTCCCTCACGTATCTGTATTGACCACTTTTACCTCATATGTTATACTTCAATGGCATGAGAGAGAAATATCATTTAGGCAGAATACTTACCGATTTTCGTCGATACTTAGACAGTTATTCCTCCTGATTGGGTATTTTTTCTCCAGCTTAATTACTTAATAGTTTGTTGCGTTTCCGTTGGCTTGTTTAGCTTGAGCAGAGGGTTTCAGTTCGCCTTTCTAGGAGGGCGAGCGGTACGGGGCCATAGCTCAGTTGGTTTAGAGCACTACGTTTGCAACGTAGGGGTCGGGAGTTCAAATCTCCCTGGCTCCACCACGTAAAAATCCGATGAGCTTAGGGCGTAGCCCGTAGCGAATCGTTGATTTTTACAGTGCCGCGTTTATCTGAACATAGTGAAGATATTACGTGGCTCATCGAATTAAACGTGGCGCGGTCACTTTAGCTTAAGGATAGAAAAGTTCGTTCAAAGTGGAGTCTTGACCGGATAAAAAAAGGAGCGAAGCATAAGCAACTACGCGTGACAGGCTGTTTATGGGAGTGGTACTTTACTAACTAAATATCTGTAGGTAAAAAATTGCTTTTAATTAGTATTCACCAAAGAGAAAGAGAAAGCTTACGATGGATGCCTTGGCGAAGTTGGCCGATGAAGGACGTAGAAGGCTGCGATAATCCTCGGGGAGGTGCCAATCAACTAGTGATCCGGGGGTTTCCGAATGGGGAAACCCGCTCCGATGAAAATCGGAGCATTCCGATGCAATATCGGAATGGGAACCCAGGGAACTGAATCATCTAAGTACCTGGAGGAAAAGAAATTATTTTCTTAGTAGTGGCGAACGAAACGGAAACAGCCCAAACCCGCCTTGTCTTTATAGACGAGGTGGGGGTTGTAGGATCCGGCAACTCCAATTTTATTGGAGAATAGAGTTACAAAACTGGCTCTAGTAGAACAGTTCTGGAAAGACTGACCATAGAGGGTGATAGTCCCGTATTCGAAAGAGTTCAGTCTCTAGCTGGTTTTCCTCCGCCTAGCGGAGGTTAGCCACGCTTAGCGTGGCTCCTGAGTACCACGAGACACGTGATAACCTTGTGGGAATCCGCCCTGACCATAGGGCAAGGCTAAATACCAACTTCGACCGATAGTGAACAAGTACCGTGAGGGAAAGGTGAAAAGAACCCCGTTAAGGGGAGTGAAATAGAACCTGAAATCGTGAGCTGACAAGCAA
>JAHJGY010000075.1 GCA_018824115.1 Patescibacteria group bacterium
ACAACAAGGGATTTCCTCTCTATTAACGGTTACGATGGGAATTTGGTCTCGGCCGAAGACTATGATCTCGATGATCGCCTCCGAAAAGCCGGATTTAGAATTGGCACTTCTAACACTGTTTTGAAACACTACGAAGATGAGAGTGTGAAGAAAATAGCTCAAAAGAAGTATTACTATGGCAAAATGTTGCCAAAATATATTGCTAAACACAAACAAATAGCTTTAAAACGATTTAATCCACTAAGGCAAGTGTATTTAAAGCGGGTCCGATTGCTGCTAGTAAATCCTGTTCTTGGAGGAGGATTAATCTTTCTTAAGCTGGTAGACTACCTGGCTGGCGGGCTTGGATTAATCATAGGACTTATTAGACCTATCTAACATATAATCATGAAAATTTCCGTGGTAATAACTGCCCATAACGAAGAGCGTAAAATCGAGAAAGCACTAAAATCCGTCCTCTGGACTGACGAGATCATCTTGGTAGACGGGGAAAGCACCGACAAAACTGTGGAAATTGCCAAGAAATACGCCAACAGAGTTATTTCTATTCCCAATGATCCGGGTATGATGTCTATGAGAAACAAAGGCATTAAAGGCGGATCCGGCGAATGGATTTTGATCTTGGATGCTGATGAAATTATTCCAGAAAATTTAGCAAAAGAAATAGGAAGAAAAATCAATTCTGATGAAAGCCCTGTCGCCTACCGTTTTCCTCGCAAGGGATACTTTCTGGGGAAATGGATTAAACACTGCGGCTGGTACCCCGACTATCAAGTAAGACTCTTTAGAAAAGATCACGGATACTACAAAAACGAACACGTCCATGAGCAAGTGACCATCACCAATGGTGAGGTGGGAACAATCAGTATCCCCTACGAGCACCATTCCTACTCCGATTTCTCCGAATATCTCTACAAAGTACACCGTTACATAGAATTTGAAGCCAGTAAACTTGCCCAAATGGAAAAACCGCCCTCTTTGATAGAATACCTACTGATAAGACCCGTTGCTCGTTTCCTAAGCATCTACATTCGGCGGAAAGGTGTTCTGGATGGCTGGCGTGGTTTGATTCTCTCTTTTTTTGCCGGGTATCACGAGTTTATGAGCTATTTTAAATATAAAAAAATGGGAAATGAACAATCGTAAACATCATAAAGAAAACCTTCTATTAACAACCTGGAACACTCCCCGCTACTACGAACTCTGCAAGCAATTCAATCTGAGTATTGCTACTTCCGGATGGTTCGCTCTGCTAAAGAAATATGCTCAAGCAGCAAAATCCATATTGGATATAGGATGTGGCGAAGGGACGAACCTATATCACCTAGCCCGTCCTAAAGCCTTGGGAATCGGAATTGACATAAGTCCTCTAGCCATCAATCTGGCCCGTAAACAATACTCTCAATTTAACTTTAAAGTCGCCGATGCCGAAAACCTTCCTTTCCCAAACGATAATTTTGATTTTACTTATAATATCACCACCCTGGAACACCTTTGCCAACCCGAAAAGGTCATCGAGGAAATGGTCCGTGTTACGAAGAAAGATGGTTTTGTCGCCTTCTGGGCACCCAATTTTGGCTCGCCTTTCAATAAACCCCGTACAGCAAACTACTCTTTATACAAGAAATCTTTTATAAAACTAATACAATCATTTTTCTACCTGATAAGCCCGCCAAAATCACTAAACTGGAGCGAGTTAGAACCTGTAATCACAACTGAACAAGACTTCGTCGAGGATAATGATGTGTTAGTTGAACCATATTTACAAACGCTATCCTGTTTTCTTAGAAAGAGAGATCTTAGAATCATCCACGAAGATTCTGGCTGGGGAATAACTGAAAAGGAAGGTGGGAAGCCCCTAGTCCGCATATTAGCCAAGATAGCCAATTCGATAAAACTCTCATCGCTACCTCCCTTTAAATACTGGGGCGTCACCCTGTTTATCATCGCTCAGAAACCCAATAAGATTTAAACCCACTACGATACGTCTTTTACGCAAAGGATTTGGAAAGCATATCGGGGCAATATTCTGGTGATAGGCTGTGTTATCAATGACACCCGCTCCCAAAACAATCTCGGCCACAAATGCACATATGCCTTTTTACCTCTCAAAGCCCTCCAACCGTTAATACCAACAACGCGGTACCCTTCACTTTTCATCTCATCAACATTCCACCCAGAAAGATGAGCTTGA
>JAHJGY010000011.1 GCA_018824115.1 Patescibacteria group bacterium
ATTTTATCCTCGATAATAATGTCTAATTATTCCTCCTAGTTTTGATCGGCATTTAATTTCTCCTGTATTTTTAGTCAATCTTGATTCCAGTGGCCTGTTACCCATAGAGGAGTGAGGCCTAGTTTCATTATAGTGTTTTACATATTCACTTATCAGATATCTTAAATGCCGCTCTCCAAATACAATAAAATGATTAAGGCATTCTCTTTTAATCGTGCCTACCCAGCTTTCAGCATAGGCATTCATGTTTGGAGACATAAAGGGAAGCTTTTGCACGGTAAACCCATCATTTTTAAATAACTCATCAAATTCTCTTGAGAATTTTGTATCTCTATCTCGGATTAAGAGCTTTTTGCCGCTTTTATTACTACTGAGAAAAGGTAGTATATTTCTAGTCTGCTTATTTACCCATTCCTGGTTAGGATATTGAGTAGATCCGGTAACGTAGACTTTTCTTGTTTTTATATTGATAAAGAACAGTACAAAAAACATCCTTGGTCCTAATGACGTTAGCACCTGTTTGTTAAAGAAATCACATGCCCAGAGAGTTTGGAAATGTCTCTTGATAAAACTATCCCATGTATCTTTTGATCTCTGAGGCGCTGGATCCAGATTATTCTCTTTCAAGATATTCTTTATACTGGTCTTTGAGAGGCGGTTAATGCCTAGTTTCTTTAACTCGCCTAAAATCCTTACATATCCCCATGCATTCTCTTTGGCAAGTCTTACTACCAACTGCCGGATTTCTTCTAAGGTCTTAGGTCTACCGCGCTTACATATTTTCTCTGGGTCTTTATTGCGTTTATAGCCTCTTACCCAAAGCAGGAAGGTTTCATATGTTACGATTGAGATGATATTTCTAATCTCCTTCCCAAGAGGTGCACCGAACTTTACAAGTTTTCTTCTTTCAATAGGTGTTGGTCGTATGCTTCTGCCAATACGCTTACGTAATATTTCATTCTCAACCTTTAGGTATTGGATTTGACGAGTTAAATTCTCCTGTGTCATTCTGCCTAGAAAAGACAAAAGTTCACTGAATACATTTCTTTGATTAAACTCCCAGTAAGAAAGCATAGTTTTCTCCTTGTGTTATTTAGTAAACCTTATCCAAATCCGATGTGTATATAATTTTTGTATAATGCACTTGATATAGTAACACAGAAAGGTTACAATTGTAATACAAACAGGTTACAGTTATGGATATATCTAACTTATTCAAGTCAAAGGTTCGCAAGGCACTATTTAAACTCTATTTCACAAACCCTGAGAGTGAATTTTACTTAAGAGAACTTGAGCGAATGCTTTCTATCCCGGTAAGTATGATTAGAAAGGAGCTTGTACGTCTTGAGAGAGAAGGTGTTTTTTCGTTTCATAAGAGAGGTAATCTTGCCTATTATCATATTAACAAAGACTATCCGCTTTTCAGCGAATTAAAAAGCATCGTATTTAAAACCATAGGAGTACAAGGGTTATTGAATGAAGCACTTCGAAAAATTAAAGGCGTAGAATTTGCTTTTATATACGGTTCTTATGCTAAAGGAAATGAAAAGGCCAATAGCGATATTGATTTGTGTGTAATAGGCACTGTTGACGAAGACATTTTGGTGCGCAGGATAAACGGGCTGGAAAAATCTTTCAAAAGAGAAATAAATTATACCCTGTATACAAAAAAAGAATTCATAGAAAAAAGACGTGAAAAAGATTCATTTATATTGGACCTTATTTCAAACCCGAAAATAATGCTGATAGGAGGGGAACATGGCCTATGAAAAATTTATAGAAGAATATTTAAGTAAAGAATTGATTAAAAAGCAAAAGTCGAGTTTTATAGCTATAGAGAAACTTATTAATAGAAGCATAAAAGATTTAAAAGCTGCAAAAGCAAATTTAGCCATAGATGAAGGCATCGCGTATACAATAGCCTATCTTGCAATGCTCCATGCGGGTAGAGCATTCATGCTTCTTAAGGGCTTTAGACCTAACGACGGATACCAACATAAAACAGTAGTAGAATTTATGTCTTATACCATGGGGGTGGAATATAAAAGCATCGTAGAGCGTTTTGACAGGATGAGACGTAAGCGTAACATCTTTACTTATGAAATTGATATTTCTATTTCAAAAACAGAGGCAGATAGTGCACTTGAAACCGCAGTTAAGTTTGTAGATCTGATAAAAGAAGCTATCAAGAAAGAAAACCCACAGGCACATTTTAAATTTTAGAACGTTACCCGGAAATTTCTTTATCGGAAGAACGACGTTTAATCTCGCAAGCTCAAAAGGGCTCGAAGAAAAGCAGGGATGAGATCGTTCTTCGTCATATTGAGTTTTTGAAGTTTAGAATCCACAGAATAGTATTTCCTCATTTAATCCAACGGTTCAAGGACGATCTGCTTGGAGGAGCTATTTTAATTGTCTACGCAAAGATTGAAAGCTATAGTCTTAATTACCGTAATAAGAAAGGGAATCCCCATCCCGTTAAATTTGTCTCTTATATCTGGAAGCGGATCGACGGCTTTATAATAGATTCTTTAAAGAAAGAAATGAGAAATATAAAAGGTAGAGGACAAATGTCCACCTATAGAGAGGTGGACATTCCTATCTCTTTATTTCCCCGATACTTACGCACTTTTAAGCCAAAAAAAACAGGACAAATAGGCGCCCGGTGCAAAAATTATACACGTTTGTTTTTAAGTGAAAAAACAGGTATTTTTTAAAGCAGCTATCTTGCTTTTCTTCTGTTAATTAACTTGGTAGTTTTAAGACGTCTATC
>JAHJGY010000076.1 GCA_018824115.1 Patescibacteria group bacterium
GGTTTGCTGGAAATGATTGGGTAGCGTCCGGTCTAGGGAAAAGTGGTCAATGGTATAATGGGGCACATGGCAACTAAAAAGCTCCGCTTAGTTTTTCTGGTAGTAGTCCTGGTTACGCTAGCTGCGGTCTATTTTAATTTCCCTAAAATACCGATTAATTTTGCGATTGGCTCATTTAAGGTTGATACAACTATTGGTGGTGATAAGCTAGATTGGGAAATTGGAAGCCTCCATTTACAGCGAGATTTATCAATTCGGCGCGGGTTGGATTTACAGGGGGGGCTGCGAGTTATTCTGGAGGCGAATGTTGATGGCGTAGACCAAGGGGCCCGTGACGACGCTTTAGAGTCTGCCCGCCAGGCAGTCGAGCGGAGGGTAAATTTGTTTGGTGTTAGCGAGGCTAATGTGTATTCCTCGAGAACAGCCAGTAGTTATCGGATTGTTGTCGAATTGCCCGGAGTGACCGATACCGAGGAGGCGATTGAACTAATTGGCCAAACAGCTCAGCTTGATGTGCGCGAATTAGACCCTAATGCCGCTGAGGGTGAATTTAAGTTTATCGATACTGGTTTAACAGGGGATGATCTTAAGCGGGCATCAGTTGTGTTTGACCCACAATCCGGCAAGCCGCAGGTTAAGCTGGAGTTTACTGCCGAAGGCGCGAAGAAGTCTAAGGAAATAAGTGAACGGAATTTACAGAAAACGATCGGGTTTTTTTTGGACGATCAACCGCTAAGTATTGCCACGGTTCAGTCGGTTATTGAAGAAAGTGGTGTTATCTCCTCCGATGAGTTTAAGTTAGCTGACGCGAAAAGGTTAGCGGTTCAGCTTAATGCAGGTGCGCTCCCGGTTCCGATTTCGATTTTGAGTCAAAAACAAATTGGGGCTACTCTAGGTTCGGCAACAATTCAAAAAGGAGTACGGGCCGGGTTGGTCGGATTAGTGTTCGTTTTCCTTTTTATGTGGTTTTACTACGGGGTTCTTGGGTTTCTCGCGGGTATAGGCTTAATTGTTTACGGGCTAATTACGTTAGCATTGTACCGTTTAGTTCCGGTTACTCTTACGTTTGCCGGTATTACCGGATTTCTCTTGTCGATCGGTATGGCGGTGGACGCGAACATTTTAATCTTTGAGCGCTATAAAGAAGAAATCCGTGCCCGGAAGGATAAAAGGATAGCGTTAGAACTTGCATTTGGGCGAGCCTGGGATTCTATTCGTGACGCTAATGTATGTACCCTGATTACCTGTTTTATCTTGTTTAACCCTTTTGAATGGTCATTTTTAAATATTTCGGGGATGGTGCGCGGGTTTGCCATTACTCTTGCCCTTGGGATTGCGGTGGGGTTATTTACAGGCATTGTGGTGACTAGGACATTGATTAGATTGTTTTATCGGTAGGAGGTGAGAATTTATGGAAGAATTATACGAAAATTCGGAGACGGGTTGTTGTCCCAAATTTAATCCGGAATTGTGGGAGGGAAAAGAAGTTACTTGGGAAAACAAACTGTTTATTAAAGATCGGGTTATGAGCATTCTCCATATTCCGTTGAACTTTGGTAAGGTGATGGTTAAAAACATGGAGAAAATCGAACAGGCAGAAGCTTTGAACCCCGAACCATTAGTGCTTTCCGATGAGAATTCATTATTTGGCTCTGATCTTTATATCGCGGTAAACAAGGATGTCCCCGATGCGGAAATGGTTAAAATTTCTGGTACTTTCTTAAGCAAGGTATTTGAGGGTGATTACAGAAATATGGGGAAATGGGTTAAAGAGATGAAAGATTACGTGGTTGCGCAGGGCAAAGAGGTTAAGAAGATGTATTTCTTTTACACCACCTGCCCAAAGTGTGCTAAGTATTATGGTAAGAATTACACGGTGATTCTAGCCGAAGTTTAGCAAGGGATTTGTTCAAGAGTAGCTAGGAAGCAGACATTCTGATCATAATAACTGCTTCAGCAAGTCTGAGCGTTTATTTCAAAATCAGGTGTTTTCTTTTTTTGCATTTCTTGATATAATCGCCGGAGAATTACTTCTTTTGGCTTCCAGGAAGCAAGCCTGTCGTTTATTGGGCTTTAATTTAGTAAGGCTAGTGTCTTAATATTGGTCAGCTAGGCTCCAGATGGTTCCTAAAGAAGCTTTTCTCGATAGGAGGTGAGTGGTAGTGAGTACAAGATTATATGTTGGTAACCTCGATTATGGGACTACTGACGATCAATTAACGGAGTTATTTTCTCAGGTAGGTACGGTAGTAAGCGCGACGGTCATTATTCATAGAGCGTCTGGGCGTTCCAAGGGTTTTGGTTTCGTTGAGATGAGTACCGAGGAAGAAGCTAAAAAAGCAATTGAGATGTTTAACGGTAAGGATTTTCAGGGTAGAGATTTAATTGTAAACGAGGCTAGACCTCAGGAACCGCGAACTTCGGCCGAGTAAGAGCAAGGTTATTTACCTCCTTGGTAAATGTTGATACAATGCTTCTTATAGATACTTGCCAGTGTGCGTAGGGCTGGGTATTGTAGTTTTTTTGCTATGGTAGCAAATAAGAGAAGAGGAGCAATTATCCCTGAATTAATCACTGAACCAGGAGAGATCCGTGAGAAAGAATATCGCCGGAAAACTTGGGTGATGACCTATGTCCTCGGTGTAATGCTTGCGATTGCCGCTGGATGGTCAGTGGCCGAGTGGGTTGTCTACCATCGAGCTCTCCAATCAATAACTGAGTTTATTAGCGTAGTGGTTGGCGTTGCTTTTCTGTTGTGGCAGAGAAAAGTAAAAAATAGAGAGTTAGTTGGCAAGATATTCTGTCTATTGTTCACGGTTGTTCTCTTGGTGGTTAATTATACTTACATTGTTAGCCATGAATTGAGTCTGGCCGCGTCGAATATCTTCTGGTTATTTCTTCTCGTGCCGATGGCATTTTACTTTACCGGATGGAGGATTGGCTTGTTAGTGGTTAGCGTAATTGGTTCATGGATCCTATTCTTTTTCTTTCTTACCCAATACGGAATTTTGGGTCATCCGGTTGGGTATGAATTCCTATTTGATTTCCTGCTGGCATATCTTGTTACGGTGGTCTTTCTGTTTCTTTACGAGCGAACGAAGGATGAGACTCAATCAGATTTACAGACGGCGCTAGGCAGGGATAGAGCTGTTCTGAACACAATTAAGGAAGGGATTGTGGTGATTGACTCGAAAGGAAAGATAAGGGTGTTTAATCATGCAGCCGAGAGATTATTAGGCTGGGAGAGAGAGGAAGCCCTTATGCGTAATATGAGCGAAGTTGTTAGGTTCCGAGATAGTGGGTTCTTTGAGAATTTGCCGCGTGGAGCTTCTGTGACGAATGTGGTGGAGATTAGGACGAGAAATGGTGAAAGTGTCTATGTGGATTTAACAGTTTCGCCGTTGCCTTTAGTAACAAAAGTTGGTGAACCCGGACGGGGTGTAATGTTAACACTGCATGATGTAACTGAAGAGCGGGAGCTGGAGAGAATGAAATTAGACTTTGTGGCCATGGCAGCACACGAACTCCGGACTCCAATTACCTCAATTATGGGGTATTTGTCTGTCTTGCAGGATGAAGGGGCGGAGAGCTTATCTTCTGAACAACAGATGTTTATCTCCCGAGCTCTGAGTTCTAGTAAGCGACTAACAGCACTGATGGAAAACCTCTTGTCGATTACCCGGATAGAGAAGGGTGAGGTTACTATACAGAAGCAACCGATGAATTGGGAAGGGTTTGTTTGGGAAATAATTGGCGAATTTAGACCATTAGCAGAAGAAAAAGAGCTAGAATTAATTTGGATTGTTCCAGAAATGCCGTTGCCACAAGTAATGGCAGATCCCTTGCGGATTTCTGAGGTTTTAAACAACTTGCTAAATAACGCAATTGTTTACACAAAGCAGGGGAAGATAACAGTTTGGTGCGAGTACAATGAGGCGGACTCGGAAGTTGTGACTCATGTGAAAGATACGGGCGCTGGTATTCCAAAGGAAAGCATTTCCCACCTGTTCGAAAAATTTTATCGGATTACTGGTGCTTTAGAAGAGGGCTCAAAGGGTACCGGATTAGGTTTATACATCGCTAAGTCCATTATCGACATGCATGGCGGGAGGATATGGGTGATTTCCGAGCTAGATGAAGGGTCTACGTTTAGCTTTAGTTTGCCAGTATTTCATACCAGTTCCCCGCAGACTTCATAAAGACCGTAGATAGCTACGGCGGTGGATAGAGCAAGTTCCCCATTTATTGATTAATTCTCGGTGTTGTTGTGTTCCATAGCCTTTGTGTTTTTGAAAATAGTATTGTGGATATTGGATATGGTAGATTTGGGACATTAACCAATCACGATAGACTTTAGCAATAATCGATGCGGCGGCAATAGAAAGTATTTGTTGATCACCTCTTATAATCGCTTTTTGCTTTTCCGGGTCGAGTTTATTTATAGGGTATGCGTCGGTGAGAACCATCTCTGGTTTTGATGTGAGTTCTTTTACTGCCCGGTAAAAAGCCAGTTGAGTTGCCCAGATGATGCCTTTTTGATCAATTTGTTCTGCTGATACGATTCCCAAACCGTAGTCTGTTCCAGATTTGATAATAGCATTTGCCAAGGAGAGGCGCTTTGTTGGTGAGAGCTGCTTGGAATCATTAATGCCAGCAGGGATCTTGCTTTTTTGGGTGAAAGCGACGGCGGCGGCTACTAGTGGACCAGCCCATGCTCCGCGTCCCGCTTCGTCTATACCAGCAAGTAAATGATAACCTTTTTTCCAGAGCGATTTCTCTGCCTTTAAATTAAGCATTCCATTTCTATTCTCGCATATTTGGCAAACTGTAAGTAGTATCCAGGTATAATCGACTAGTTAGTTAAAAGATGATATTATGACCACGTAATGAGTAAGAAATCACTGATTTTCAAGGTGATTCTGGGACTAATTCTTGTTTTGAATGTGCCGTTGTTGTGGTATTTGTGGGCGAAGTTGTTGTGTGCATTGGAGGTAGACGGGATAAGTGAAAGTTCTCTTAGGATCTTTTTCTTTTTCCTCAGCTTCTGGGTGTTGACCTTGGTGGCCGTCGCGATAATGGTTGTTTTAGTGAAAGATTGGCGGTTCTTGGCAGGCAGCTACTTATTGGCGGGAATAGATTTGTTAGTGTTTTTGTGGCGGGGTGGGTTACTATTCCCAGTAGGAGTAGTATCGGCAACGGTTATTACGATTGGATTACTAGTTGTTAGCCGGTGCATAAGAAATGAGGTTAAAAATCACGTGAGATTTTCCGCGGCCCATTTATTATCTCCGGGATTTCGAAGCTTAGGGCTGTTTCTAAGCGTGGCTTTCTCTTACTATGTGTTTTGGGTGTCGCGGGGATGGGTAGCCGATTTTTACATTACGGTTCCAGATGCCCTTATCGAGGTTATTTTGGAAAGACTCCCGGCCGATTTTACAGAGGTGACTTTAGGCCAATCGAGCGATATGTATGAAGAATCTTTTGATTTAACTGGGTTTTTGCAAGGGAAAACCGCTCTGCCAGAAGAATTTCGCCCATATTTTAGAGAGGGTGAACTGCCGGAGGAATTGAAGGAAGTGCTGAATAGCCAGGGATTGCCTGCCGATTTGCTAGAAAGTGTGCTGACATTAGTTGAGTTCGATGAAGAGGGGATGATAACGGAACCAATGTCCGAAAGCGGGATGGGAATATTGGCACAAGGATTAAAAAGTGTTACCGAAACTCAGCTTAATCAAGTGTTGAAGCCTTACCGCGGGGTTTTGCCGATAATTCTAGCAGGATCGTGTTTTCTATCTCTATTCTACCTAAATATCTTTATCCCAGTGGGGGGAGTGATAATCACTTGGCTATTAATGAAGATAATGTTGTTGATAAAATTAATTAAGATTGAGAAGGAGACAATTGAGGTCGAAAGGTTAACAATTGATGGTGATACTACTGGTTAGTGTATCGCCGTATTAGCTTAACTATGCAATTTTGGAAACCATTGAAGAGTCGTGTTCAGACCGAGCTTTTGGTACGTGGACATTGCGTGGCATGTGCAAGGTCCTTGGCTGAAGCTAGGCGGGAGTTGTATCCCGGAGATGAAGATAAAGAACTGGTAATTTGTCATTGCCGAAGGGTTTTTGTGTACGATAAGTTAATAAATAGTTATTGTCGAGCGAGGCTTGAAGAAATGAGTGTTGGGTAGATTGTGGAGGGGTGTCCGAGTGGTTGAAGGAGCTGGTCTTGAAAACCAGTATGGGCTTACGCCCTTCGTGGGTTCGAATCCCACCCCCTCCGCCACCACACATAATTTCCGTTCGGGAAATTATGTGACAAAAATTGTGATGCTGACCAAAATTTTAAAAGGGATTAGAAAAATAATCCAGGGCTTTATTACCGGGGGAGCAGATCTTGGCAACGAGGACTCGGTGCGTCGAGTGACGGCAGTGAATGTTACCGGTGTGCTAATAGTACTTGCTGCTCTGCTCTGGGGGTTGGCGGATTGGTATTTTCTGGCAAAGAGAGTTCAACCGATTATTGAGTTTGCTGCAGCTGGTGTAGGTGTTGTCTTTCTTTGCTGGCAGAGGAGGTCGAAAAATTTAAAATTTAAAACTATTCTTTTTGTCCTGATTGTTAATACTTTCCTGTTAATAATTAATTTTTTTTCAATAGAGCGAGGCGGGGTAATTAACACGAATTCACCCTGGCTTTTTCTTTCTCCCTTAGTTTCATATTTTATTGCTGGAGAGACGGTAGGTTTAATTAGTACGGTAGCGGTGTTTGTATGGTTATTGATATTTACGGTTTTGGGGTATTTAGGGCTGTTTTCAAGTGTGGACCCAGAGATGGTTTCAGATTTTCTTAGTGTTTTTATTGTGCTTTCTATTCTTTCGTATCTTTACGAAACAGCGAGGCGGAATACTCAAATGAACTTGAGGCAAGCGATAGATTTTCGTGAGGACATTATTAAGCATGCTTCCCTAGGTATCTACACAGTTAATTCCAAGGGGATAATCGAGTCGGTTAATCCGGCAATGAACAAGATTGCAGGAGGAGATAAGGCACCAGAGAGAGAAGGGGCTAATGTGTTTAAACTGGAGTTTTTTCGCCAACCAGGCTTGGCTGACGCTTTCCAGAGTTGTCTTTCTACTGGTCGGGCGTTCGAGTTAGAAGATGTAGATTGCAAGTCCCAAGCATTAGGGAAGAGGTCTCTAAGGCATTACCGCGGGGTTCCGATAAAGCGCGAAGATGGAAAGGTAATGCGATTGTTATTGTTAGTTGAGGATGTAACTGAGTTGCGCGATATTGAAGAAGGAAGGGAAATTCTAATCCAACAACTTTCTGGTAAAAACGAAGAGTTAGAAAGGTTTGTTTATGTGATTTCCCACGATTTAAGGAGTCCATTGACTTCATTAAGAGGTTACTTGGATGAAGTGCAGAGCGAGATTGCAGAAGGTAATAAGCAGATGGTTCAGAAGGACTTAGACAATATTGAGAAGTTGAGTATAAACATGGGGCAAATGATCGATGACTTGTTAGCGTTGAGCCGAGCGGGTAAGGAAGAGTTCAAGAAGCAACGGGTAGATTTTAATCAATTGGTCCAGAAAATATTAGCTAACTTTGATATTCAGATAAAGGATAAGGGGTTTACGGTTGAGGTAATGTATGGTTTGCCCAAATTGTTAGTTTCGCGAGGTGCAATTGGGGAAGTTTTCTCTAATCTAATATCTAATGCATTAAAATTTGCGGAGGATAAACCAGAGCCAAAGATAGAAATTGGGTTCAAGGATCGTGAGGACGAGTGCCATATTTTTGTTCGGGATAACGGAGTGGGTATTTTGCCAGAGGATAAGAGGAAATTATTCGATTTGTTTTTCCGGCACGGGAAGAAGGCAGGGACAGGTGTGGGGTTGTCGATTGTTAAGGAATATGTCCAGATGCATGGCGGTCGGGTTTGGGTTGAGTCGGTGGAAGGTAAGGGAAGTACTTTTTGGTTTTCTATACCAAAATGAACGATTTTGAATGTTTTTCTCTTTAATAATCCAAGGCGTAAAAACAATATTCAATAAATTAATTTCCGGTAGTCCCGAGATAAAAGATAGCGAGACCTTGAGTAAGGTTAAGCTAATGAATATCACGGTAGTTATTCTTCTTGGTTATTTGTTTGTATGGACGGGTGTTTATTTGTTTAATCCGGCGTTTAATAATCGGGGTGCGCAAATACTATATGTAACTGTTTGTTTTGTTGGTGTATATATCTGGTGGCGGTTTAAGTCTAGTGATAACGTTAAGTTATACGCGACAGTGTACAATGTCGTTTTAACCGGAACACTTATTCTTAATAGTATGGCTCTGGGTATTGCACATTCGGGCACCTTTGCCCTCTTTATTGTTCCCGCGGCCGCATTTTTTGTGGGCGGTACGCGGGCGGGGTTAACGTACGGAGGGATCGTTATGGCCTGGTTACTGCTAGCAGGTGTGCTGGGGAATTTGCGGATAGCTGGTGATTATGTATCTACCGAGTTTGTTATGGACCTGTTAGTTACCTATTTATTAGCAGCGATGTTTCTTTTTGCCTACGAGAGATTAAGGAGGTTGGCCTATGAACGTTTGTCTCGGAAGAACAAGGAATTGCAGAGATTTGTCTATGCGGTTTCCCATGATTTACGGAGCCCGTTAACTTCTCTAAGGGGCTATCTGGACGAGATGCGAGACAGCTTACAGCAGGGCGATGGAGAGCAGCTGTTTACCGATATGGACAATACCGAGAAATTGGCGTTTAACATGGGGCAGATGATTGATGATTTGTTAGCGTTAAGTCGGGTTGGTAAAGAAGAATACAAGAGGGAAGAGTTAAGTGTCGGGCAGATAGTGCGGAAGGTCCTGAGTGACACAGGAATACAGTTAAAAGAAAAGGGGTTTCAAGTAGAGATTAGAACGGAGATGCCAGTATTGGGGGTTTACGCCCGTCCCTTGGAACAGGTTTTTAGTAATCTAATTTCGAATGCGATTAAGTTTACCGAAGACAAAGCGAATCCTATGATTGCAGTTGGATGCGCCGAAAAAGAAAATGAGTATTGGTTCTATGTGGAGGACAATGGCGTTGGTGTTCCTGCGGGGGAGCAGGAAAAGATATTCGACTTATTTTATCGCAGTGGGACGAAGGCGGGATCTGGTATTGGCTTGTCGATTGTAAAGGAATACGTGGATCTTCATGGGGGTCGGGTTTGGGTTGATTCGGAGGAGGGTAAAGGAAGTACTTTTTGGTTCTCGGTTCCGAAAGAGTGAGCCTTTTATGCAGGTGAGTCAAAATACTCAGGTTTGTTGGTTCTTAATTGGAAATACAAATTTCTAGCTGTGCTAAAAAACTTATTATCCATTGATTTATTCTCCATGCGATACTTATCGACAAGTGGTTTTAACTCTAGTGCGTAAGCTAAATGCTGTGGATTCCAGCGGTTAGTGCTCTGTAGATCAGATTCCAGCCGTCCTTCGTTCTTGCCAAGACATTCGGTACAGAAGTACTCGTAATGCCATAAGTAGGCAATCCCTTCGTTAAAATCGGTAATCAGCTGTCTGGTCTCTCTGTTGGTTTTTCCGCCAAAACCGTATTTTATGAGGGCTTCGTGGAGTTTTCCTTGAAAAGGGTTGAATTGAAGGTGTAGCGCTTCGTGGAACAAAACACCAGCGGAGTTCGGGGCTTCTGCAGAAGAGTTTTCTCCCAGAATGACAGTGTTTGGATAAATTCTTGATGAGCCGGTATAACTAGTTTCTGGCTGCCAGACCAAAACAACTCTTATGGTCGGGGTCGGTGGCTCGGCGTATTCACCGACGAAATTCCGAAATTTGCCTAGGAGGGCGCGTATTTCGGCCATCGGCGCATCCTTCTCTAATTGATTTCTATATAACTTGGGGCTTAGGACGGAACTGGCCTGAAAATCGCCTTTAATCAACGGATCAATCGCTCGCATGGATTCAGTTATTTCTTGTGCAAGACCCGGATTACCAGTGGCCGACCCAATCGCGTTTTTTACATTAGTAATAGATCGAGTTTGTTTGCCATAGATTGTGGTTAGTAGTTTATCCCAATCATCCGATGATAAAGCCGTGCCGTAAAATGCCTGCCAACTTTTTTTAATTGATAATAACTTTTCTTCACCAAGTTTATTGCCTAAAGCTTCTAGCACTTGTTTGCCTCTACCTACCAATTGCGCCGCGCCCAAAAGGTCATACGCATAAAACAAACTGGCGTGAAATGGCGCGGCAAACTCGAAAGTGATGGTCTGTTGTTTTTTATGTTTGTGTTGCTGTTCAATTTGCATGTGGTTTGGGGTTGTTTGTGGCGGAGGGTATTTTTCGCGTGGATATGCTAGTTCGATTTTACCAAATTATCGCTTTGGGAATTGGTGGTTAGTGGAGAGGTTGTATTTGAAACCAAGGACTGCCCTTAGCGCTGAGCCTCGCGGCCTTGCCTATGGGCTACTTTTTTTGCTATAATTCCCGCAGGTAGTTCTTTCGATTCTCGAAGGCGCGGGTTTTATTCCCGCATAGACCAACGAAAGGAGGTTGTCTATAGATAGTTTTGGGCTAGGGATAAGGCTCAGTCGCCATTGGCGAGGTTCCCAATTTGTTCTTTCACACAATACTTTGTTTTGGGGCTGAAAATCGTAAGTCCCGGGAGGTAGAATGTACAAGGTAATACTCACAGTTTCAGGGATATACCCCCCTAACCAAGAAGGAATTGGGAATGTTTTGAACATCCTGCTCCCGATTGGATCTTGGCGTTGGGTGGATAATCCGACTTGGCCTACCTGGCGTCGCCCCTCTGGGGCGACGGACGAGGTAAAAGTAGCAGCATATCTCACTCCGAGAGAGGTGGTAAACACCTTGCCTTTCGTTATGGCATGTTTAGGCGACTATCCCGCCTGTGAGGGGAGGATTGTCTCCTTAACTGAGTGGGAAGACAGGCGTTGCCCGAGTAAGGTTTTCACCAGTGACACCCTACCGGCCTTGCTGGCGATGATTCAGCGTAAATTGCACAGGTACTACAACTTAGAGTTCACACCAGTTTTTGCTGGTGATGGATTCGAGTGTGAAGTCCGAGGGCGGGTCGACATGCCGGAACACCAGTGTTCCATTGTGTCATTCGCAGGAGTTGAAGAAGCGCAAAGTCAACCTGTTGCCGTTCGAATTAGACGGCGTGGTAGGGTGGTTGATTTCGCGGCCGATTTTTTCGTTAAGCTAGAGGAGATCGAAACCAGGAGACTGGATCTTGACACGCAGTGCCTGAATACAATCCTCTCCCTTTTGACGAAATCACCAGAAGGTGCTCGGGTTGTTGAGTTTGGATGGCTAGGCAGTGCTTGGCAACGAAGGAGAATTCTCTCAGCTACCGGTTTCCGGGTAGCCTGGAACATCGACAAGGTTTTAGTGTCATTTCCTGGTAAGCGGAAGCCGCGGCATGTAACTTTCGATCGCTATGAGTTACAGGCGGCACTTGGGTGTGTGTTGAGAAGTTACACGATTCCCGATTCGACCGAGGTTTGGGTTCGTAAAGACATCGGGGGTTGGGTGGTATCACGTCAACACATGTATCTCCAGGCTGAGGGATCGGCCGTCCTACGGTGGGGCGGCTTCGATACCGCTATTCAATTCTCCGAGATTTATGACGCCGTGGAGTGCCTTGAAGCTAACTCGCCACCAGACTCACCCTTCCAAATCCGCCTGGAAGCGACGCAGAGAGACGTTGGCCGACCAGCTAACGGCCTACTCTGGCGTCGTTGCCTGGTGTGGGTGGAAAATCGGGGTCCGAATGTTGCTTCCGATTGGCAGCACCTTGTGGTCCCAGTGCGTGGTGGTGCCAGGAATGCCATGACGGCGAACTTGAGCTTTTTGGGACCTGACCATATCTGCGAGTTTCGGGTAGAATGGCCCGAAATTTTCTGACCTGCACGACAGACGAACGACAGCCACCCTAGCAATAGGGTGGCTTTTTTTTGCATTCTAAGGGACCGTCCTTGGTGACTTGGCAACCTTGGTAGGAATGTTTCATCCTTGACTCTCCAACGGGAAAAACCTAGAATTAGTAGTGTTCTCACTAAAAGTAATAGAGAGATATTTACTAGACTAGTAAAGGGTAAAGGAGGTGAATAAATAATGGTAAACGGAAGAGGAGCGTACGGTGGTGCTGTAA
>JAHJGY010000077.1 GCA_018824115.1 Patescibacteria group bacterium
AAAATAGTACGTTTCCATAATCAAGAGGAGGTGTCTATGAACTAGATTTCCTAACCCTAACGATGTGCGTTTTCTAATGTTGGTTTCGTTTTGTACAGAGTTAAACAAGGAGGTCTGTTATGCACAAGAAACAACTGTGGCTCATCCTGGCGGTCTTCGTGATCGTTTCGTTGCTCTTGGCGGCTTGTGGAGGAAAGGAACTTGTTACTCCCGATGCTGCG
Organism: Patescibacteria group bacterium; assembly: GCA_018824115.1. Classification (GTDB taxonomy): domain Bacteria; phylum Patescibacteriota; class 4484-211; order 4484-211; family 4484-211; genus JAHJGY01. Next base: position 222 of record JAHJGY010000077.1, read on the forward strand.
CCGGCTACCAAGCCCCCGCCCGCGAGTGCGTTAACATCTTACGCAGGGGGGGACGTCAGTGGCTTCTTCGGTGCGGCCTTCTGGGCTATTCTCGCCGGGTTGGCAGTTGTCTTCGCCGGCCCACTGGGGCAAGTGTTCCTCGATCGCTCTGATGGGGAGTATCGCGTCCGGCCGAAACACGTTGGCTGGGGCTTGATCTTCGCCGTCGTGATAATCGGGCTGCTCGCTGTTCCCAATATGGCCGTAACGGTCCCGGCTGGATATGAAGGCGTTCTGCTGACTTTCGGCCGCGTGGAGGACCGGGCGATGTATCCGGGATTACACTGGATCACGCCCTGGGCTCAACGGGTCGCTGTAATTAGTACCCGGGAGTATACATACATAACAACGAGTCATGTGGACGACGACCCGCCGCCATCTGAAGACTTCATCGACTGGCCAATCACGGCCCGGACCTGTGATGGGGTTGAGGTTGATATTCCAGTAACGGTCAAGTTCAGGGTAGCGCGGCCAGGGATTGTCTACTCGAACTACGGCGGAGTGGTTGAGGCGATGGAGCGTGTGGTCAAGGCGGCTACCAGGACGGCTGCGCGCGAAGCGCCGACCAGTTTCCCGGCTGTTATCCTCTACACCTCGGCTGAAGTGGCTGGTCATCCGGAGCTAATCCAAGACGAGATCCTTAGGCAGGAATTGGAGAATCGGCCCTGTGGTGACCTGTCGGCCGGTTTTGAAACCGTTGAATTGGCGATCCGTGAGGTTCTTGCTACTCGTTTCAGTGACGCCGGGCTCCAATTGACAGAGTTCGATTTGCGCCAGCCTGACTTGGGCCCGTATGGAGAACTGCTGGACGCGCGCCGAAATGCCGCCCAGCAGGCCTTGGTGGAGGAAACCAGGGTTGCCGTGTCCACCTTTCTGGCGAACCAGGCTATCGAGGTGGCGCGAGGGAGTGCCGAATCGGACAAGATCAAGACTGTTGCGGCCGCCGAGGCCGCAAAGCAGGAGGTAATTCTTGCTGCCGAGGGTGCCGCTGAAGCAACCAAATTGGGCGCTGATGCTGATCGGTACCGCCTGGAACAGGAAGGTCTAGGAGAGGCATCCAAGATTGGAGATATCCAGCAGCAGTTGGCGGAGTCGCCGGCCTATCTGGATTATATCCGCATCCTCGCCTGGCAGGCAGGCGGCGCACAAGTGCCGAACGTTGTCGTCGGCGACGACTCGGGCATGGTGCCTATCTTTACGATCCCTTCAGAATAGGGCACCTCTTGACAGAATCTGAAATGTAGGTGGTGGGGGGTACTTCCAGTATCCCCCACCGCGTTATCTTCCGCGTCTTTATTCATTCTTTTTCCTTTCTAAATTCCTAGTCGGGACAGGGATCCAGTTCACCCTTAACAGGTCGTACAACTGCACGCCTTTCGTTTTTTAAGGTATAATAAAGCTAATAGCCGTTAGGCTATGCTTTATTTCAAGGTTCTGACGGGAAGCCAAGTTAGACTTGGCGAAGCGTCAGGTTCTTATAATAAAGGTCAATCGGTTGACAGGTAAAGGCTTGATGGTATAATTCACGGGTAATCCGCCGAATGGGCCAACCCCGCTTAGCGGGGGGGCTTTCATTGAATGCCAACAATAAACCAGCTGATCCGCAAGGGTCGTAAAAAATCAAGAGTAAAATCCAAGTCTCCTGCCTTGTGCGGGACATATAATGCAATTAAGGGCCGGATGGCCCCCACGGTAAATCCTCAAAAAAGAGGGGTTTGTGTGGTGGTGCGTACAATGACGCCCAAGAAACCTAATTCCGCTTTAAGAAAAATTGCCCGTGTCCGTCTATCTAATCGCAAAGAAATTACGGCTTATATCCCCGGAGAAGGTCATAATTTACATGAACACTCGATTGTGCTGATTCGCGGCGGCCGAGTGAAAGATTTACCAGGGGTTAAATATCATATTGTCCGGGGCACTTTAGATACGGCCGGGGTAGAGGGGAGACATAAGGGCCGGAGTAAGTACGGAACAAAGAGAAGTGTAATTGCTAAACCGGCTCGGTCAGTAGAAGAGGATGCGGTCGCGGAAAGTTAATCTAGCTTATGATCCGATGTAATATCGGGCGGGATCTCATTGGGTCCGCCAAAGGCGGATCGAGTCTCATTAAACCCGCCAGAGGCGGGTTAATTCGGCCAACGGAATTGCAGTAGCAATTCTGGGCCTCATTGAATGCCCAGAAAAAAAGGAAGATTTAAAAAGGTAACTACTAAACCAGATCCTAAATACCAGTCTATACAGGTGGCTAAATTAGTTAGTAAAGTCATGCAAGGTGGGAAGAAAGATGTGGCCCGGCGTATTGTTTATAGTTCGTTTGCCAAAGTGGAGAAGGATCTAAAGAAAAATCCTGCCGAGGTTTTTGATCAGGCTATTGCTAACGCAAAACCTCAACAGGAAGTAAGGTCCCGGCGGGTGGGAGGTGCTACTTATCAGGTGCCATTGCCGGTGCGTAAAGATCGCGCAGAATCACTGGCAATGCGGTGGATTGTCTCTTTTGCCAAGGCCAAGAATGGCCCAATGGAGGCAAATCTTGCGCAAGAGATTATTGCCGCATACAACGGTGAAGGAGATGCGATCAAAAAGAGAGAAGATATCCGTCGGATGGCAGAATCTAATCGCGCCTTCGCCCATTTTAGATGGTAGGTAGGGTTTGTTTCTAAGAATTTTCATGGAGAAGATAGCTTTAGACAAAGTAAGAAACATGGGTTTTATTGCCCACATTGACGCTGGGAAGACAACTACCACAGAGCGAGTACTCTATTATACTGGGAAAACTTACAAGATTGGCGATATTGACGAGGGAACAACGCAGATGGATTGGATGGAGCAGGAAAAAGAGCGCGGTATTACAATCCAGTCGGCGGCAACAACTTGTTTCTGGCCGCCGAAGGAGGCGAACAATCCCCGACCAATACACCGGATTAACATTATTGATACACCGGGCCACGTGGATTTTACGGCGGAGGTAGAGCGATCTTTGCGGGTACTGGATGGTGCAGTGGTAGTGTTTGATGGCGTTGTTGGTGTAGAGCCCCAATCAGAGACAGTCTGGCGTCAGGCGGATAAATACAAAGTACCTCGATTATGTTTTTTAAACAAGCTAGATAAAACCGGGGCAGATTTTGAGGCGAGTGTGGAAACAATTAAGGAGCGACTTGGCGCTGAGCCAGCAGTAATCCAAATGCCGATTGGGTTAGAGGATAAATTCCAAGGGGTAGTTGATCTGCTAACAATGGAAGCTCTGTATTGGCTAGACGAGAAAGGTGAAGGACTAGAGATTAGAGAGGTTCCAGAAGACCTAAAAGATAAGGCAGCCGATAAACGTGCGGAGCTAATTGAAATCATCAGCGCTACATCCGAAGAGTTGTTGGAAAAGTATTTGGAGGAAGGGCCAGAGTCAATAACATCAGATGAGCTAAAAAAAGCTCTCCGGAGAGCTACTATCAATAATGAGCTCTTTCCAGTTTTAGGCGGGGCGTCTTTCAGGAATAAGGGGGTGCAGACGTTAATAGATGCTATTGTTGATTATTTGCCTTCCCCCCTTGACGTGCCGGAAACGACTGGCTATAACCCGGTCACTGGAGAGCAGGAAAAGCGTCAGCCTAGTGCGGAGACCCCACTAGCGGCGTTAGTGTTTAAGATCCAAACCGATCCGTATGTTGGCCGGCTGGCTTATTTTCGGGTTTATTCAGGTAAAGTTCCTGCCGGAACGGAAGTTTACAATTCAACCCGCCAGAAAAGGGGCCGCGTAGGCCGGCTCCTAATTATGCATGCCAATCACCGTGAGCAGGTCCAAGAATTAGATGCCGGGGAGATCGGGGCCGCTCTGGGCTTGGAAGCTTCGACTGGGGATACATTGTGCAGTGCAGACGAGCCGATTGTTTTGGAAAAGATAGTGTTCCCAGAACCAGTGATCTCGGTGGCTATTGAACCGAAAACAAAGGCCGGACAGGAAAAAATGATGGATTCTCTCCGACGACTTTCCGAAGAGGACCCTACGTTCACTATTAGGAGTGATCAGGAGACCGGAGAAACAATTATTTCGGGTATGGGGGAGCTGCATCTGGAGATTCTTGTGGATCGTTTGCTAAGGGAGTTTAAAGTTGAGGCTAATGTGGGTCGGCCTCAGGTGGCTTTCCGCGAAACAATTCGGCAGACAGTTGAACAAGAAGGTAAATATATCCGTCAATCTGGAGGGCGGGGTCAATATGGACACGTTTTTATCAGATTGGAGCCAAAAGGACGCGGGGAAGGATTTGAGTTTGTAAATAAAATTAGAGGCGGCGCGATTCCTTCGGAGTATATACCGGCCGTGAAAAAGGGAGTGAAAGAGGCGACGGAGTCAGGCGTTCTAGCTGGTTATCCGGTTACCGATGTTAAGGTAACACTGTTTGACGGTTCTTTCCATGAAGTTGATTCTTCCGAGATTGCTTTTAAAATAGCTGGGTCGGATGCGTTTAAAAAGGGAGCCCGGCAAGCCGATCCAACCTTGCTTGAGCCGATTATGAAAGTTGAAGTAACTACTCCGGAGCAATATCTGGGAGATGTAATCGGAGATCTCTCGTCTAAGAGGGGTGAGATTAGCGAAACTGAAGCGCGTGGTTCAACAAGGGTCGTGAAAGCCTTGGTGCCGTTGACAGAGATGTTTGGGTACGCGACTGCACTAAGATCGATGAGTCAAGGCAGGGCGGTATTTAATATGGAGCCCTCGCATTATCAGCCGATGCCAAAGAATATTGCCGAGAAAATAATTGGTGAGAAATAAAGCTTGGCTTGGCGTCAATTAAGTAATATAATAGGGACAGGCTAATTAAGAAGAGAATAAAAGGTTACAGTGCCCTGATACCAGTCGCTTTACCCCGCCAGGCGGGGCTTCGCGGACTCATTTCCGCCTACGTTCATGACTTAAGGCCTGAACTCCGGCGGATTAATTCGGCTAATAAAAAATTTTCGCTGTGGCTCAAATTATTTGAGCCTCATTGAAGAGGGGGTGAAAATGAATGGCTAAAGAAGTTTTTGAAAGAACAAAACCACACATCAATGTTGGGGCTATTGGGCATGTTGATCACGGAAAGACAACCATGCTTTCCGCGATTACAAAGGTCTTGTCCGAAAAGGGAATGGCTAAGTTTCATGCTTTTGAGGAGATCGACAAGGCCCCCGAGGAAAAAGAGCGTGGTATTACTATTTCTATCTTCCACGTTGAATACGAGACCGAGAATCGCCATTATGCCCATATCGATTGCCCTGGCCATGAAGACTATATTAAGAACATGATTACTGGTGCAGCTCAGATGGATGGGGCAATACTAGTTGTTTCTGCTGCCGATGGCCCAATGCCTCAGACACGAGAACACGTATTGCTTGCCCGTCAGGTAAATGTTCCTAAGATGGTGGTTTTCATGAACAAGATGGACTTGGTCGAGGATATGGAATTAGCAGATTTAGTTGAAGTCGAGATCCGGGAATTGTTATCGAAATATGAGTTCCCCGGCGATGAGGTCCCTATAATTAGAGGGTCGGCCCTAAAAGCTTTAGAGGGTGACGCCGAGGCTAAGGCTTCAATTGAGAAATTGTTAGAAGCTGTAGACGAGTACATTCCCGTACCACCTCGAGAGAAAGAAAAGCCATTTCTGATGCCAATTGAGGATGTTTTCTCGATTTCTGGCCGAGGGACAGTTGCTACGGGTAGAGTTGAGCGGGGCACGGTTAAGTTAAACGAAGAAGTTGAGATTGTGGGATTGACTGAGACAACCAAGAAGGTGGTGGTTACTGGTGTAGAAATGTTCCGCAAGACGCTGGGCGCTACTGAGGCAGGAGATAATGTTGGTCTTTTGCTTAGGGGTGTTGAACGAGATCAGATCCGACGCGGTCAGGTATTAGCTGCTCCAGGGTCGGTTAAACCAAGTACGGAATTTGAGGCGGAGATTTATGTGTTAGGTAAAGAAGAGGGAGGACGTCACACGCCGTTTTTCGCTGGATATCGACCTCAGTTCTATATGAGAACAACCGATGTAACTGGTGAAGTAACTTTGCCAGAGGGCACAGAGATGGTAATGCCTGGCGATAATGTGAAATTAACGGTGAAGTTAATTGAGCCGGTAGCCTTGGAAAAGGAGTTGCGTTTTGCTATCCGAGAGGGTGGCAATACGGTCGGTGCGGGCGTAATTACCAAGGTAATTAAGTAGTCCCGTCCAGTGCAGTACGCAGATTGGCAAGAGCGAGTTCTCAGGCTTAGCTGTGGCAATGGTTGTCAGAGTTGTGTGGAGCTTGGCATGTGAGAATTCGCTGCTAATCTGTTCTAAATAATATTATGAACAAGGGGAAAATTAGAGTATTATTAAGATCTTTTGATCACAAAATATTGGACCAAACCGTATTGGATATTGCAGAGACGGCGCTTAATTCTGGTGCCCAGATTATTGGGCCAGTTCCTTTGCCAACAAAGAGGGAAACATTTACAGTAATCCGTGGTCCTCATATTGATAAGAAGAGCCAGGAAGCTTTTGAGAGGAGGACGCATTGCCGGTTATTAGATATTATTAAACCAACTCCTCGAACCCTCGAAGCACTCTCAAGTCTTAGTCTGGCAGCTGGCGTTGGGATTGAAATTAAGGGATAGGCAGGCAATGCAATTTTCAATTTTCTAATTTTCGAATTTACAAATAAATGGCGGATTGCACTAATTGCCAATCTATGGTTACGTCTAGCGTGGTTTAAAAATTGAGGAGGCTCTGTTTACTTTTCCAGCGAGAATTAGTACTTGGATTAGGTAGTTGAGGTTTTAAACAGGAAACGCTTCTGCTCTTTGTCCATGTCGATAAATTCGTCAGCTTCCTCGATTAGCCGATGAGAAGTGGTTTTGCCAAAGGCGATGACTTCGGTACGGCGGCCATGTCCCCGAAGATAATCTAGTAGGTCTACATAATCTCCGTCACCAGAGACTAGGGAAACAGTATCCAGAAGAGGTGTTAATCGGACAACGTCAATACACAAGCCTACGTCCCAGTCTCCCTTCTTAACTCCTCCGGCAAAAACCTGGATGGCTTTGGCACGCACTTCAAACCCTTGTTTTTCTAGCGCTTCAAAGAACCCTTTTTCTCCTTCCACATCGGCCTCGATGACGTACGCAAAGGCGCGGATTAATTTCCTGCCAGCAACTGCAGTTTTTAAAACGTTCTCAAAGTTCACCCTGGCCTTATAGAGATTTCGGGAACTATGGTACATATTGGACACGTCCACAAAAACTCCTACTCGTTGTTGTTTATGTTTAGCAGATAGCACTCGATGACCCCGCTGTCACTTCGGGGGAATTAGTCCTCCGAAGCCTTTGGCGGAGGAGGATTAATGATAATCTTTCTTATTATTAACTGTAACATACTTTATTCTCGGAGCAAAGGCGTTTGTAATATTCACCTATCCTCCTCCCCGAAGCCAAATTCAACCTCCCAGGTTGAATTTGTTGGTGCGTGGGCCCCTGCGAGCAAAATGGCTCCGTCATGATGTCATGCCGACATGCTGCTATGCCGACAAATTTTATCCCCTATTACATTATATTAGGTCTTGCTATAATAAACTTACTGCACGTTCAATATTAGTTTCCTGCCAACCTGCCCCACTTGGGGCTTGTTTTATGTGGGCAGGATAATAGGTCCAGTAAGGAGGATTGACGCGATGGATATGTGTGGCTGGCCCCAGGGAGGATGGATTTTCGTCTATTGTGGCCCGATGTACTCCGGTAAAACTCTGCGTCTTGTCTTGGATGCCGCCTACTATGAGCATTACGCCGGTTACAAAGTCCAGGTTTTCAAGCATGGTCTGGATGCAGAACGTTACAGTATCGATAGTCTTGATTCGCATACCGGAATCAAACACCCTGCTGTAGCAGTTTACGATTCGTCTCAGATACGGGCTTTGATTGAGCCCGAAACGCGGGTAATTATCATCGATGAGGCAAATTTTTTTGACGAGGGGTTACCGGTACTTGTCAGGTGGTTGGCGGATGAAGGGCGATTGGTCATTGTCGGCGGCCTGGACATGGACAGTTTTGGAACACCTTTTGGCCCAATGCCGGACTTGTTAGCCATGGCTGATCAGGTAGTAAAATGCCATGCCGCTTGTGATTTTTGCGGCCGGCCAGCAACTTATACGTGGCGAAGGCCGAATGCCCCTCAAGATCAGGTTCTGGTCGGTGGTAAAAGCCTTTTTAAGGCAGCTTGTCGGACTTGTTACAGAACGCAGGGTCAGGAGAAGGGAAAGATCAGTTGATTTCCGAGGGAGTGTAACTTGCTGGCAATAATTGCTTACTTCACGTAAGCTAGCAAGTTACACACCTCCCCCATTTTTTGATTTCGTTTTTATCTTTCAAGAAATGCAATATTTCCTAGTTAAAGGTTAGGCTGATGATATAATCGGGTTGATGGCAAAAGTACTCGACGACCTTAACTTTAAGACCCCAATGATGCAGCAGTACTTGGATATTAAGAAACAATATCCAGACTGCATTCTACTTTTCCGCCTTGGTGATTTTTACGAGATGTTTTTGGGAGACGCTAAGATTGGCTCCGAAGTGTTAGGTATTACTTTAACCTCCAGAAGTCGTGGTCAAGACGGACGGATTCCGATGTGTGGTGTTCCCTATCACGCTATAGATGCCTATTTAGGCAAACTAACGAAAGCTGGTCATAAAGTGGCGATTTGTGAGCAGATGGAGGATGCTTGTGAGGCAAAAGCCCACCGATCCGGCGGACAAGGAGTGGTTGAGCGGGATGTCGTACGGGTGGTAACACCAGGCACGGTCCTCGATGATAGGAATTTAGTCCAAAAAGAGAATAATTATCTTTTAGCGATCGAGGTGGATAAGAAATATTTGGGTCTGGCCTATGCAGATTTAAGTACGGGCGAGCTGTCAATACGTCAGGTTGAATTTCGGAACCTGGAGAAGGGTTTAGCGGCCGAAATCCTTAGAATTAAGCCGGTAGAGGTAATTTCTTCTCACGGAAATTATAACAAGGCCGATGTGTTAAGGGCGTTACGGGTTGTCCCAGGGGTGAACATATTTCCTTACGATAATTGGGAATCCGCGGTTAGGGATGCCCACAAGGTCCTTCGGGAACATTTTCAGGTTAAAGCATTTGGTGGTTTTGGAATTGATCCTCGGCAAAACCAGCAGGCCCTCAGAGCCGCTGCTGCCTTACTAACCTATCTAAAAGAGACCCAAAAGGGGCCGCTAAAACATATTCAGAAACTGACTCCTTATCAGTCGGATCGAGTGCTTCGGTTAGGCGCAGCTACGATCGCCAATTTAGAATTGTTTTCTACTCTCCGGGGACAACAGCGGCAAGGTACTTTAATTGAGGTTCTTGATAGAACGCGGACGGCTGCCGGGGGAAGAAAAATTCGTCATTGGTTGTTACAGCCATTACGAGAACTGGAAGATATAAATCAGCGCTTGGATGCGATACAGGTATTAAAGGGTGACCTAACGGAACGGGAGTCAGTGCAGGAAATGTTAGCTCGGGTATTAGATATTGAGCGTCTCATTTCCAGAATATCAGTTGGCATAGCAAATCCCAGAGATTTAGTTGGATTAAGAGTTTCCCTAGAAAATGTTGGCAAAATTGTTTTGTTTCTGGAAAGCAGTTTCCCCTCTTTGATTTATTTGCTGCCTAGCGGGTTAATCGAACAAGTAGAACCATTGCGAGAACTCTTGGTTCGGAAAATCAAGCCGGAGCCTCCGGTTTTGCTAACAGAAGGAGGATATATCGCCGATGGGGTTTCCGCAGAGTTAGATGAATATCGGGGGGTTTTGTCTGGAAGTAAGTCCTGGCTAAAAGATTTTGAGGAACAGGAAAGAAAGCGGACAGGGATAGGCTCCCTTAAAGTTGGTTATAACAAGGTGTTTGGTTTTTATATTGAGGTGAGCAAGTCCAATCTAAACAAAGTTCCCCCGCATTATATTCGTAAGCAAACCCTGGTTAATGCCGAACGTTATATAGTCCCCGAGCTAAAAAAAGGAGAAGAAACTGCGTTGCAAGCAGAAGAGAGAGCAAAAGCATTGGAAAAAGATCTTTTTAGAGAGGTTTTAGTTGAAATCCTTCAGTACATTGATGTTGCCCAGCAGATTGCTCAGCGGGCTGCCGAGCTTGACGTATTCTGTAGCCTGGCCGAAGTTGCGCAAAGAAATTGTTATGTTCGGCCAGAGTTAGCAAAAGATGGTGAATTGCTAATTAGAAATGGCCGGCACCCAGTTATTGAGCAGTTGCGGGAAGAGGTATTTGTTCCCAATGATACAGAGATGAGATCCGGTGATGCGCAGATCCTTTTGATTACCGGACCTAATATGGCCGGGAAATCCACTTATCTGCGCCAGGTAGCGCTAATTACCTTGTTAGCACAAATGGGCAGTTTTGTTCCCGCCGATAGTGCTAAAATACCGATTCGGGATCAGATTTATACCCGGGTCGGGGCTACCGATAATATCAGTCTGGGACAGAGTACTTTCTTGGTGGAAATGATGGAGACAGCTAATATCTTGAATAATTGCACTTCCAGAAGTCTAGTTATTTTTGATGAAATTGGACGAGGAACTAGTACCTTTGATGGCATGAGTATTGCCTGGGCAGTGGTTGAATATTTCGCTGATAATACAGAGCGGTCTGCCTATACGCTTTTTGCCACTCACTATCATGAATTAACAGTTCTATCACAGAAATTCCGGCAGATACAGAATTTGCAAATGGCGGTGAATCGCGAGGGGGACGAAATTGTTTTTTTGCATAAAGTGGTGGAAGGCAGTGCTTGGCAGAGTTACGGGATTGAAGTAGCTAAATTGGCGGGACTGCCGCGGTCAGTGGTGAAAAGGGCGCAAGAAGTATTACAGCGAGTGAAACACGAACAAAAAAAGATTTCGGTGAGAGGGATCGACGGAGCGGAGGGAAAAGAACAAATTAGCCTGTTGGAGTGAATTTTGATGTCTACCAAAATTAAGATTTTATCCCAAAAGTTAGTTGACCAAATAGCTGCTGGTGAAGTGGTCGAGCGCCCAGCGTCAGTGGTAAAGGAATTAGTCGAAAACTCAATAGATGCTGGGGCTAGTTTTGTTGAAATAGAAGTTCTTCAAGGAGGGCGGGACAAAATAGTGGTTCGAGATAATGGTATGGGAATGAGTGCAGATGACCTGCGGTTAGCTTGTAAACGATACGCGACCAGCAAAATTGATACAGTCGACGACTTAACTTCGATTAAAACCTTTGGGTTTCGCGGAGAAGCTCTTTCCAGTATTGCCGCTGTGTCTAGAATTAATGTTAAAACAGCGGTTAAGGGAGCCGTGCAAGGGACAGAGTTAATTCTTGAGGGTAGTAAAGAGCAATCACTGCGATCTTGCGCCCATCCCCAAGGAACAACTATTGTTGTTTCCGATCTTTTCTATAATCTCCCTGTTCGCAAGAAGTTTCTTAAAACTGCTGGTAGCGAGTTCGGCCGCATCCGTGACTGGGTTGTGGCCCAATCGTTGGCTTGCCCTGAGATTGGATTTCTGCTTAGACACAATCAGCGGGAGGCATTTAATTTTCCACCTGGCCAAACTTGGGATAAACGAGTTCAGACAGCATTAAACATTTCTCTAGACGATTTTGTTCCTATTTCTATAAAAACAGAACATTTGGAGATTAACGGCGTGGCTAGTTTAGTGCAAGTAGCGCGTCGGCGACGGACAAACCAATTTCTTTTTGTAAACCAGCGCTTCTTGCAGAACAAGACAGTTTGGGGGGCGGTCCGCGAAGCATATAAAGGGATACTTCCGGCGGGCTTGCATCCTCAGTACGTGATCGACTTAAGAATTCGCGAAGATTTGATTGATGTAAACGTGCATCCGCGGAAAGAGGAAGTGCGTTTTGTTGTTCCCTCTTTAGTTTTTGATGCAGTTGTTAATGCTATCCGCAGTGCTCTAAGTCGGTGTTTAGAGGACGGGACTGCCCCGATCCCATCGGTGCGGAGGGTAGCAAAACCACAATCAGATACAACCGGGGTTTGTGTTAGCGAGAAACTTAATTTTAGCTACGTGAAGCGCGGTTCTGATTACGTTCATTCGGTGCCGGTATTGTCAGAGACAGGTTTTGATCAGAGAGATATACCCGCAAATGATATTTTCCAGATTGGCCTGCTATATATTGTTGTTCTTAAAGAGAGCGGATTCCTAATATACGATCAACATGCTGTTGAGGAAAAGATTTTACTGGTCGAATTTATTCAACAATTTAAAGAGCAGCAAACTAAAGGCTATGGGCAAGAACTCCTTTTCCCGGAAAAAATGGACTTGTCTGATTCTGAACGTGAAGTGTTAGAGGAACAGCAAGGGTTTTTAGAAAGGTTAGGATTTCGGTTCAGTTTTTCGGAGAATAGTCAGGTTTTCGTGGAGGCTGTGCCGGTTAATGTGAAGGACCGAAATATTAAGCAGATTATACTGGGATTTATTGATGATTGTTTGTCACGTTCAGAATATGTCGGCGGCGCAAGTTTGGGTTTTGAGCCGGGAATAGATAGAGGTTCTTTACAAGCGCTGACATACCTGGCTTGTCGCAGTGCGGTTAAGCAAGGGGAAAGATTATCAGTAGCCAGGATGAGAGCCTTGGTAGATAGCGTGGAGCGACTGGGAGAACAAGGCGCTAGTTGTCCGCACGGGCGGCCGACAAAAATTAAATTACTGCTTGAAGACTTGCACAAGATGTTTAAAAGGCGGTAGTAAGTTACTTGCAATCTGCGAGCGGGGGGGTGCAGTGTTGACAGAAGTTTTATTTTGGTGTTAGGATGGGACTGAGATGCACTGGAGTGTAAAAGGCATAATTAAAGTTTTTAGCACAGTCTCGTTTGTTGTTTTTTACCTTTTTTTAATTCCCTGGCTTACTCATGAATTAGGTAAAAGTCTTGACTGGCTGTTTCTTCATTACTTTTTTAGTATTGATGTATTGGCATTGCCGGCACAAATTGTCTCTATTCTACGCGCCTTTGGCTGGGGGGTCATGGCTACTGGTTCCATTATTTTTATTAAATCCTGGCTTGATCTGGCCAGAGCGGCCAAGTTTTTACCAATTATTGCTTTGGCACGAAAGAATCTGGGTCCCCAAAAACTAGTCACTACTGGCCTCTACGCCCATGTAAGGCATCCAATGCTGTTGGGGTACCTTGTCTGCCTGTTTGGATTATCAATAGTTAGCCTATCCCCATTCATGGCAATTTGGGTGGTTCCTCTAGTTGGCTATTTTTCGTTAACCGTGGAAGTAGAAACTGAGGAACGCGAACTTAATTCGTGGTTTGGTAAAAAATACCGAGAGTATCAGAAAAAGGTGCCTGCACTTATCCCCCGCTGTTGTAAACCCCAGCCCGAAAAAGGGTAAATACGGGCTGACGATTTGTGAGATAATCTTCCCATGTCTAAGACTTACAGTTCAGAGGTTCTTGATAAACTAGATCAGAAAGTTATATTAAAAGGATGGGTTCATTCCCGCCGCGATCATGGCCAGGTAGTTTTTATAGATTTACGCGATAGCACTGGATTGGTACAGATAGTTTTTGCCGCGGATAAGGATAAAAAGGTATTTAACACATCTCAGAGTTTAAAAAATGAGATGGTGGTCAGTGTGGAGGGGGTGGTGAGGAAGCGGGAGGAGAAATATATTAACACCAAGATTAAAACGGGAACAGTGGAGGTAGAAGCGAGAAAATTGGGGATAATTAGTAAATCCGAAGAAGCCCCTTTTCCTTTAGACACTGATGGCCGAGAAATTGATGAGAATATCCGCTTAAAATATCGCTATTTGGATTTAAGGCGGGAGCGTCTACAATACACTTTACGGCTTCGCCATCGGGCAATTCAATTTATCCGGGATTTTCTAACTAAGCGGGAGTTTGCGGAGATTGAGACGCCGATTTTAACTAAAGCAACGCCGGAAGGGGCCCGTGATTTTATTGTTCCTTCTCGATTGCAGCAAGGACGGTTTTATGCCTTGCCGCAAAGTCCCCAGCAGTATAAGCAATTATTAATGGTGGCTGGGTTTGAGCGCTATTTCCAGATTGCCCGCTGTTTCCGCGACGAGGACCCGCGGGCCGATCGAGCTTATGGTGAGTTTACCCAGCTGGATTTGGAAATGTCTTTTGCTACCCAAGATGAGATTTTAAGCCTTACCGAAGAGCTAATGATTGAGATAACAGAGCTGGTTCTGGGTAAAAAAGTTTTCCAAAAGCCATTTCCGCGCTTTACTTACAAGGAGGCGATGAGTAAATATGGGGCAGATAAGTTTGATTTGCGCAAGGTTCAAGATCCGGAGATACTTGCTTTTGCCTGGGTAGTTGATTTTCCGTTATTCGAAAAGACAGAGACTCGTGAGATAGCATCCATGCACCATCCCTTTACTGCTCCCAAGGACGAAGATTTACCCCTACTAGAAACAGAGCCAATGAAGGCGCGTTCCTGGCAGCACGATCTGGTTTGTAATGGTCACGAAGTTGGTGGCGGAAGTATTCGGATTACTGATCCCAAAATTCAGCAGAAGATTTTTGAGATTTTAGGACACGGCGAGGAGGAAATTCAGCGCAAGTTCGGTCACTTACTGGAAGCGTTCAAATACGGTGTCCCCCCGCACGGAGGGATTGCCCCCGGAATTGACCGTTTATTAATGGTGGCTTTAAATGAGCCTTCATTAAGAGAGGTAATTGCTTTTCCTATGACATCTGGGGGGCGAGCATCTGTAATGGAAGCTCCAGGAGAGGTATCTCAAGAGCAGTTGGACGAGTTGGGGATCAAAGTAAAGGAAAATGAGTGATGCAGGAGAAAGAATTTCAAAAAGTTAGACTGTCGGTCTTAGCATTTATTTTTATTATCTCGTCTTTACTTTTTTCCTTCCCCCGGCCTACGCAAACACTTTTTAGGGGCGCGGATTTAAAAGTATCTCAGGAGCCGATCCACGCCGCCCCGGCTGTTTTTCCTTATCAAACCAAAAAAGTCCAGGTTCCCGAGGTTACGGCTAAGGGTGTTTTAGTGCTGGAACCAGATAGCCATACAATTCTGTGGAGTAAAAACGAGGGTCAGCAATTACCAATGGCCTCGCTAACTAAATTAATGACCGCGTTAGTAGTTTGGGATAACTTATCGCTAGCGCAGGAAGTAGTCGTTCCCAGTCTTAAAAGAGATGATTCCCCGGCTCAGCTGGGTTCTGTAATGGGGTTAAATGACGGAGAGCGGGTAACGGTAGAAACACTACTCTGGGGCATGCTGGTGAATTCGGGTAATGACGCCGTGGGCGTTCTGGTAAATGCTTTTCCCGGCGGCCAGCAGGCTTTTGTCGTGGAAATGAATAAAAAGGCCCGACAGTTAAATTTGGATCAAACACACTATACTAACCCAACAGGCTGGGATAACAAAGATCATTATTCAACAGTTGAGGATTCAGCTCATCTGGCGGTGTATTTTTTAAGAAATCCCACGCTGGCCTCGATTGTTTCTACCGAGAGTAAGGTGGTTACTTCGGTACTAATCGAAAATCCTGAGCAGGGTCGAAGGATTGAGCGGTGGTATCACCTAAAGAACACTAATCCTCTGTTAGGAGAGGTGCGTGGTGTAATAGGGGTAAAAACCGGCTATACAGAGCAGGCCGGGGAATGTTTGATAACGTA
>JAHJGY010000078.1 GCA_018824115.1 Patescibacteria group bacterium
CTCTCTCGCTACGAGCAGAATAGCTAGGCTGAATAAAGATAGAGCCTGTCCCTGTAATCCCGCCTATCTGATCACTCCCAGATGAATCTTGGACTAAATACTTACTGCTAGGAACACTAATATCTACATTCCCCTGAGAATAAATATTGCCGTCGATAGAGTTAAGCCAGGCCCCTACCGTAGATGGCGTTGGTGTTGGCCCCGATGTTGGCGTTGGTGTCAGCGCAAGCGTTGGCGTTGGTGTCAGCGCAAGCGTCGGCGTCGGTACTGGCGTTGATGTTGGTACTGGCGTCGACGTTGGTATTGGCGTTGATGTCGGCATCAAAGTTGGTGTAGGTTCAATAACCACCGGCTGAAAAGTTCCGCCACCACCAGACCAGGTTAAACTCTCTCCCAAACTATTCAGCGGCTCGCCCGGATCTCCCTCACCCGTTTCTCTAATTCTAAAAGCGACCCACTCCGAGCCTGCCGGTATAGGTAAAGGATCAATAACTCCGTTATCCACCGTGACTGTATCCCAAGCCAAACCATCCCGAGCCTCACCAAAGTAACCGGTAGTCTTGTCCGGTAAATTCAGCCAGCCATCAAGGATAGCTTCCTGCCAAGTATAAGAACCGCTCAAGGGACTACCCGTACCATAGGTCCACTGCAAATAATTTGGTCTATACCATCCATCTTCAGAATACCCATTCACATTAGTATCGGTCACAAAAAAAGTGGGATTAAATTCCATATCTTCTGCCAGGGAAGTAAATCTAACCGTGAGCGGCGGTGTAGAGTAGCAGGGTTCCCATTCACCATCCACTTTTGGAGGTCCAACCGTCTGCCCCCACGGCCTAAACTTAATCCAGCCATCCTCGAACGAAGGATGCTCATAAGTAACAAAAACTCCCATCCCGTATGGAGCTATATCGTAGGTCTCAAAATCAAACATTCTGGTAACAGTGAAGTTGTAGGTTAACGGACCAGGCGACTGAGCCTCCGGAGGGACTTTAGCCCAGTAGGTTTTCCGATCAAAGCTGTCAACCATATCGTTAAACAAGGCCTGAACAAGTACTCCATTAACCTTTATGGCAGCTTCCCTATCTTCCCACCCATCAACACGCGAGCGCCCAGTCCAGAATATATAAACGTCATCGGCACGGATTGATGCTCCTTCGGGCAAACTTACCGAAATTGTTCCCCCTAGCAGATTCATATCCAGGACGTCGTAGATGGTATACCAAATACCGTGCTTTGAACTTGTTTCCGAATTAATAACCCGGGCCCGGATTCGATAATTACCAGCAGAATTTATATAAAATTGGTAACCAGCCAGCCCACCATAGTATCTTTCAAAAAATGCATACTCTCCTCCCGAAGCACCAGCATCAGCTATAACCATATCAGTCCGAGAAAATTCACCATCTTCAGCCTCAAACTGAAGAATCCCCCCCGGATCCGCTCCCCCCTGAGGTTGAAGTTCAAATTGGTCCAGGCTTGTATCCCCGTAAGCGGGGGACCCCTCACCAAAAATCAACGTGTGCCAGCCCACGTTAAAGTAGGAATACTCCGTCTCTCTCCACTCCCACGTACCTGGCAGTGTTGTTTCAAAAACCCAAGCTTCCTGCGCAACTGCGCGATCCTTAAGCCCCTCGCCCGCAGAAACTGACGATACTTGCCCAGCAACTTCGATAACTTGGTCAGAATATGGATTTTCGTCACAACTCTGCTGAGCGGAAACACTCCCCACCTTTAATACCATAGCCACCAGAAGGGAAACCATTCCAATTACAATTGGGACTAATTTTTGTTTACTCATAAAATTTCTGTGACAAGGGCATTATGTTCCGCCCAAGTTCTCAACTAAAAAGCCAATAAAAATCGGCTCTTAGAATAACCGGCCGCAAACCAGCCACTTACCGGATCTTCTAGTAAATAGATCCTCTTATCGGCAACCCAACTTTGAATTTTAAGCTGATCAACAAACAAACTAGCCGCACCAAGATCGTCGGCAACAACTGCTACCTCATTGTAGGTATCCAGCTTTTGCCAAGTATCCTGCTCATCAAGCCGCCCAGACTCAAAAGAAATCGACCCGGGAATAAAGGCCTCTTCCCACTCACCCCGAGCGCGTAAATCAAGAATCATAAATCGGTCAACAGCCAAATCACGCTTGTCATAAACCTCTTTGAACTCCGCCAAAGAAAGTTCTCGCACCACTACAGTGGTCTCTAATTTGTCCGAGGAATCTGGCTGTTGCGGAAAGAAACTCACCACCAGAACTATAGCCAAAACCCCCAACAACAAGACCGCCAAAATAAGCAAATAATGTCTAATTTTTTTTTCTCCCATACATTTATACCCCCTACTTGCTAAGCGAGTTAGTTGATAAATTAAACAATGTGTAATCAAAGAAAGCTGGTAATACCGGCTTTGACCTCGTCACCTGTACTTTCCTCACTACCTCCATCTCTCCTCCGCCCGCCGTCCCTGTCGCCGTTACCACATGATACTGCGCC
>JAHJGY010000079.1 GCA_018824115.1 Patescibacteria group bacterium
ATATTTGGTTTGGCTTTAAAAGGCATAATGCAGTTGATATGAGAACATGGCTTAATTAAGAAAACAATAGCTACTCCAGCTAATATGCCTGATTTTAGAGTATTAGATGAAATATGCCCTGACCAGGGCATGGTCTTTATGGACAAACTGTATGACTGCAAAGAATCTGATCTAATTGTTAAAGCAAATAATTGCTATTCAGCTACTATTAGAAAAAGGAGTAATAAAAACAAGAATAAAGATTTAGATAAATGGAGATCACGGATTAGAATGCCTTTTGAGGGGACCTTTTCTAAATTAAGCAAGAGAGCCAGGTATAGAGGACTAAACAAAGTTAACTTCCAGTGTCTATTTCAAACTATTGTTCATAACTTAAAAAAAGCAGTGACTATACTGCCGCAAGAAATTGCCCCCGGTATAAGGGACGCAAGGGATTAGTGTGTCTAGATAAAAGAAAAATGGAAAAAAGACGCACTAAAGACTAAGATAGATAAGAAAATTGATATAAAAGTAACAAGATTGGAGTCAAAAATGACTCAAGTTAATTACAGTCTTATTACTTGTGCGTCAATTTGGGATTGAGCGACAGTCCCCTTTAGGAACTTTCCCTTTCTCCTGAGCCCTTTTGAGGCGCTTCAGAACTTCGACTTTGGCCGGCTCTCTGGCTGCCTCATTGAGTTCAAAAGCGTAGACGTCTTTGAACCCACCTTGGAGCAAGGCAGTGGCCCAACCAATGCCCATGGTTCCCAGGCCCAACAGGCCGATACGGTCAACTTTTGCTACGTCAGGTAGCAGAATTCTTTCTGACATTTTCAACACTCCTTGTTTGACTGCGGTTTCAGGTTAACAACTAAAATCCTATTTCAAGAAACTGTTAGTAAATCTACGCAATACATTTCTCGCCTCCTCTCTTGCGCAGATTTTTGTGTTTTAAACGAGCATAACCTGTATTTGAATCAGTAGGTTATCATATCAAAGTAGCCCCGGAAGTCAAATGATAAAATTCACAACATTTTAGGGTTAATAGACAATAATAGTTGGTGAATTATTTGCGTCGTTGATATTTCAAATGAATATACCAAGCAAGAAAATTAGCTCTTTTTTCCGGGCTAAGCCCTCTATGACTACGATATATTTCCTTTAAGGGCGAAAAGATGGCTCCTTCTAAAATATTCGTGTCTTTAGGTAGACGAGAATGGTCTAAATACAAGAACATATGAGGCAAGGCATTGAGAATATGCCTTCTAACTTTACGCAAGCTCTTGTGTGTATACCACCACCGCTTACCATCAGGGCCAATGGTGCGTTCTTTTAAAAAGTTAGCGTATTTAGTATTCCAGAACTCAAATACTTTAATCCATTGGTCACGTTGCCTCTTAGTTGTTATCTGGTTAAGCAACAAACATAACTTTCTAAGATCTCTACCGGCTTGAGTTTTGGGCGATCTAGTTAGCCAAGCTAGAGACAGTCTTTGAATATGGACTAAACATCTTTGTTTAGGTACGTCTGGATAAACGTGATTTAAAGCCGCTGTGAGGCCTCTGCCACCGTCTGTAATTGCGCCCGCACAGATTACTCCACACTTTTTCAAAGCTTTTAGATCTTCAATTGTCTCAGGTGTATTTTCTCTAACTGTGTAGCGCCACCATTGGATCCGGCTCAAGTTTTTGTCAAAGTAAACGATTAAGTTATTCGTTCTATTAAACCACGTCCCATCAATGAGCAGAGTTGATTTCTGGTTATTGACTGGCTGTGGTTGGGGCGGTTGCGACAAGAAATAGTCAAACAGTCTTTGGAGCGTGCGGATTGATTTACCAGATCCTTTTGAAAGTTCTTTTAATGTTCGCTTGCTCGTAACCCACTTTATGAACCAAGCTTTCTGCCGAGATCGCGAATTAGCTCTGTTGATAGAAGTAAAAACTTGTTTGCAATCTTTGCAAAACCACCGCTGTTTTCCTTGTTGCTGGCCCCATTTAATTGTTAAGTGCGAGTAATCTTCAGGACAATGTTTTTTTAAAAGTTTGCATAATTGTTAGATTAGTTGAATGATTACTCTAATACTAACCTAACCTTAGACAAAATCTAATATTATTACCAACTATTTTTGACCATTAACCCACATTTTATTTTATAAACGGCCGCCATTCAAATGGTTTGTCGTCGGTCAATTCATCAACCATGTCTTCATAATTCAATGAGGTGTATTGCCAATCATCGGGTAAGTCGTGTTTTTCGAAATTGAAAACGGTGTAATTGTAATGGTTATCATAATCGCGCCGATTGCGGATGATGTGGTCGTGGTATGAATGTTTCCATTTGAATGGGGGAATTTGGGTTTGG
>JAHJGY010000080.1 GCA_018824115.1 Patescibacteria group bacterium
ACTCACAAAATAATTTTAGCGACGAACCATAAGCCGGTTATCCATGAGACTACACACGCGATTTGGAGAAGGATATCTTTAATCCCGTTCAATTATGTATTCGAAAAAAAGAAACAGATTAAGGATTACCACGAAAAATTGCTTGAGGAGAGAGACGGTATATTGCAATGGATGTTAGAGGGGTGTTTAGAGTGGCAGTCGGAAGGCTTAGGCGAACCGAAGGAAGTAGAAGACGCTACAAAGGATTACAAGAGCGATATGGACATTCTTGGTGATTTCTTAGCTGATTGTTGCGTTATCGAGCAAGGAGCGGAAGTTACAAATAAAACGCTGAGAGAGGCGTATGCAGGCTGGTGCGGGAAGAATGGAGAGAAGGAAATAACCCCAAAGACGTTTTCAACAAGATTACAGGAAAGGGGGTTTATGAAGTCACGAAATTTAAAAACCGAACGTGGTAGAGGTTGGAAGGGGATTAGGGTAAGGGATTGAGGCGACTTGTGTCAGGTTGTGTCAGATAAACAGCAGTTTCGGTATTACAGCTATGAAATGGTCTCGTAATAGACTTATATAGAAAGTGCCTCTGATCTGACACAACCCGACACAGATGATCAAAAAAAGAGAGTTACTATGCCAGGAAATAAGATCATGAAAGACTTAACCCCGCTAAAAGCGATAAGAATGAAATGCAGGGAATGTTCCAACAATCATCCAAAGCAAATCAGATATTGTACTATCACAGGTTGTCTTTTATATGAGTATCGTCTTGGCAAGAATCCAAATAGGAAAGGCATAGGTGGAAGTTCAGGCCATTTTTCACAAAAAGCACGAACTCACGCAAGGATTTTTGAGTAAACTCTGGCTATAGGTAGCGCACATAACCGATGGGTATATCTTACTAGTGATTGAAAATATGATTAACAAACGGTTTTTAAGCATAGATGAAATAGCGGACTATTTAGGGCTTAAGAAAAGCACTGTTTATTCTTGGGTCCATCAGAGAAAAGTCCCATATATTAAGATGGGAAGATTGGTAAAGTTTGATATCCAGGAAATAAATAAATGGGTAAAGATCAATACGATCCACAAAGACTAATGTATTGACAAAGTAGTGAATACGTGATACAGTAATCTTATGGGCATATATCAAAAGAGACCTAACTATTATATGATTGATTATTACGTGGATGGTAGGCGTAAAAGAGAATACGCTGGCAGAACAAGGACTCAAGCCAGGTACAAACTTGAAAAGAGAAGAATTGAGATCATAGAAGGGAAGCTTAACCTGCAAGCCTTAAATGGCAAGACACCTTTCAAAATTTTTGCTCAAGACTACTCTAAAATGAGTAAAGGTTATAAACGTTCTTATAACAGAGAAAAAGTTATAATGAATCATTTGGTAAGTTTTTTTAGAGAGAAGCCGTTGAGCAGAATCTCTCTTTTGGATATTGAGAATTACCGTCAAGAAAGACTTAATTCTGTTAGTAAATCCACTGTTAATAGAGAAACAATAGTCCTTAGGCACATGCTAAATACTGCCGTAAAGTTCAAGAAACTATTATATAGCCCTATGAGAGATATAAAGCAGTTTAAGGTGCAAGAAAGGAGCTTACGAGTAATTACAAGAGAAGAAGAGAAAAAGTTATTAGAAGCATCTTGTAATCATTTAAAAAAACTTATTATAGCTGCTTTAAATACAGGAATGAGATTAGGAGAACTTCTTAACCTTGAATGGAAGAATGTAGATTTAGATAAAAACACAATAACTGTAACTGGAACAAAGAGCAATAAAATAAGAATCATCCCTATTAATAATAAATTGAAAGAAACCTTAAAATATGGTATAAATATAGGCAGTAGCGAAAGAGTTTTTTGCGACGAAAATGGCAATGCTATTAAGTCTATAAAGACAGCCTTTAATAATGCTGTGAGAAGATCTGGCATAAAACGCTGTAATTTTCATCAACTTAGACATTCGTTTGCCACAAGACTTGTTGAGAGGGGTGTTAATATAGTTACTGTTAAGGAGCTTTTAGGACACTCAGATATTAGAACTACAATGAGATATTCTCATCCAGCTCCTGAGTATAAAAAACAGGCTGTTGAAGCACTTTTGGATTAGATATAGACACCAATATGGACACCAACAGTAATTCTTTGAAGTACATAGCTTTTGCAACACATTGAAAATAAACAATATGCCGATGTAGCTCAGTTGGCAGAGCAGGGCTTTCGTAAAGCTCAGGTCGGTGGTTCGAATCCACTCATCGGCTCCAACTAAATAATATTTATTCATGGCTCACGTCCGAGAACT
>JAHJGY010000012.1 GCA_018824115.1 Patescibacteria group bacterium
ATGAGGTCTAGATCCGCCATGGGCGGATTATTCCGCCGGATTCGCCCTTGGGGCGAAAGAGGCGGATCGATACAATAAACAAACAGCTTGCAAAAGCTAACAGGTTATAAAGTATTTTCCCTATTTCGAATTTGAACTCAAATACCGACCATGTTACTAAACAAGGATACAAACAAGTAGCTAAGACCAGTATTGTTAACCAAGTCGCCAGTTTATATTGAAACAAATGATCTTTAAGCAGAACAACTATTCCCGCAATTAACAGCAAGCCAACCGCCCTAGTGCCAAAGAAATCACCAACAAGAAGATCTTGCCACAGACCTGCCCAGAAAGCTACGCCAAAGCTTTTGCGTGGCAATATGATCGCTACGCAAATCACCCAAACTAACGTCCAATCCGGTATCGCCTCTCTAAAGGAGAATATGGGTTGCCAAGTTACATCAATTAGCACAATAATCGTTGTCAGGAGCGTTAGTAATACAATCATAGTTTAATTAGTTATAAGCACAACATTAAGTTCCTTTAGCATCCACTTTGCGCTTACTCGAGCGCTTTTGAACACCCCGTCACTGTCTTCGAAAACAGCTTCAATTTCACCAATTAAACAGTTCTTCTGGAATTTCCCTGCTATCCCCGAAGTAACCACAAGTTCTCCCGGAAATACCTCTTGATCCGACAAGATCTTGGTTAAGTAAATCTCATTCATAAATCGGCCCTCGGCAATCGCTTCTACGGTCCCCTCTTTTGCAAGCACATTAACGGCCACGCGCGATTGCGGACTAAAAACTGTCCGTACCCGCGATACATTCCCGCCGGAATAAACAACTTCTCCTACCAAGCTGTCCCCTAAGATAACAGATCTTCCTAAGTTAAATTCGCCTTGGACAATCACTAGCGTCTCATCTGCCTGCTGGAAAAACCCAAGTACCCTCGCAGGGGTTAGGTTTTCACTACTCACCATAATCGCATTAAACTGTTGCCGCAAAACCTGATTCTCTATTTTTAGGACAGCATTTTCCAATTGAACTCCTTGGATCCCGACTAATTCTTCTTTCAACTTTAAGTTCTGCCGATAAACAAACGGCAAGGAATAAACAAATGTTAATCCATCCTGAACAGCGATACGACTACGTACCATACCCACTTGGATAGGGGCAGCGACCTGGTGCAAAATACTCTTCACTGGACCTAAACCCACTACCCGATCGAAGAAGTTTAAAAACAATGAAGCTAATAATAACCAAAGAAATCGTTTCTTCATGGCAAATCCGACTCACCACCACTTTGAGAAAGTCACCTTTTTAAGTAAATCTGGCTTTTCAAAAACATAACCACAACCCCTGACAACTGCTGTTTGTGGATCCTCCGCTCTAACCACCGGCATTTGGGTCGCGTCTGCAACCGCTTCTGGCATCCCCGATAACAAGGATCCTCCCCCCGCTAAAACAACGCCCGTTTGCATTAGATCCGACACTAACTCCGGTGGAGTTTCTTCTACTGTTTGTTTAATATTTTCCAAAATTACTCGTACAGTAGGCTGGATTGCCTCAGCGACATCACTGGAATTTATCCTGACCTCCTTTGGCAAACCGGAAATTAAATCTCTTCCACGGAGAGCAATCTCTTTTACTGGCCCCGAGTTATTACCTACTCTCCCTACGGCAATTTTAGCTCGCTCTGCAGTACCCTGGCCAATTAACAAATTACTCTTCTTTTTTGCCCATTCCACGATACCCTCATCCATCTTGTTACCCGCAACTCTCACCGACCGACAATTTACTATCCCCCCCAAAGATATCACCGCCATTTCTGACGTGCCGCCGCCAATATCAACAATCATTGAACCGGAAGCGTCCTCTATTGGCAAGCCTACCCCAATAGCTGCTGCCATTGGCTCATCGATAAGGAAAACCTCGCGAGCCCCTCCTCTGATCACTGCATCTACAACCGCTTTCTTTTCAACTTCTGTTACACCATAAGGCACACCAATAACCACCCGCGGCCGCGAGATCTTAGGTGGAAAAAGCTGAGGGTTTTGATGCACCTTACGAATAAAAAACCGCAGCATCGCCTCGGCAATGTCGAACTCTGAGATCACCCCATCTCTCAATGGCTGCACCGCCATTAAACTATTCGGTGTCTTACCAACCATTTGCTTAGCCTCACGCCCAATCGCTATCACCTTCTTTGTTTTCCGATGTTGAACAACTGCGGAAGGCTCCCTAATAACGATCCCTTTCCCTCTTACTAAAACCAAAGTGTTTGCCGTACCCAAATCAATTCCCAAATCATGCGTAAAGCAAGACCAAATTTTATTAATAATATCCCAAGCCATAGACAAATTATATCATCTTAAACATATAGCTCATGTTGATATCGTGATAAAATTAACCCATTCGCTAGACCTAACATATGATGAATGTCGCATTCTTTGGATCACCTGATTTTGTCCTGCCCGTTATCACAGAACTAGGGTCTGTACCGGATACCAATATCTCCGCTGTCGTCACTGCTAATCATTCGCCAGTAGAACAATGGGCCATAAAACACAGTATCCCCACCCTTGCCACCAGAACATTAAAACAGAAAATGAAGCCGCCTGCTTCAGAATTATCAATTGATATTTTTATTATTGCCGGTTATGGAAAATTCCTTAGCCAGGAAACTGTTAACCTGCCGCGCTATGGTTCACTCAATATCCATCCATCTTTACTACCAAAACTAAGAGGAACAAGCCCTGTGAAAACTGCTGTTTTAAACAACGATAAAACTACCGGCGTAACCATCATGCAAATGGGGCAAGGCATGGATGACGGGCCTATTATCGCACAATCAAGAATTACCATTGCTGAGCAAGACACTGCTTCTGACTTACTCCCCAAACTGTTTACCATAGGAGCAAAGCTCCTTGTTCACACTTTGCCACTATGGGAGAACTTCATCACCAATCATGCCGCTAACAGAAGTTTGCCACCTACTCTTCTAGGAACAGAAGAAACCAACATTTTCCTCCCACCCAAACCTCAAAACCACCATCTGGCCACCTTTACTAAAAAACTAACGCGCGAAGATGGCCAAATTGACTGGTCTAAACCCGGCAATGAAATAGATCGCATGGCGCGTGCTTTCAACCCGTGGCCTGGAATTTGGACCGATATCGCCTCGCTTCGTTCGGCTCAAGCCCAAAACTCACCCATCCGCGACCGGACTAGATCTAAGAAACGAAGGGTAAAGATCATTAAAACACACCTAGATAAAACTGGAAAACTAATAATTGATAGTTTGCAGATTGAGGGAGGAAATATTATCTCTTGGGAGGAATTCGCGAATGGGTACTTAACCCAGTAAGGCCTTGCTTACCCTTCTCCTTGTATTTCAATTCCTTCGTTTTTGCTTGTTTCGCCTGCTCGTCTTTTTTGATCCTTTTCAAGCACTTAGTGCAGATTCGCATCTTTTCCTTCTCTCCATTTACAGTAACCGTTACACGGCGCAAATTCGGCCTAAAAACCCGCTTAACACGCTTTTTTAGGAAGCCCCGAGTCCCAGTTCTTCGTTCCCGTCCCCCAGTAATTGGTTTTTTTCCACATAAATCGCACTGGAAAGCCATAACGGAGGTTATCTTAACACAGGAGCAAAGGCTTGACAACTCGCAAATCTATAGCTATAATGGACTCAGTGCAGGGTCGTTTGGCACATTTCCTACCGTGTTCGTGATAAGGATGTAGTCAACTTTGCTCTACAGTCACTAAATTAGGGAGGGATGTCATACTCTTCATAAGGAGGAAAAAACTCCTCATGAAACAGTTAGATTTCCCAGAGGCGTAGTTTACTAATACTGTGGTTTTAGTAACAGCCTACCCACTTGTCAATATCGGGCAAAAAAAGTTTACAAAGTCCATACGGCACATCCCAAGTAAGGGATATTCCGACTTCGAGTCGTGAAGGGTAGGAAGGACTAATCTTTCCGAATTCTTTATCTTTTAGGTTGTCTCTTCATCAGCCCGCGCTAGCAGTGCGTGGGCAGGGCCTCGTCTACGCGAGGCTTTTTTATTCGTTACCTCTCTAATAACATCTTTTCTTTTCCTTCGCTATCTAACAAAAATTATAATGTGTTAGAATAGGGCTTGCGGTAGGCCGGAGTAGCTCAATGGTAGAGCAAGTGTTTTGTAAACACTAGGTCGGGGGTTCAATTCCTCTCTCCGGCTCCATTGCGAGTAGGTTTGGTAAGATAAACATTAGTAACTATTGCCGGGATCGCGTAG
>JAHJGY010000081.1 GCA_018824115.1 Patescibacteria group bacterium
CCTCTGCTTATTCAGGATGGTATCCAACGCCGCCCAATCGTTGTGCGGGAAGACAAGACGCCTTTCTGAACATCATACAGCAACCGGCGATCCAGTCACACTCCTTAATTTCCTTGCAGTCTTTTCTACCAGATTCTGCCCCCAGCCATCGATTAAAAGTGTAACCACAGGAGACGATTTGATGAGGTTTGGTTTTGGAAAGCACCTTCGCTCCGACAATACCGATATCCGAATTGATTTGTAGCCTATTTGCCAAAATTTGTAGCGTATTTGTAGCTAGTACTTGGTCATTATCAGAGCAGAAGATATATTTACCACATGCTTTTTCAAGACCACGATTGCGTGCATATGCTGGACCGTAGTTTTTATCTAGTTCGATAATTTTAACTTCTGGGAATTTTTTCCTAACTTGTGATACGGAGTCATCTTCCGAGTGGTTATCGACCAGAATAACTTCAATTTTTTCTCGTGAATAAGAGGAGTTCTGAATGGACCCTAGATATTCTAAAGCGGCTTGAACCCCATTCCAGTTGGGGAAAACGATGGAGAGTTGGGGTGTGGTCTTGCTAGCTTTTTTCGTGTTGTTCATAAGCAGTAAGGAACAAGTAGTAAGTAGTAGGGAGTGAGGTATCAGGTATTAGGCGGAGCATAGCGCTTACTACTGGCTGCTTGCTACTGGCTACTAATCACTATTATATCAATTTCAGTGTGAGGAAGCTCAGTGAGAACAGGATAATCGAGGAAAGTAAATTTGTTCCCGCTGCGATTTTGTTTTTGCTGATGGCTGTATAGTAGGAGGTTATCAAGGATAGGGTTCCAATGATAGAGTAGATGAAAAGTAGAGGTGTGACTATCGGGATTGCTGGTATGTAGGTAGGGGCTAGGTAGTGGATAAGGGGGCCAGAGGCAGCTATTCCGATAGGGATGGTAATAGCACAAGCCAATGAGAAAAGTATAAGCACTCGTTTAAGTCTTTTAAACGAGGCCCCTACTCCATTTTTGTAGTGTTCTAAGGCTACTTCTGTGAAAAAGATTTGCCCGATAGCGCCCGAGATAAGGGCTATCAGTGAACCAATGATGAGTGCGAAGCTATAATAGCCGATGATTTTTTGAGGATAGAAGAGCGCCAGCAGGGGTGTGTTCAAGCCACCGGCGAGACCAGTAAGTCCAACAAAGTACACGGGTAGGCTGTAATTTTTTATTATTTGCCATGAGTTTATGCGGACTGGTTGAGCACTGAATAGACCTTTTTTGCTAAGATAGTTAATACTGGGTATGATTCCTGGAATAAAGGAAAAGGCTAGGGCGATAATAGCCGCTGGGAGACCCCAAAGGTAGGCACAAACTAGGGCTGAAATATTCCTTAAAGCAGAGATGAGGAAATTTGTAATAATGTACAGTTTGTAGTTTCTAAAACCTAGAACGCAGGGTCGTACCAGATCTAGAGAATTAACGGCGAAGAGGATCATTCCCATGTGCATTAGGGCTAGATTTGATGGATCTTTTAGAAATCCTGAGGCTATTTTCTCCCTGAGGACGTAAAGGGGCACGAGGAAGACTAAGATGATTCCGATCCTTACAGTGAAAAAAGACTTTAACAGGTATTTGATTTTACCTAGATTCCCCTGAGTTTCTAGTTCCGGAATGTATTTGGTGAGTGTTGTATTTAAGCCGAGGGTTACGGGTAAGTTTTCAAAAAACGCCGTAATTGTTTTAAAGGTACCAAATCCCGAAGGACCTAGAATGAGAGAGAGAATGAAGTTTGTGGTCAGCCCAATGGCCGAGCCAGCAATGTTCGCAAGGAGATTATATCCGCTGTTGGCCAGGACAGTCTTTTCCCTTTTGATGATAGAGATCAGCGAGTTAAGCATTTAATGAAGTTTGTAACAGCATCTGATAATAACACCATTTGCATAATTCCAGCACTCTCTGTTTCTCAAGTTTTTTAATTATGGCGATAATAATTCTCCTTCTCGAGGGCTTTATTCTTATTGTGAGAAACCTAATGATTTTTAGTTTAAACTTTTCAGTTTTGGGGAGTTCGATTATAGATACGCTTAATTCCTTAGTTAATTGGAGAAGTCGTTTTTCTAGCAGCGGATGGTTGATATAAAAGTAGGTTTTGGCAAGTAGCAGATTGCCACTTGGTTTGCCAGCATGTGTTGGTCGCCCTTTTGCATCTTTGATTTTTGAGATTATCACTTGGGCGCGGTGCAGATAGGTGTGTTTATCCAGAACCTCTTTCTGGCCTCTCTGTGCGATTTTTATTCTTTTATCTTCATGAGTTAGGTAATACCTAATTAGGCTAGCAGCTTCTTGAGGTGAGTGGTAGGTGACCAGATGATGGCGGTCTTTGAAAAGATCAAGGAGGCCGTGAGGAATATAGTCTGTGAGTAACATGCTACCGGTGGCCATAGTTTCAAAGACTCTCATATTAAGATCTTGGGCTCCGCAGATGTTAAAGGCGATTCTGGATTGACTGTAGATCTTTGATATTTCTTTGTACCAAATGTTAGAAGTAATTTGTGACTTGAAATGTTTGGATAGAATCTTAATATAGAGGGAACGGCGCGGATTATGTAAAGTATTTAAGGTTCCAACAAAGCCAATATCGTAGATTCTTTCTAGGTGCAAGTCTTGGTGAATTTCAGGGTCACAAGCATTAGGCAGCCAGTAGGTGTTCTTGATGCCGAGTTTTTTTAGTTGAGAAACGTATCCTTTTTGGGCTACGAAAACAAAGTCGAAGAGTTGGGCGTAATGCTTGTGCCAGTGGAGATTTATAAATGAGTCGCTGAGAATAAGAATTTTTGGAACGGTAATCTTCTCGATATTTTGTGGAAGAAAAAAATTTCCTTCGGGGAAGAGTATAAAACAGTCAGGTTGAATACTGTGGGTTATTTTTTGGATATCCGCGTTTATGCCACATGGTATGCCTTGTCTTTTATCTTTTGAAGTAGAAGGGCCACAGGTGATTGTTTTCCCAAGCTTCCTGAAGGCTCGTTCGTAGTAGTAAGGTGTTGTTCCCTTGGTGTATCCGTAGCCGAAGAGGAATTGCATTTTAATCGTGATAGAATTGAGATTATACTGTCATGATTCTATCACTTTGTAACTGGGCCATCTTGGATCTAATTTTTTTGAAAAAGTGTCAGTTAGAATTTAGACTGAAGCTCAGGATACTATTTTGCTATATTCTCCTCACGGTAAAGTATTTGGTATTTAGAGGGTTTCTTAAGAGAGAAGTAGTAAGTGAGCGGTTTTTGGACTTTAAGGTTTTTTTCTTTACTTACGATTCGTTTTATCACCTTTTTAGAGAGATTTTTGTACATCAACCGTACTATTTTAACTTTGAAAACGGAACAGATGGTCCCGTGATTGTTGACTGTGGTAGTAATATTGGTTTGGCAACCCTTTATTTCAAGTTTCTCTATCCTGATTCTGAGATTTATTGTTTTGAACCCGACGGGCAAACTTTTGATTTATTAAAGAAAAATATAGAGACGAATGATCTTAAGAACGTTCATCTGAAAAAGGCTGCGGTATATCTAAAAGACGGAGAGGCCAAATTTTATGTGGATAAGAATGATCCTGCATCTTGGGGGATGAGCCTTTTACCGGGACGTTTGTCCGATCCTTTGGTCAGGCGAGTTCCCACTGTTGCTCTTTCAAGATTCATTAGGGATGAGGTAGATTATATGAAAGTAGATATAGAGGGGGCCGAGACTGTTGTTATTAAGGAACTAGCTGATGCGGGGGTGATTGAGAACATCAAAGAGATGGTTATTGAGTATCATCATCAAGTATTTGATACAGGCGTAAGTTTACCAACACTTCTGGGCGTTTTGGAGGATAACCTTTTTCAATATCAGATCAGCTCGATAATGGTACCTTTGTATAGGAGAGATAAAAAACAGGACGTTATGATTTATGCTTACAGACAGGTTTAGGGGGTTAATAATACTATGCCGGTAATTAAAGGGGGGATTTATAAGGTTATTACCAGAGACAAAACCTCTAAGCAAAAAGTAAATTTAGTGTTGGCCTATCTTCACTTTAAGATCAGGAGCATTTATCTTTTTAGTTACCCGATAAGATTAACTATTGATCCAAGTAACTATTGTAACTTGCGTTGTGTGTTGTGTCCGGTGGGGACTAAAGCCCTGGGTAGGAAGCGGGCTTTCATGAAATCCAGCACTTTTAAAAAATCATT
This sequence comes from Patescibacteria group bacterium, assembly GCA_018824115.1. Taxonomy (GTDB): domain Bacteria; phylum Patescibacteriota; class 4484-211; order 4484-211; family 4484-211; genus JAHJGY01. The sequence continues at coordinate 4,208 of JAHJGY010000081.1, forward strand.
GATGAGTGCGGTCCATATCTTTGGGAGATAAATTTATATAACTGGGGAGAACCCTTACTTAACAAAGATATCTTTAAGATGGTTGAATATGCTCGGAGAATGAAGATTGACGTCAATGTAAGCACGAATCTGAATACTCTTGATAATGAAATTTGTAATAGCCTGATCACATCGGGGTTGAATAAATTGACCGTTTCTTTAGATGGGGCTTCGCCAGAGTCGGTGGAGAAGTATCAAAAGGGGAACAATTTTCGTTTAGTTATCGAGAATATCAAAATGGTTGTTCGAAAGAAACAGGAGTTAGGAAGCAAGCTGCCTTTTATCGAGTGGCGGTTCATTGTTCACAAGCATAATGAGTATGAGATTGATAGGGCGAGAGAATTAGCTGATAGCCTGGGTGTTGATAAATTGGAGTTCTTACAGGGCAGGTGTGACATGGGAAGCGAATTATTGCTAAACAATAGGGAGCAATATGAAAATGTTAGACCGTGGCTGCCGAAAGATGAAGCACTTTCAATGTATGATTACACGCAGAGACGGAAAAAGGAGATCAAATACTTTTGCCGGTTGATATGGATTGAGTCGGTGATTCAACCTGACGGATCGGTGTCGCCGTGTTGTGCGGCGTGGCATGAAAAGTTTGATTTTGGCAATATCCATAGCTCTTCATTTAAGAAGATTTGGAATAATGATATAACATCTAATTATGTTTAGGACATTTCTTAAAGGTGTAGATAGAGCGATCTTTGGTTATTTCTACGACGAGTTCTATCGGATTCTAGAGAAGGAGATCATCGGTTGTTGTGATACGCTACTAGATGTTGGCTGTGGTACTAATTCCCCGATTCAGCGATTCTCAGGGAAGTTAGGTCATAGTGTTGGTGTTGACATTTCTGAGTTGGTAGAAGGCGAAGGGTTTAAGAAGATACATGATGAGTATAAGATAATGAACGCTTTGCGGATTGGGGAGATGTTTGCGGAAGATAGTTTCGATTGTGTTCTTGCGTCTGATGTAATCGAGCATTTATTTAAAGATGATGGGCTAAAACTAATTTCCCTAATGGAGAAGATTGCGCGAAAGAAAGTGATCGTGTTTACCCCAAATGGGTTCTTGTCCCAGGACCTTGAGATAGGTAACAGATATCAAGCTCATCTTTCTGGGTGGAATGTTGATGAGATGAAAAGTGAAGGGTACCGCGTTGTTGGTATTAACGGTTGGAGGGCTTTGAGAGGTAAAAAGGCATATGTGCATTTGTGGCCGAGATTGTTTTGGGAGCGGGTGTC
>JAHJGY010000082.1 GCA_018824115.1 Patescibacteria group bacterium
ATACCATGTATCGCATGGGAGAGTATTCGGATGAGCGATACGAACAAGAGATAACAACCATTAAAAACCAATTAAAAGAGCTTAACGCTCTTGATAGAGTAGCTAACAAATCCAAAATAGACGAGAAAAAGTATCTCAAGGAAACCGAAGCATTTTTAAGAGATTTTAAGGGCTTCTGGAAGCCCTTAGATAAGAAAGAAAAGCGAAAGTGGATACAAATGCTATTTAAGCGAATCTGGATTAAAGGACAGAAGGTAGTAGCTGTAGAACCACATAATGACATGAAACCATTGGTAGTTTCTCTTAAGAAATTATTGGGTCAACTCCCATCACTCACCCCATCGCCAGAATTGCCCTCCATGTCAGCCAATACGCACACTTTCCTAAGAAAACTAAATCTATTTTCCGGATTCATCTTTCACTCGAATAGCATCCTGTTGTAAAATGAAAACAATTTATGGCGGAAAAAGGATTCCAAATTCGTGGAGACAAACAGAACCCATATCATTTGTCGATTGGCTTAGTAGTTATTAAGAATGACAAGGTAATACTTCTACAGAAGGGTTCTGGAGATCGCCTATTTAACCTCAAAACGGAAAGATATACTCTACCAAGAGAAACTGCATACAGCCAAGAGTCTATCACTCAAGTCATAAATAGATGTGCAAAGGAAGAGCTAGGTATGTCCGTGGAAGTAAAACGCTCCCTTGGGTCGCTTATTACCCACTTTCAACGGTCTGACACGACACAAGTGGAAAAAACGACTGTTTATTTTGAGGTCGGTGTAACAGGCAAAGTTCAGAGCTCTCCGGCAGTTGACGCGGTTGATGACAAAATTGTTTGGGAACTTGTTAGCAAAGCTGTCTCATTACTCAAATCTAATAAAAATAACGAATACAAAATAATTGAAAGGGTTATAAGGTCCCTCGGGTGATTAAAACAGCGAATTTTAATTTGACATTCAAGCAATTTGTTCTGGCTGTGGGAGGCGAGCGTATATTCTACCCAACTCGAATACTCTAATAGCTTCATACAAGGCGGGAAAGGCTTTTCGTGTAAAATGTGGGTCGAGAGTTTAAGTCTCTACATGTAACACGAACTCAAGTCCGAGACCTCTATATAAGCAAATGAAAGGACGGTCCTTTCGTTTCAACCCGGAAGGAGAATTAGCTTTTTTGATATAAGGACCTTGATATAAGTGATATAAGGACCGTCCTTTGTATTGGCAGTGCAACAGCCTGTACAACGTTTCCTACACAAACACTCATCGTATTCACTTTAATAGAGATCAAGTCGAAATTGAATAGAGTAAGAAGCGGCATCTAAGCTGTCAAGGTAGCAATTCTAAGAACAATCCTTGTTTTCTATTTGACTTTTCCTTTATGATCTGATACAAGATAGTTGCGGTTAAGCGAAACTACTATGGATCAGGGTGTCTTGCGTCAACTATCCCAACAATTACAAATTGCTCCAGAGCAAGTAGCAAGAGAGGAATTTGAACTAGTTATTTTAAAAGACTTAGTGGCAAGTCCAATAGGGCCTGCTTTGGTATTTAAAGGGGGAACGGCCCTACGATTGGCATACGGATCCCCAAGGTTTTCTGATGATCTGGATTTCTCTCTAGTTAGGCAACTATCTTCGGAACAGTTTGTTGACATCGTAAACGTAATTGCCAACAGGTACCCTTCAATTACATTACCTGATACTAAAGTAAAACATTTCACCTATTTTGCTTCGTTTAGAGTTGAACAAGACTTTCTTCCTTTACCTTTTAGAATAAAGGTTGAGATTTCAAAAAGAAAGGCTAATTGGCAAGAATCTAAAGATTATATGACCAAACAATTAAAAAGTCCTGTCACAAACCTTCTCGTTCTTGCTAAAACAATTACTTTGGAACGCGCCTATCTAGAAAAACAAAAACTAGTTAAAGATCGTAATCAAGGGAGAGATATTTATGACCTATGGTGGTTGACTAGCCAGCTTAAAAGGAAATTTAAATTACCTAAAAAGGAATACTCTATCTCCAATATTAAAAGAGATGTGAATAGACTGTTACCCATTAATGAACGTTACATATTAGAGGAAATTACCAAAAATATATGAAAAAAAACACGAGCAGTGTGAGAAGAACAAGTAGTCTTGAGCTAATTCATAAACTCAAGGCTATACAAAAACCCTTTTATACTTTGAGCGATCTTGAAATTGTTTACGCCAAAGGCAGGAATGCAACTAAATACGCTGTAAACCGTGCGATTAAGAAACAGGTACTTAAACGTTTAGCACCCAACATTTATGTTTGTCCCCTCTTTAATTATGATATTAGGTTAATTGCCAATCTCTTTTACTACCCATCGTATCTTTCTTTTGAATCAGCACTTTCTCTCTACGGCATCTTAAGTCAAATCCCCTATACCATGATGTTTGCCACCACTAGACGATCAAAAAAAACAATTATTGATGGTTATGAGATTGAGTATAAAAAAGTCAAACCTACTCAGTTTTTCGGATATAAAAAGAAAGACCAAATCTATATCGCTGATCCAGAAAAAGCCTTGTTAGACTGCATCTACTTTGTAACTATCGGGAAAGGACGCTTGAATACTAATGAGCTTACATTAAAAGGCATAGATCAAAAGAGACTTAAAGATTACTCGACCCGTTTCCCACAAAGAACACAAGTAGCCGTGAGGAAACTGTATCCACTACTAAATCAGGTGACGGCTACCATTTAGCCAGATCTGCCGTATCCCTATTTTGCCCATCCAACGACTTAATCGGTAATACACGTCTGTGTCGCTGCCCTTTTGGAAAACTGGGGAAAAAACTTGCGAGGGGACGGCCCCTCTAATTACATGCATCTTATGACTGGCCACTTAACTCTGTTATAATATTTACATGTACAATTGGAACACTGATACAACAAGGTTAAAGCTGGATGTGCCTGCCTATGAAAAATGGCAGTTGGAGCAAATGATTAATTATGGGTTAAACAACAATAAGTTGCCTAAAAACAAGCTTCTGAGATACTGGCCTGACTTAAACATTGACCCCGACAAGAAAAGGTATCTTGAGCTTATTTTATGGAAAACGGAATAACCACTCCTACACAAGAAGCTTTCCTATCTTTCTTTGCTAACCAGCATGATCTTTGCGATACATTCTATTTTACTGGTGGTACTGCTCTAAGTAAGTACTATCTACAGCATAGATTTTCTGAGGATTTAGATTTTTTCGCTTTCGAAGAATTTGATCCATTATCAATAACTCCCTACATCCATAAATCTAGGAAACACTTACCGTTTAATTCCTTTGATTACCAGCAATCTTTTAACAGAAACATGTACTTTCTACGCTTTGATGATAATGGTTCTCTAAAATTAGAGTTTACTTATTTCCCGTTCAAGCAGATTGAATCTCCTCACTTACATGACGGCTTACCTGTTGACAGCTTGCTCGATATCGCAGTAAATAAAACATTCACTATTGCACAAAACCCGAGAGGTCGGGACTTCTTTGACTTATATATAATTATGAACAAACAGGACTGGCATATTGATGAATTGCTGAAAAAAGCAAGAATAAAATTTGACTGGCATATCGATCCATTACTATTTGCCAGTCAACTGCTTAAAGTCGAAACTTGCAAGGACGATCCAATAATTAGGGGACAAAATAACACTAAAGAAATCTCTAATTTTTTTATTAACATCTCCAAATCCTTTAGCAATCAGATTATTTCCGACTATTAGAGTAAAGGGCAACAGCGTTATCTGCGCTAAACATTCTCGTTAGCCTGGCATTTATTGTGCTTGTTGCTAGCAGTGGGCCTCTACAGAACGCTTACTCAACAAAGCCCGTTTTCACCCTGTTAGGCGGACTGACAGTTATGCTTGTTTTCCCTAGTGCACTGAGCTTACTGAAAGAGAAGAGGACTAACTAGCTGGCTGAGATTTTATTTACCGACTCGATGAAGTGTTGAAACTGGTTTAAATACTGTTCACTGTTTAACTTAAAACGCATCTGATTCTCTGCAGAAATTATTATTACGCAGTCGATAATGTTCTTCCAGCTGACGGAGACAATATCGTAATAGTCATAGCTGTAACAGAAATCATCTTGACTGTATAAGTCAAAGTCTTTTTTCTCGAAATTTCTTGAGGCAAGTTCGCCCTCGCCCTTAATTTGACCCGCGGCACGTAGAGCATAGTAGCTTTCGTCTACTGACTCTCCCAATTCGGTTCCTGTTATTACCTCTACATAATCCGATGATGTGAGTGGATTAGGATCAATCCTAATCCGATTTCTAAATATGTCCTCCTGTGTTTCTCCGATAAACATCTCAACATGCCACCCCAGAGGATATTCGAAAGGAAAGGTTAAGCCTGTAGCCATATGTCCATAGCGGGTTTGGCGATACTCAATATCTTTTATTGGTGTGGGAGAGATTGTGATTATTGAACCTATTTTATTGCAGGACGACTTGCCTTCTGCAAAACCCCATATCCCTGTAATTACCGCCAATATAAGGACTATTAGGATTTTGATGCTTACCTTAACTCTGCCAGGGTTAGTCGTGAGCAGATTCTTCCTTTGAGGTTCCTTATTGATCTCCATGAATTTATACTCTCAGGACTTATGGTTACTGTCAAGAATGCGGGCATGGGCCGGTACTTACAGGGCACACTGTACCCACTTCCTTCTCTCTCCCCGCATCATCTGATAATATATGAGAGGTATGCGAAAAATGTTAGAGGTGATCGGTTTCACGTTAAGGGAAGCTGCCAATTCCTCAAGATTACTTTTGGGATTCTACATATGCTTCCAGATCTTACTGTCACTACTAGTTTTTCTAAATACATTTACCTTAAAGGAAATAATCGATGCGGCAACAAATCAGAACACGATCCTTGGATTGTCACTTATTTCAATCCTATTACTAAGATTCGTTATCGAAATATCCGCTCGCGTACTTAAAGGCACAACACAATACGTCTGGGCAATATTAAAAGCTCAAAACGTCATCCATCTAAACCAAAAGTTTATAGATAAGGTAGCAACTCTTGATCTCGCCACACTCGAAAACTCAAATCGAGTGGACCACATAAGCCGCGCGTTCGGAAAACTTAACCACTTTAACTTCTACCTCGCCTCTATCATTGAATCGTGCACTGCGTTAATCGAAATAGTATTTACAACCTTCATTTTCCTTATGGTCTCACCTATCGCTGGACTATTAATAGTTACTGCAAACTTGATTCCCATCTGGGCCCAGGCACGCACCGCCTACAGTATCTTTTTAATCTACAAGGCAGATAGTGAAACGAAGAGACGTTTTGGATATCTCACCAACATGATCACTGACAGAAAAACATTACCGGAGATCAAGGTTAACCAAGCATTTAGTTACTTTAAAAAACGACTAGTTAATATCTACTCCACTTATGTTAAAAACCAATTGGACATCGAGAAGAAGTACCAAATACTTGTTTCTTTATCCGAAATGCTACCAATATTCTCTGTTTTTGTCTTTACACTCACAATAAGCCTGCAATTATCTAGAGGAACAATATCAACGGGCTGGTTTGCTTTCCTGTTTTCGAGCGTACTCACCTTTGCTTCAGCGCTTAATCGACTGGGCGATAATATCGGGTTTCTGCAAACAGATAGTCATGTAATGCATGACGCAATGGAGTTTTTTAACCTAAAACCCTTCGTTATTTTCCCATCTCTCAGTAACAAATCAGCTACAACTTTAAGTGAAGAACTACAACGTCCCACAATCGTAATTGAAAACCTTTCTTTTAAGTATCCAAATGCAAAAAAACCCGCAATAAGGCATATTAATCTGGAAATACCTTTTGGACAAAAAATAGCTATTGTAGGTGAAAACGGAGCCGGTAAAACAACCCTAATCAAACTATTAATGAGGATCTACGACCCTCATAACGGGAACATTTACCTTAATGGGATCAACCTAAAAGAAATTCCCGAAAATATTCTCTACCCCATATATGCCACTTTGTTCCAAGAATTCGGTCAATTTTATCTTACAATTAAAGAGAATTTAGAGCTGGCAACTGGGGCAAAGCTGACATCTCCAGAAATAATAAAATTACTGAGCCAATCTAATGCATGGAATTATGTACAAAACTTTGAAGAACAGTATAATCAGCAACTCGGGCCTGAATACTCAAACGGAATAGACCTTTCGGTCGGGCAATGGCAGCAGTTAGGAATCGCCAGAACTATGGCAAAGAACGGGCAAATAATTATATTAGATGAACCAACTTCGGCCATTGACGCTAAAAGTGAGGTGGAAATTTTTGACAAATTACTAACACAGCTTAAACAACAGACAATGATCTACATTTCACACCGTTTTTCCACAATCAAAGATGCAGAACGGATCGTTGTACTTCATAAAGGCGAAATCATAGAAGACGGATCTCATACAGAACTAATACAACAGCAAGGACGGTACGCGAACTTATATACTCTCCAAGCTGCACGATACGACCGATAAATGTAGGGTTGGTGACTACAGCAAACAGTTAGCGAGGGTTAGGGCGTGAATCTAATCGATTGGCTGCCAGAGTTGATCAATCTTGCCAGTGGAGGAGTCGTAGACAAAATAACTACCCATCTGTGGCTGGTCATAATCTCTGGAGATCTTCTTACCTAATAAGTGACAGAGCAGCAATATACCCGCATCTCCGTGTCCCCAGATAGCAATATTTGAATCGGGCGGGTTCTCATTAATAATTTTCTCCAGGGCAAGGATGTTTCTCTCTTGGGCATCACTAGCTTTTTCCCACTCAATTGAAGATTTACTAGGGTATTTATAGAAATCATCAGCTGCCTTTTTGAATTCTGCATTCGTTAGAAAACCATGCTTCTCTCTGCCTCCCGTTCTATCAGCCCCGCATAAATCATCTAGAATCTTGTGTGCTATACAGCATTTTTCTGCCATCATTCGGGCAGAATCGGCCGCTTTCCTTTCGTTACTCGAATAAATTATGCTTATCTGGGAAACCCAATCTTTTCCTAATAGTTTCTGGAGCTGATCCTGCCCCTCCTCGGATATTTCCCAATCCTTATCAAATTTTTCTGGGTCAATTTTTACTTTAGGGTGCGTAATATAGTAGATTTTCGCCACAAAGAACATTATACCTTGTTCCTTATGTTTACTAACCGATAATGATAGAATTTTGGTAATGAAAACAAATTCTAAATATAAAATTACAGATCAAAGAAAAAGTCTTAACTCCAAACAAATACAATTACTAAGGAAACAATTAGAGAAAGAGAAGATCTATTCCAAATTACAAAGAATTGAAGCTTTTCTAGGAAAATATTCACTTGCGTTACTTTGCAAGCTCGAAATTAAGGTTGTTGACGGGAAAGTTGGGGAAGGCGAAGTCAAAGACGGGGTGGTTTTGATTCAACTCCCGCCCACTACTAAGGCCATTCATCAAATAAAACAATCGCTTCGATTATATACCGGGAAACTTTCGGATACAAAGTGTGAAGAGATCTTTTGGGCACTTACTGTCTCGACAATCCTTCATGAAGGTGTCCATATGCTTCTTAATAGTCGTCCTGGATCAAAGCTCACTAATGACTTCGAAAAAAATTCGGGCATAAAGAACGTAGAAGGAAAAATCTCTACTCTGCTAGACGAAGGGTTCGCATACGCCATTCAGGGAATTTATTCAAAAACCATTGAACCAATTGGTAGTTTAGAACCCAGACCTAACAAACCTGATAGTAAAATTGTTAAAATAAGAAAAGAATTAGGGATGTATTTAAATCCCAAAGTAAAGATATATTTTCAAGACAATAAAGAAATAGATAGTAACCTCTTATTATTTGCTGCTGAACAAATTAAGGAACTGGAAGCAGCTATTACAAAGTCATAATTATGAAATCAGGAAGAGCTTTTGTCCAATCCAAGAAATTTAAGCTTGGCATACTTATTCTGTTCCTAGTTTTTGCCTTCACAATCATTACCCTGGAAATTCTTATGCGCAGATGCCCGTTAAAAGAAATTGATTGGCCCAGTTGTTATGACCTGCGGGCAAAATACGCCCAGCAAGAGTTTTTACCCGATCCCCTACCCCCAATGCCACTACAAGAACTTATTAATAACCACATCATTATTGTTCCCCGCGAAGAAATTGCTGGATCTAATGGTATTGCCTGCACCAAATATGGCTATATCGCTAATGACTTGCCCTATTCTGCTTCTAAATTTGTAGCTACTCATGAAGCTATCCACCTGCAAGGAGAAGTAAACGAAACAATAACTAATATTAAAGCGGGGTTAAGACAGCCGATGGGTTTAATTCAAACAACCATTTACTCTTTGTTCTACAGCTTTAGAAGCCAGAGTGTTTCTGAATATCCCTGCGTTTTTGGCAAGCTGTGGCAAAACTTCCGCACATATTTCCTTAACCTCCCCTACGAACAGCCCATCACCCTCGATACCATGGAAAGCCCTTCCTAAAAATCGCCTTTAGGGCCACAATGATAGGCTAGAGCAACACCAGCATTATGTTACCAACATAAACACTTTAACCTTTTCTAAAGCCAGATGAAAGGACGGTCCTTTCATCAATTTTCATTCTTCTTTCATTCTTTCATTGGCCCTTACTCAAAAAAATGCCAGGCGGGTGGAGAAATCCTCCCGCCTGGCAAGTGGTGTCATGTGCATATTAACGCGACGCGGCGCGGTCAAGCGCCACTTTGGTCGCACTAAAAGCGTCTGTGGGCACATAGGCTGACGCCACTACGTACCCCCTGGGGCTAACGATACCGTAGTACAGATCATAGTCCATAACATGGTAATCCCCAGGATCCTTTGGTTGAGACATGCCCCGCATCGCCGCCGCTGCAAAGGCGGCCTTGAAGGAAGTGCCATCGATCCCGAAAGCGCATTCGCATTCCATCTTGGCCTGAACAAGCCACCAGAGGAAGGACGCGGCGTCAATCGTTGCCAAGCCGCAGAGATCCGCAACATCGACCTCTTGGTGTTCAAACTTCCAGTAAGGAAGGACCACGCCGGGGTAGGCATCACCGCGTTCCTGACCTGCCCAAATGTCAATAATCCTGGAGTACAGAGCGAACCGCGAGAGCGGCGCGCGGGCCCGCGTAAGGAGAACCCATCCGCCCTCTTGAGAGGGGATCAGCACTACGGGGTTACCGTCATAAGAGCTAAACTTCACCCCGTGCGTTTCTGCGGTGAGAGCAAAAGCCTTTGTGTTTAACGGATGCGGAAGCCCATATCCCTCGACTCCAATGTCGCGCCATCGTCGAACGAACTGCACCAAAGCCGCCAGGTAAAGAACCCACCTGTCGGGCGCGGGCACAGCATCTAGCTGGATATTGCAGCCCCATTCATCCCGCAGAACACGGTTGACCTCACCCACGTCCCACGAAATAACCGCATCCATCTCAGACTCAGCCACATCGGCATAGGCTTCGGCCATATAGGGCCAGAAGTTTGCCAACTGCATCTGAAAGTCCGTTGGCGGATTCCCCGGGAGCCAAGAAAGCTCTCCCTGGATAAGCCCCGCCTCCTCCAAGACTATCCTCGCCACAAATCTCGTTGCCACCGGTCCCAAGCCGTGGTAGATTGGGACCGGACTGAACAGATGTACATTTTGCATCTTAACCTCCTTAAGGCTCTAACTAATAAACAAAACGTGAACATCGGTACACAGCCCACATTATACTATGGGGTCAACCTTGTGTCAAACACTGCCCGACCAACGCCTATTACTCCACCGGGGCTTCGCCAAGAGTAACTTCTAGCTCTAAATCCTGGCCATTTCTCCAAACTTTGATGACAATCTTATCACCAGCTTTGTGTTTAAGTATCAGTTTCCCTAATGTGTTTTCCTTATCAACCTTAACCCCACCCATGTGAGTAATAATGTCCCCTTTCTTCACCCCTGCTTTCTCTGCCGCTGTATTATTGAGCACTTCATTAACATACGCTCCAGCAACCAGATCCCGTTCTTCGGCTAACTCTTCGGTAACGGCGAGATATGACACTCCAAGATATGGGCGGCTAAGGGTTTTATTGGCACGAAAGTCCTCCAATAGTGTTGCCACACTGTTAATTGGGATCGCAAACCCAATATTCTCAGTCCCCTGGCCAACGGCCACATTAACCCCAATCACCTGCACCGCTAAATTAAGTAAGGGCCCTCCCGAATTACCAGGATTTAAAGCAGCGTCAGTTTGAATTACATCTTCGAGCTGTTGATAACTACCTAGTCCAGAAGAAGCAGTAATTCCACGACCAATACCCGAAATAACCCCCCGAGTAACAGTATTTGCGAACCTGCCCAAAGCATTACCAATAGCCACTACTGTCTGCCCGACCTTAATGGATTCCGAATCTCCTAACTCAATTCCCGTAAAATCACCATCGTCAACTTTAAGAATTGCTATATCATTCAAGGGATCACGATATATTTTAGTTACCGCGAAACGGGTTTCTTGGTTATCAACCACAGTGTACTCAGCCGATGAACTGCTAACTACATGGCGGTTAGTGACAATAAGATCTTTATCTACTGCAAAACCCGTTCCTATGGAAGACTCTTCTAGTACCGGACCACGGAAAAAATCATAAGTAAGCTGCTTCTCCAGAACCGAAACCACTGAAGGCGACGCTATTTCGACCACCTCAATCACCGCCGATTCTTCTTGAACCACGCGCTGTACAATTTCTTCGGTGCGGGTCTCCCGCTCAATTATCTTAGTTAAAGGCCAGATGTCTTGCCAATTTAAATCCTCCACCCAGCCAGTCATTACACCACCCAAACTCAGCGCGGTGACAACAAGAAGGAAAAAGCCTAATAGTTTTGAGAATGAACTTCCTTTACACATTAAACAATTACTTATTTAATACCCTACTGCCCAATTATTTCTTTCACCCTCTCCAAGGCCCGCTGTAGCTGTGGATCTTCTCCCTTTGCCACATCTTCATCGGTTAATTCCACCTCAACATCGGGCGTTAATCCTTCCCCGTCAACCGATTTCTTGTCCGGCAGAAGCCAGTCCGAAACAGTTACATGTAACCCGGCATTACCTTGCAAATCCAATGCCTCCTGAACCGTCCCTTTACCAAAAGTTTTCTTCCCTACTAGCGTCCCTCTCTCCCTCGCTTGAATGGCTCCCGCAACAATTTCCGACGCGGAAGCACTACCCTCATTAATTAACACAACTAGCGGTTCTGTTAATAACCTGCCTTTGTGATCTACTTTAGAATGTTCGATCCTACCGCCAACGTCCCGCTTTAACACAATATCTCCGCGCGCAAAAAATTCCGAAGCAACAATTACGGCACCTTCAAGATAACCTCCCGGGTTGTTACGAACGTCAATAATAACGCCTTTCGCATTATTACCAAGAATCTTACTTACCGCACTCTCCCACTCTCCATAAATATCTTCACCAAATCGGTAGAGTTTTACTACGGCAATATCATTTTCTTCCCACTCCAGTGCCAAAGAGGGAATTTTAATTGTCCGACGCGCGATTTTCACTCTAACCATTTCCGCATCGCTGCTTCCAGATTCAGTTCTTCCCAGCGTTAACTCTACCTCTGTTCCTTTTTCACCTCTAATATTAGACACTGCTTCCGCCAACGACCACCCCTGTGTTGACTCGCCATCCACTTCCAGAATAGAGTCCCCACTTTGAACCCCGACCTCTTCCGCCGGAGAACCTTTCAGCGGTGCGATAACAACCAGCTGGTGATCGGAAAACCCTAACTGTGCGCCTATACCTTCATAAACTCCAGCTAAAGATGATTTAAATTCCTCATTTTCGGCCGGAGTGAAAAACGCAGTATATGGATCCTGCAAACTTTCGACCATGCCCGATATCGCACCATTGAGTAGATCCTCAGAACTAACATCGGAAAAACGGAGATATTTTTCTTCAAGAACATTAATAACTTTCCAGAACAGTGTCAGATCTAATTGTTTTTCTAAATCAGCTGGCGGCTCACGATTAACAACCCTAATCTTACTCTGGGAAAAAGAAAGATAATACCCTTTATAGCCTAAATACCAACCTAATAGCAGGGTGGCCAAGATCACCAAGACTAACCCTAAAGTACGGAATCCTGCCCGCCGAGACGGAGGGCCGGGCCGTTTTCTACCGCGCGGGTTAGGAAGTGTGTTTGGAGTGAAATATATGCTCATAATAAACCGACCAAAGATTAAGCTAACTTGTTTTAATTATCTCGACATTTCGTACCGGTACCCTTTCTGTTTTTTGCTCAAATTCTACTAAACAAGTCTGGGTTCGAAGTCCAGATTCAACCCGATCTTCAACGAGTTCAGCTTCTGCAATTTTACCAAATAGGTCCAATCGGGGGGGGGCAATAACTCGCACTTGCTCCCCTACAGCAATAGGCGCCAATTTAACATTTTTATCTTCGATATATTCCTTACCATCAACTGTTTTACCAAGATCAGGGATTACTAATCTAACCAGATCACTCAGAATCATCGCAAACCGATTTTCATAACGCGTCAGGAACTCGAAAATTTGTTTATTCATAGGCTGATAACCAAAACCTTCAGTAATGAAAACAGTCGTTCCGATATCCTCTGATCTCCCTCTCGCTATCGTTACCATCTCATTAAAATCACGCCAATGAATACCCCCACAAACTATACCCCTAACCTTCAATGCTAAACACTTATAGATAATTTCCTTGGATAAAAGAGCCCCGCCAACCACGATTTTCCCCTCGCAGGTCCCAGTTATTGCCGGCGAGGCAATTGCGATATCGGGGTTGGAAATAATCTTAATCAATCCATCACGATCACTACCAGCGGCAAGAACACCTTTAACTTCGCTTACTACCGCCCCAATATTCACGCCCCTATTAGGTATTACCCTATCTACCACCCCGCCAACTCCGGCAACTAGCTTAAATTCTTTTGGTGCATACTGAATCGTTAGAATTCCCTTCTGTTCCGAAAAATCATGTAAGATACCATCAATAGGGCTAATAAATTCGAGCTCCCTTAGCCCACCAAACTGCTTTCTTTTGGCAATCACAGCCCCTTTATAGATACGTGACCCAATTGGGTGAAGAATAAGATCCTTACTTCGACTGGCTGGAACCTTTAATAACTTTGCCAAATTAAAAGTTTTAAAACCAGATGCACACCAGCAAACTCCAATAACTGTCTCTGGTCTCACTTGCTGACCCGGTTTAACCAGCACCCTGCCCTCTATAGGCAATTCGCGCTCGATTATTCTTGGTGCATTCTCTATTGTGATCCGCCTTGCTAGTACCAGCATAAATAATTATCTTAGTGCTTCCTGCCACTGCCTCACCTTCCTCCGTCCCTCCTCGTTTAACCCGGGCTTCCGCAAAGGCCTCCCCCGCATATCAAATATTAAACCTAGTTCTCCGCCGGAAATTTCCGCCTGCGGATTAAACCCTTTTACCTCAACCCCCGAAGCCAGCTCTACTCTCATCGTGCAGCACTGATCAGTAGCGAGCGGTACTCTAACCAAATCACCACTTTCTAAAATAACTTCTAACTCTTCTGATAAGCCGATGTCTAAGAACACGCGTCCCAGAACCTCACCTCCGGTAAAGTTATGACTGCAAACAACAACTGTCCCCAAATTCACTAGGTGAGATAATAAACTGTTTCCATCGATACTCCACAGTACAGGTAAAATACCTCTTTGATCAGAAAAAATCTGGCAAACACCCTCCGGAACAATGCCGTCTAAAAACATACTCAACGTCTGACGGCAATCAGGTACCGAGCATAATACGGCTCCACTTAATAACACCTGATCTATTTTGGACCAGTCCAGGCTAATTTCTGTTGCTATATAAGCTAATATTTCTCTGGTAACTGCCTGCTCTATTTGCAATGACGATCCTTTTAAAGGTATTTGACCAGGGAAAATATTCTTTATTCCAATATAATCTCCAATTTCCTCCAACGATACCTGCGCGGTCAACCAGCGGGCAATCTTTGCTTCGGTTGAAATGCTGTTAAGAATCTGCCTTACGCCTTTCCCTAAACCATAATCTACCGGATTGACTCTCCAAGTTCCATCTATACCGAACCCATACCAACTTTTCGCCGCTCCCACCTCTAATAACAAGAAATTACTCTCTTTGGAGAACTTCTCAACTAACTGCCGCAGACTATCTTCTTCTTTCGTTGCATTTCGCAACCCTTCTTTTACTTTTGGGGATAAAGAGATAGCAATACTATCAAAGCCTGGCTCGAGGCTAAATTCTTTTAGGAGTGTTTTAACCACTAATCCTATCTGGTCAAGTGTAGTAGCCTCCTGCTTCTCAACCAACTGTGGTGGTTTTGTTTGGTAATCAAAAAGATAAGCTTTAGTAACCGCACTTCCGATGTCAACAAATATTCGATACCGCGACTGAGCACTCATTGTGGCAGTGGTTTTGAAATTAGATTAAAGCAAGATTACGTGCCCGCTTAACGCCAGTAGCAAGCCGCCGCTGGTGCTTCGCACACAACCCGCTTTCCCATCGGGAAATTATTTTGCCCCGTGAGGTTAAAAAGCGTTTCAAAACAGTAAAATCCTTATAACCTGGCTGCTTGCCAATAGAGCAGAAAAAACACTCTTCTGGTTTTTTATATTTAGTTTTCTTTAGTACTCTTCTTGCCATAATTAACCTTTATCAATATCTAAAGACTCGCTAGTATTTTCATCTTCTTGCTCTAGGTTCACCATTATCTTCTGGTCCAACGCATTACCATCGGCCCGCTGTTCCACAGCATGACGTGATGGACCTAAGGCAACCATCTCATTACAGACAACTTCTGTTCGAAACATCCGCTTACCGGTCTCCTTATCATCCCAACGCACCGTATTCAACCTCCCCTCAATAAACACCTTCCTTCCCTTGTATAACAACTGAGCACAAAGCTCGGCCAACTTACTCCACGCAACAACATTGTGAAATTCCGTATCTTCTAACTTCTCATTAGTGTCAGAAGGGCTCCACTCGCGATTAGTCGCCACTACAAAAGTACAGACTGCTGTTTCCTGCTGAGTGTATTTCAACTCCGGATCCCGAGTCAAATTCCCTAATAAAAACACTTTGTTTAAAGACCTGGTAGCCATTTAAGTTTACCCCCTACACAATTAAAATCCGTAAAATATCTGGTTCCATATTAAGGACTTTTCTTAATTCGCTTACACAATCTTTCGCTATTTGAATATAAAAGAGAATATAAAGCCCTCGCTCTTCATTATCGATTTCATACTTCATTTCTCTCTCTCCCCAAAAATCTACTTCCCCCACTTTCCCGTCCACCTCTTTAATCATTTTTTTTACTAAAGACTCTGCCCCTTTCTGTAAAATACGGGGGCGGAAAATAACCATTAATTCATATTGTTTTACTTTAGACTCTGCCATCACCGCATATCTTAACACAAAAACTCAAAGGGGTAAATGGTAAATATGTGTTTAAACAGCCAAATACTCGGCTACGGGATTCTCTGCGCCCTCGTACCCTCTTGGGTATCTACTAGCCCGTACCCCTTTTTAAATATCACCTCTCTAATCTCATCTGCCCCCCTAAAATTACCTTCTCGACGAAACTCTTGACGCTTCTCAATCAACTCCCGCACCTCTGGCGGAAGATTCTTTAAAGCAACTTCCTCTTCAACTGGTACAAAAGGTTTGTCCAAGCCCAAACCCAAAACATTTTCCCATTTTAATAGCGTGGCGTGCTTAGTGCTCGAAGGGTAATCTGACTTCACTAAAT
>JAHJGY010000083.1 GCA_018824115.1 Patescibacteria group bacterium
ATTGTTTTCGCGGTCGTTGGGCTGCTGATTATCGGATTGACTTATTTAATGCTTAAATTGGGGAGTGAGCTTTTCCCGGAGAGTTGGCGCGTCTGGTTTGGGGTTAGTTAAGTAGTTGTTTTATGATGAGTTGGAATTCAAAAGTGTCCAAGATAGTGCTATCTTGCCTGGCCGTAATATTGTTCTTTATCGTGGCCAGTCGGACTGTCGTGGCCGCCTCTTGTTGTTTTAGTGCTACGGATGGTACTTGCGGGCAGAATTTTAAAAGAGATGATTGCGAGACAGCGGGCTGCGAATGGAATCCTCTTTGCGACCCACAATCTGCGCTGGAGCAGTTGATAGTACTGGCAGTTATATTTGTGCGTTGGGTTCCCTTCGTGGCCATTATTATGGGTACTATCTACCTGATTATTGGCGCGTTTAATTACATTACGTCTGGGGAGAATGCGAAAAATGCCGAAAAAGCGAGGGCGACCATAATCTACGCGATTTTGGGGATTATTATATCTACTTTCTTGTATTTGCTTGCCGGGGTACTAGTTGATATCATACCAAGGTTAGGAGATTACCTGCACCGGCGGTGAGGTATTGACAACTACACGGCTTAATGGATACTATTGTTAGAGAGAAATTTAGTTGACGAAAAATCAAGTTTTTGCAAGGGTTTTTTCGAGCCTTATTGAAGAGGAGGTGAAATAGATGGGTAAAAAGATGAAAGTAAGTTTATTTGTCACCAGCGTAGCAATATTTGCTTTTTCCACAGTTGTTCCGGTTTTAGCTCAAGATGTGCCGACAATTGAGTTCTCATACTTCGTTGGTTTCTCCGATATTGCAACGGCATTCGGTACAGCAATTAAATGGGGAGTTTTCCTGGCTTTATTAGTTGCCGGTATTTATTTGCTCTGGGCTGGCTTTAAGTATGTTACCTCGGGAGATGATCCCAAGAATGCGGAAGCGGCCAGAACGCAAATGGCTAATGCAGTAATTGGGGTGGTTATCGTTGCGTCAGTATACTTAATGTTAAAGGTTCTAACGATGATAATCCCTGGCTTAAATAACATCTTGGCGATATAGGTTAAATAGCCAAGTTTGTGGGGGGGATAGATGACTTTAGTGGTTGTCTGGGTGGGATTTTGGTAGTAGGAATGTTATTGGTATGAAACTAATTAGAACGCAAAGATTATTGATTGGAATTCTTTTTGGCCTAGTCGGGATAGGGTTGGTTTTAGGAATAGGCGGTAGTTTGCGCGAAATTGTTTCGGCGCAGGGAATGAACACGGTGGTTTTCACGGGGCAGGTGATTCCTGCCTATGAAGGGGCGGCCTATGATCCTACCGTAGCTTATCAGTACCTTTCAGGCCTTCCTATCTATGTGTTTGTTTATGATAATTGGCGGCCAGGCGGCGGTGATGACTGGGTTGTAAATAACTTGGTGGTGCGGACGCAGATCCGTGCTGACGGTACATTTCAGGTAATGGGATTACCGCACGGGGCCAATTTTGGTGTTTATTTTCCTTTTCAAGAAATTTGTTATAGCGGGGCGAACTACACCGGGAGTGTGGTTGAATGCTGGGGTACCCCGGCGACACGCCGGGTGGAGCGGGCTGATGGCTTGTCTACGCCCCCATTAATTGCGCCATTCAGATCTCCGTGGTTGCAAAGGACAGGTCGAACGGATTTTGCCGGGGTACTTAGTGTTCCCGGCCAAGAGTATGGTGACGGGATTGCTGATGTTTTTAGCTATGGGTTTTTGGAGTGCAGTATTGACGATGTTGGCGGCAATATGGAGGATTGCCATTCCGTGACTGCCTACGATCAGTTCGGGCAGGAGATAGTTATCCAGGAAGAGTTTGTTTTTATTACCTCAACCAATCGACTAGATATTCAGAGTCATATTAATGTTTTTCCCTTGATTCCGGCCACGGTGTTGAACGTAAGTATGAGATTGTGCGATCAAATTAAAGGCGTTGGCCATTTCTCTTGTGGAGACGGCGGTAATATGGAGCTTCATGCAGAACAGGTAGTACGCCGGGCTTATCCAAAAGAGTACCGAATTTTATATGAAGACGCCGATTGTACCGAATCTGGCACGGGATACACCTGCGAGGGAGAGACTTATATAACTGATGCAATTGATCATATAGACGATTCATGCCGAATTGGTTCAGCCTGCGAGGAGCTTTTCGTGCCGAGCCAATCACTAGTCGTTAAGGGGCGGAGCACAAGGGTACTGGATAGTACTTTGTACACGGCTCATTTTAGGTCTTTTGCTCCACCGGGCGTGTATGCGGTAACGGTGTGGAGAAGCGGGGAAGGGGCTTCGTTTCAAAGCTACGGCGGTCATAACTCTGTTTTGGGGACGAATTTCTACGATGCCGTTTTTGCATTTGTAGACAATACTTCCGATTCCCATTGGGGTGAAACCAGGCGAGATGCTGGGGGACCAGAGCTATGGGCGGTGCAGTCCGGTCAGGCACTGGTGACCTTGGGGAATACCAAGTCTTTTGTCTGGGGGCGAGTAATTTCTGAGGAGAGCGTGAGTGGTACGTGGGGGCGTGCACTTAGTATAACCCGCGATGGAATTACTCTGAGCTATGACACTATAGCTACGGCGGGTGACTTTGAGTACGATGCCCCTTCGGTAACAAATGTTTATGGGATTTTTAGCTATCGTTCCCCAGCCAATACAGAAGATCACGGTTTTAAGGTTGGTGTTAATCATCCCGGTTATTTACAAACCGAGGATGCTGTTTATGTAACCAGTGTGTCTGGCCCGAGGCGCACACAGGATTTTATTTTAAGGGAACCGGCCTCGACTGGTTACCAAATTTATGTGGGCATTGGCGGGGCTGGTGGTGTAAGCCGGGGGGCGAACGGCGTGACTGTTTCCACATTGTGTTCTAGCTGTCCCTTTGCCCGCGGCAGCAGGCAGGAACTAAGTGCTTATCGAGGCCGAACTGGATATGAAGGCCACCTAACCCAAACAAGGCCGGGGTATTTCTATTTATCGGCGGGGTGGTTTAAGGAGGACGAAGATTATGCGGTGACTTTTAGTACTTCGTCATTAACAGCGGTTTGCCAATTAGATCGCAGTGCTATTAGTGCAATGAAGGCCTATTCGGGAAATCAGCCACTAGATATGATTGGTGATTGTTGGGCTTTTCCTACGGGGAGCAGTGGACCGGTAACTTTTATCGATGGTAGTAGCGCGACCGGGATAGTTTTGCAAGAG
>JAHJGY010000084.1 GCA_018824115.1 Patescibacteria group bacterium
CGGTGATTAGCGTCCTGAGAACCCATGATTACATCGCCGCTCAAAAAGTAGACTACTTTATTGCCAACTCCCAAAACGTAGCCCAACGCATCCAAGAAATCTATCATCGCCAATCAAATATTATATACCCATTTGTAGACCTTGAAAAATTTAGGACCTACCCGTCCGGCGGGCCCGATACCGCCTACTACCTTATCGTTTCTCGGCTCTCTGGACACAAGCGAGTAGATGTAGCTATCAACGCTTTCAACCAACTAGGATACACGCTTAAAATTATTGGCACTGGTTCCGAAGAGAAAAAATTCCGCCGGCTGGCCAAAGCGAACATTAAGCTTTTAGGCCGGCTACCTGACAATGAAGTTGTTGAATACTACCAAAGTTGTAAAGCCCTTATTTACCCACAAGAAGAGGACTTTGGCATTACAGCCCTGGAAGCTCAAGCAACTGGCAAACCAGTTATTGCCTACCGTGCTGGCGGTGCGCTAGAAACAGTTATCGAAAACAAAACTGGGGTGTTTTTCACACCGCAAACCCCTGCCGCCCTGATTGAAGCTGTTAACCGATTCGAGCAAATGAAATTTAACCCAAGACACTGCGTAAATAATGCAAAACGGTTCTCTAGAGACAGATTCTTTAAAGAACTATCCTCATTTGTATACCAAAAGCATCAACAATCCAAAACAAAATCCAGCCGAAAAGTTGATGAATAAAGTAAGTTCGGCTATACTATACCCAATAATAACGATTAACTAGCATTTATGCGGTCAAACAAACGATTCTTCATTACATTATTCCCAATATCTGATTACTTGTCAGCTCTAGCTGCTTTCTTACTCGCCTATCTCCTACGAGATTACTTAAATCAGGTATTTATCCTACCTTTTAACAGATTCCTTAGTCTCGCTTTTATTCTTGCTCTTCTCTGGCCACTTACATTTATCTTACTGCACCTTTACTCTTTTTCCCTCAAAAGACCCTCTTTAGATGAGTTTCTCAAAATCATCCTCGGCTGCTCCACGGCAATCACTCTCAGCAGCACTACCATCTACCTTCTTAAAGAATTTGCCTTTTCCCGCCTAGTGCTAATTTCCACCTGGGCAATCTCAGTCTGGCTTGTCTGGTTTTCCCGCTATTTACTCGAACTTATTCAAAACTTCCTCTACCGCTCCGGAATTGGCCAAACAAGAATCCTTCTGGTCGGCCAACCAAAAAATACACAGCTCGTTAAAAGGGGTTTGGAGACTCTCAAAAACCCGGGAGTTATCATCGTTGGTATCCATGAAGATCTCGAACATCTAGAGGAAAAAATTCTAGATAACGAAGTCACCGAGGTAATACTCTCTACCTCTAATATCACAGATAAAAACATCATCGACCTACTAGAAATCTGCGAAAGCCATAATGTCCTTCTAAAACTTGCACCCGATATTTTTCATAATACGGGAGTAAAAGCCGCAACGCAGAACTTGGCAGGAATCCCCTTAATAGAGATCAGAACTTCCACTTTAGAGGGCTGGTCGTTGATTATTAAACGTCTTTTTGACATCCTCTTCTCATCTTTTGTTCTCACAGTTGGTTCCCCTGTCCTTTTAACCACGGCCTTATTAATCAAATTGGATTCAGCCGGCTCGATTTTCTACCATGATCACCGTATAGGCAGACACGGTAAGGAATTCTCTTGTCTCAAGTTCCGAAGCATGAAAATGCTGCTAAAGAACGGTGAACTTGTTCATGCCGAGGAAGATGAGCAGACTGAACAACTTAAAGCCCAACAAACGAATTATAAGTTAAAGAATGACCCCCGAATCACGCGCGTTGGTCATTTCATCCGCAAAACTAGTATTGACGAATTACCCCAATTCTGGAATGTTCTCCGCGGTGAAATGAGTGTTGTTGGACCACGACCTTACAAACACATAGAATTAGACCAACAGCAAAGCCGCTATCCAGACACCAAACCCCTAGTGCGAAGACTCCTAACTGTAAACCCTGGGATCACTTGTATTTGGCAAGTCTCTGGCCGTTCGCTAGTAGAATTCTCGGAAAGAGTTGCCATGGACGCATACTATGCAACTAACACCAGTTTAGTTGAAGATCTAAAAATAATCCTCCGAACAGTACCAGTTGTAATAAAAGGATCTGGAGCAATGTGAGAATAAGTTAAAAACTCAAAGCGCAAAGCTCAAAATTGCAACTCAATAATTATGTCTATCTCCTCGGCCGGTCTGTTAAAATAGGGCATATGAGCAAAATGATTTTATTCCTCCGTAAACTTGCAGCGAATAAGCGATTTCGCTGTGTACTAGCAATCTCGGCTGGTATTACTATCTGCTTCTACCTCCTCATTCTCCGACCCGGTATACAGTTGGCTAATGATGCCCAGGCAACAATTGCCCTGGCCCGAGAGTTTAAAACCGCGGTTAAAGATCAAAGCCTCAACAAAATTGCGGCCAAAGCCCAAGAAATTCAATTCTCGCTTACTACACTAGAGGAAGATTTCAACCGGTTCAGGTTTATTAACTACTTCCCCTATTTAAAACTCTATTATCAAGACGGTCAACACTTACTGGAAGCAGGAAAGCTTGGAATCGAAGCCACGCAAATAATAATAGAAGAATTAAAACCATTTGCCTCACTTCTTGGTCTAGAAGAAGAAACTAACCAAATGTTAGCTCAGGAGAAGATCGCTCACCTGGCGAGTATTGCCCCAAGTTTACTGCCTGCAGTTGAAAACGCCCAAGAGAAACTAAGTCTTGTTCTCAACGAAACCGCTCAATTACACCCCTCAATCTATCCTCAAGAAATTAGGGGTTACAAAATTCGAAATCAACTAGTTTCTCTCCAATCACAGATCTCTAATCTACAACAACAAATAAACGACCTTAAACCATTATTAAATGAAATCCCTTCACTATTAGGGGTACATACACCCCAGAACTACCTGATCCTATTCCAAAACGACAAGGAGCTCCGACCAACAGGAGGATTTATAACTGCTTATGCGATAGCCCAATTAGACCAAGGCAATTTCTCAATTATCGCTTCCGACGACATCTATAATCTTGACCAAGACATCGTTTATCTAGACACCCCTTACCCTATTACCGCGTACCTAAAGGTAAAAGGACTTTTTATGCGCGACACCAATTTCTCTCCAGATTTTAAAGAATCGATGACCGATTTTGAATATTATTATGATCGAACCGGATCAATTCCAGTAATGGGAATTATCGCCCTAGATACACAATTCGTTGAGCATTTTCTCGAATTAAGCGGCCCTGTTTCCGTACCTGGTTACGAACTTAACTTTAGTGGCTACTGGAATCTACCCGAGGCCTGTAAAACTGGGGGTCTCCACTTTACCACTGAGAATGTTATTTGCCGCTTGGAACTTTATGCCGAGAAGATTTTTGACCAACGTGAAAATCGAAAGGCAATACTTGGCGAATTAATGGCGCAACTTGTCGACTGGGCACTGACCGCACAAGCAGACCAATGGCCCGAACTGATCACCCTTGTTTTTGACCAACTAAAGGAAAAACACCTGCTTTTGTATCTCCATAATCAAGAGGCGCAAACTCTTATCGAAAAATATAACTATGCAGGAGAAATACATAACACAAACGGAGATTTTCTCCACATTAACCAGGCAAACCTAGCCGGACTGAAATCGGACATGTACATGGTCCGAAAAGTAAAGCAAGAAATAAGTATTACTGATAACAACGAGGTGACAACCAAATTAACTCTTAGCTACCATAATACTGGTACCTATGATGGTTGGCTAAACAGCACCGCCCGCAATTATATCCGGGTTTATGTACCTCAAGGCAGCACCCTGCTTTCCTGGAGTGGGGGCGAATACAGCCAACCGAACACCTTTGATGATTTAGGCAAAACTGTTTTCGACAACTTCCTGTTAACCAAACCATTATCCGAGTCAGTTCTAACATTTGAGTATAAATCTCCCTTTAAGTTCGAAATGGGAAAGGGGTTTGATACAAAAGAATACAACCTGCTAATCCAAAAACAACCAGGGCTAAATGCACCGGAATATGAAGTATGCTTTGAAAGACAATGCAAAAAACTTGAATTAGAGACAGACAAGGAAATAATGTTCGACTTCTAGTGCATCAGGGCCCACAACTTAAAAGTGATTTTAAGTTTTGAATTTTGAGTTTTGACATGAGTTCCTTCACCGATCAAGCCATTATCCTCAAACGCTACAACCTCGGCGAGTCCGACCGTATCCTAACCTTGCTCACCAAATACCACGGCAAGTTCGACGCCGTAGCCAAAGGTATTCGCAAGATTATTTCCAGAAAAGGTGGCAATCTTGATCTTCTCAACCTTGTAGAAGTAAAGGTTGTTGAAGGCAAAAGCCTAGCCATTATCACCGAAGCATCTGCCATTAGTTCTTTTGAACATTTAAAGAGCGACTTGCAAAAAATCGGCCACGCTTATTATGTCTGCGAATTGATTAATAATTTAATACCCGATGAAAAAAGAGCTAGCGAGGTCTTTGCCCTCACGCTCAGTAGCTTAAATTTCCTTAACCAACAACGAATAGATACTCCTGTCGAAGAATACATGAAGGATTTTGAAATTAAGCTCCTCAAGCTTGCCGGTTTTTGGTCAGATAAAATGTTTGGTGAAAAACAACCTCGCAGCCTTAAAGAGTGGCGACAGTTTAACCAGATCTTTATCGAACAGATTCTAGGAAAAAAACTTAAATCCCCACCGTTTCTACGTAAAATCTAAGCATCCTCCGAATTGACTTGTCCTTGCAGTTTTGATAACCTTTGCCCATGCCGCAGGAAAATAACTTAATGCAAAAAATCGTCTCACTCTGTAAACGGAAAGGCTTCGTTTACGCATCATCGGAAATATATGGGGGACTAGCAGGAATATACGATTTTGGACCGAGGGGAGTCGAGCTTTTAAATAACCTCAAAAACCTCTGGTGGAAAAACACAGTCCGGGAACAAGAAAATATCTACGGCTTGGATGGAGCAATACTAATGCATCCGAAAGCCTGGGAAGCCAGCGGCCATGTAGCCGGATTTACTGACCCATTAGTCGACTGTAAAGATTGCAAAAGCCGGATACGCCCGGATAAACTCGAAGGCTGGAAACTGCAGAAAGATAATTTAACCGGGGACTGGAAAGTACTCGAGCAAGGTTCTTTAGAATGCCCTTTATGCGGCGGCGAATTACTGCCCGAGATCCGCTATTTTAATACTCTAATGGAAACTTCTCTGGGTGTTATTGAAGGAGAAAAAACAAAAGCCTATCTTAAAGGAGAGTCTTGTCAAAACATTTATTTAGATTATAAAAACATTGTTGAAACCATGTCTCCAAAACTACCATTTGGTATCGCCCAGATTGGAAAAGCCTTCCGGAACGAAATTACTCTGGGCAAGTTCTTATTCAAGACCCGCGAATTTGAACAATGGGATATAGAATATTTTGTCCGTCCGTCAGAGGCGAAAAAAGCTTATGAAGCGTGGAAACAAACCCGTTGGGATTGGTACACTAGTAAGGTCAAACTATCTGAGAAAAACCTCCGCTGGCGTCAGCACGGAAAAGACGAACTCATTTTTTACGCTACAGACGCTTGGGATATTGACTATCACTATCCTTGGGGCTGGGATGAACTGGAGGGAATACACCACCGGGGTAACTATGATTTAACCCAGCAGGGCAAATTCAGCGGCATTGATCTCAGTATGCATGATGAAGAAAAAGACCAAAAGGTAACACCCTATATTATCGAAACCTCTGGGGGCCTTGGCCGTACATTCTTTTCACTACTCTTAGACTCTTACCGCGAAGAAGAAATTAAAGGGCGGGACCGTATCTATCTAAGTCTGCCACCCTATTTGGCCCCAGTACAAATTGCCATACTGCCGCTAGTCAGAACCGACCAGCAACTAGTCAGGACAGCACGTAAGATTTATGAAGAACTCAAAAGGAAGTTTGTTGTGGAATACGATGAGCAAGGAACCGTAGGCCGCCGCTACCGCCGCCAAGATGAGATTGGTACTCCTTTCTGCATTACCGTGGACAGTCAAACGTTGGAAGATGAAACGGTGACCATACGCGAGCGGGATAGCATGAAACAGGAAAGGATAAAAATCGATAATCTAATCGCCGAACTAGCCCCCCATCTCGAACTGCCTTAGCCCGTGGCAGTAGCATGGTAGCTCCGGGAGCCACCACTCTATGCGGCCACTACGTCACCTTAATCTCGACACTCTCTACAACTACGGGTTCTAGTGGCCGAGAAGGCTCACCATAATCGTTTGCTTCGACCTCTGCCTCGGCAATTGTGTCCACCACTTCCATTCCCTTAGTCACCCGTCCAAAAATAACGTAATCTTTGGGCAAATTGTAATTCTTGTGCATAATAAAAAATTGACTCCCATTGGTGTTAGGCCCGGCGTTAGCCATCGCCAGAATCCCGCGGTTATAATCTCTGGTTATCGGCAGTTCATCATCAAATCGATAAGGCGGCCCGCCCCGACCAGTACCGGTTGGGTCACCACCCTGAATCATGAAATCCTCTAACACTCTATGGAAAATGGAATCTTTATAGAAATTTTGGCGGGAAAGAAAGACAAAATTGTTAACGGTAACAGGTACCTCATTCTCGAATAAATCAATCTCAATATCGCCGGAAGTGGTTTTTAAAACGGTGGAATAATCCTTGGATGTATCAATAAACATCGCCGGCGGTTCGCTAGGCAGACTGTTAACATCACCCGGGTTTTCTTTGGAATAATCAGGAATCTGTTCCTCAGACAAAACTTCCTCACCATTCTCAACCTCGTTGATAGAATTTCTGTTTTTCATATAACGGTACAATAATACTACTCCTGCTATTAGAACTAATATTAGGATGGAGTAACACAGTTTCTTGTTTTTTACCATCGGCCAAATTTTACCACGATACGAGATGTATTGGAATCGGTTCTTGAATGTTTGTTTGCGGAGGATGTGCTTGAAAGTGGGGCAAGGGCGGCTCACGCCGCCCTTGCTCACTGTCTGTGAGGTGCCTACTCGTCCGGCGCGCTGCCGAACCAGAAGGTGACGCTAGCGTCACCCCTCAGTTCGAATTCGGCAGTGTTTAACGTTGTCACCACTCGGCCCACCAGTGGTTCCACCTCAAGCCGGTACGGACCGGGCGCAAGATTGATGAAGCAGTACCAGCTTTCCTGGACCGTGACTGGATCCCCTGCCTCAGTGGTCAAGGTAAAAACCGCGTCCACAAAACGCTCGACCTGGGGCTCACCATATCTGCCGTCCCCATCTGGATCGTGGAACGATCGTACGCAGACTTCGGCATTGGGCCGGATTACAATTATCGCCGGAAGATCGGTAATCCTGACACCGCCGCCATCTAGATGCTGGTTCAACATAATGTCGTAGCACCCCGGTTCAACGGCGCCAGTATCCCAATACGCCAGGATATCGCCCTGTTGGGATATGTAAGGACCCGCAAACGTCGTCCACGAAGCCCCCTCGGACGCAGTGCAGGAACGATAGCTCATATCATAGTACCCATCACCCGTGACGGTGGCAGTCCCGTGAAAATAGGCCACTCCCGAGATTCTCTCCCCGGAACGAGGCGCCTTGATTGCTGGAACTCCCAGAAGACTGGCGACATCTGCTTGAACGATATCACCATGGGTCCCACCAACAACCATCCCAGCCAAAAACGCGGCAACGCACATTAATACTGCAGCCAACGGTCTAACCCTCATTGCTCACCTCCTCATGTGTGTAAAAACCGATTCCAATACAAAGTGCAACTGAATTGACTATTGTACGCTATCGGATAGCAATATGCAACTTATTTGACGCCCATTCACCAAATTTGTTACACTCAGGTTTATGGTTCTACTCCACTCGGAACAACTACCAGGGAATTGGCCGGCTCCCGATTTTAAATTAAACGATACTGAAGAAAACGTATATTCTCTAGACAGCTTCACCGCCAAAAAAGGATTGCTTATTATCTTCACCTGCAACCACTGCCCTTACGCTCAAGCCGCCTGGCCCTTGCTAATTGATTTGTTTCAGGAATTCAACCAAGACATTGGCGTTACCGCCATTAATCCTAACGATGCCGAAACCTACCCCGAAGACTCTTTGGCCGAAATGAAACAAACAAAAATGAAGCTGGCGATCCCTTTTCCATATTTACACGATGAAACTCAGCAAACAGCCAAATCTTACCAAGCTCAATGCACGCCTGACATTTATCTATTTATAAATGAAAACAGTCAGTTTAAACTTTTTTACCACGGACGGATTAATGACAACTGGCAAAATCCAGAAGCCGCTCAGGAAGAAAATCTAAAAGACGCCATTAAGCTCCTTGTAAACGGCCAGCCAGCTCCTCCCGAACAACCCCCTTCCATAGGTTGCTCCATTAAGTGGAAAGGCCAGTAAATAAGGGAATTTAACCTCCCAGGTTAAATTCGTTGTTACAGGGCCGCTTACGGTGAATTTTCATTACACAGCTTGTTTTGTACCAGCTCTATTTAAAGCGTTGCTTTAAACTAGGCTGTAATAGCAGGTAAAAATTACTTTCCCTAAAACACAAATACTCAACTGCTTGTGTTTGCTACGCTGATTCGAATCAGCATAGCACATCAAAATAGCATCAAAACAAGGCACAATTCCCAGGTCTAAATTCATAAAATGTAGCAATATCACCAAAAGAGTTAAATGTTGATTATGATAAGAAAATTCCTTCTACAAAACCACATTTGGAGTAAGAAACGAATAACACCGGAGATAAAAAAGAAGAAGTGGGTAAAAGGTAAGCTGAGAGTGTGTTTGAGGTTGAGTTTGTTTTTTTGTAATTCTCAGCTCAGTGA
>JAHJGY010000085.1 GCA_018824115.1 Patescibacteria group bacterium
AAGTCATCTTCGTAGCTTGCGGCGGCCACGAAAATTTTTACCGGGACCTGAAAGAATATTTTAAATAGCATGGTAAATGGTGTAAACAGATTGAGGGGTATCGCGATATCGAAATTTGTTCACCAGAGGAAGATGTGCCGCGCCCGGACGAATTAAGTAATGTGTCCCCGGAATTATGTGTTGAGAAAAAGGTTGTGCCAAAAGATTAGAGATGGTTACACCCATGGAAGTGAGTAAATATGAAAGTTGATAAGTCGTTACAGGAAGTCCGGGATTGGAAAGAAAAGGTTTAAGATAAATAGGTCAAGGGCCTGGCAGGTCTTAAATGAGGTCAGCGGGGCTGCTGGGCTCGAAAAAAGGGTATTTCCGCATCTGCTCAGGCACTCCGACGCGATTATACGGCTTCGCAAGACCGGAAACCCTAAGGCGTTGCAGTATCATTTAGGGCATAATACGCCGGCGATGACGCTAAGGTATTTATCTACGTTAACGCAGGAAGACGCGCTTAGAGTTCAGCAGGGAGTGGAGTTTGAGGGATGATGAGATATTATGTTGATGTTTTCCCGGAAGATTTAGGAGATTAAAACCATGCGAAAATTAAAATTGTATCTTGATACTTCTGTTTGGAATTTCTTCTTTGCAGATGATGCGCCGCGAGAAAGAGATGTGACCAAGGAATTTTTTGATGTAATTGAGAAAGAAGTTTATGAGATTTTTATCTCCGGAGTGGTTATCAAGGAAGTAAATGATGCTCCTGAACCTAAGCGAACAGATCTGCTTAATTTGATTAGCAAATATAAACCTGTCAAATTAGAAAATACAAGAGAGGCGGAAGAATTAGCTAAGATGTATATGGAACGTGGTATTGTTCCAGAGAAAAAAAATGATGATGCTCTACATGTGGCCATCGCCACAGTTACCGAAGTGGATGCCTTGATTACTTGGAATTATAAACATTTGGCAAATTTAAGGAAAGCGGAATTATTTCACGGGATAAGTTTAGAAATGGGATATTTTAAAAAATTAGAAATAATAACTCCTATGGAGGTGAGCAGTTATGAAAGTTACTAAATCTTTACAGGAGGTATGGGATTGGAAAGAGAAGGTGTATGAGGAAACTAAAGGACTTTCAGTCGAAGAGGCCGCGAGGAAGATTCAAAAAGACGCAGATGAAATTTGTAAAAAATACGGATTAAAACTTAGGGTGCTTCATCCATCAGGAAGATAGGCCACAAAACATCTCTCTTAAGTTATTCGGATGTGGCGATGAGGTATTTATCTACGTTGACGCAGGAGGACGCCTTGAAGGTGCAGCAGGGGATGGAGTTTGGAACTTGAACGCTCGGCAAAAGAATATAAAACCATCAAAAAAACAAGAGGAAACCTTGAAGAAAAATAAGAGCTTTCTGATTTTTATGGTTGTGTTGTTTTCTTTGGGTTTCTTATCAGTTTTTCAACCTCTTTGTTATGCCGCGACCTATCACATAACCAACGTGGACGAACTGCAGGCGATGAAGAACGACTTAAACGGCGACTATATTCTTGATAACGATATCGACGCGAGCGAGACACAGACTTGGAACGGAGGTCAAGGATTTTTGCCAATAGGAGGGGGGGCGGCGTCGAAGGGTACATTCCATGGTAGTCTTGATGGAAAAGGGCATACTATACGAAATTTGTATATGAGAAACACGAGTACGGCTGCAGGCAGAGATTTTGGTTTAATTGGTCGCAACGATGGAGAAATAATTAATGTGCGATTAGAAGATACTAATGTAGCCGGCTATCACAGTGTAGGTGGTCTTGTTGGAAGAAATATGGGAGGGAGAATTGATAAATGTTTCGTAAGCGGTGCCGTATCTAACAGCACAGCTTACAGCAATCTCATTGGTGGTTTGGTGGGTAGCGATAGTGGGGGGAGGATTAGTAACTCCTATTCAACCGCAAGAGTAAGTGGCGGAATGGGTATTGGTGGCTTGGTTGGTTTTAGCAGTAGTGCTGGTATAACAACAGTAATTGAGAACTGCTATGCAATGGGGCAAGTAGTGGGTGGTCATCCTGTGCTTGCAGGGGGATTGGTTGGTGGCAACGGCGGTTCAATTACCAACTCCTATTGGGATATTCAAACCTCAGGTTGGTCAACTAGCAAAGGTGGAGAAGGAAGAACCACCGCCCAAATGATGCAGCAGGCCACTTTTGTTGACTGGGACTTTAACACCATCTGGGCCATAGATGAAGGAACGTCGTATCCATATTTTGGCAGTGGCGCAAGTTTCATCGACATCGGCCTGCGTGTCTACGACGGCACCGAGGCCGTAGCAATAGCATGCGAGCCTGAGGGCACGTTGACATCACCTCTTAGGATAGCCAAAAACAACGATGACGATATCATGACTACCTACGGTATCGCCCTGGTAGACACAGGTGATCCGAACGAGACAGGGATAAGAATAGAGACATCATCAGGTGTCAAAGCACCGAGGAAGTATGAGTAATGCGTGGGTTGCGGTTTGCGGTGTGCGGTACGCGAGACGCGAGACGCGAGACGCATAATGCAATTCCGGGGACACAATACTTAATTATTCTTGAAATGAGTATTGTGTCCCCGGAATTACCCCGGAATTATATTGTCTGGTCGACGGTTAGAGAAAAATTACCCGAGATCAAAGAGAAGGTAGAAATTTTCCTGGATAAAAAAGCTTATTAAACGAAAAGTGTCCAATGACTGAGCCGGCAAGGGCAGGAATGAAATGATCAAAAACGGAAAAGTAAAAAATATCGTTTTAGAAATGGTAGA
>JAHJGY010000013.1 GCA_018824115.1 Patescibacteria group bacterium
ATCATAGTTTTCAGGAGCGTAGAATTTAAAAAAGATACCCGGGGAGTTAAAGTGATAGTCCATGATCAGTTCTTCGTAATCTGCATTATTCTTTTGAAAGTAAGAGATAATCTCACGGGGGCCATATTGCCAGCCATAATACCCGGCGCTTTCTAGAGGGTAATGGGTGAAGAAGTTAGTTAAGTAACGGGTAATTTCGTATGTGCCGAAGGTACAGAATAGAGTTGTAAACAGGATGAGGACTGCCTTTTTAATCCTAAGCGCGGTTAGGTGATTTATTTGGGCAAGAACATGGTCTGCCCCTAAGGCGGTGATTAGCTGGAGAGGGAGAACCCCGATAATTAAGTGAGTTGATTGGAGCGTGCTGACGGTAAGAGCATCAGCTAGCGGGTAAAGAGTAATCCAGGAAATAAGCATTTTACTGAGAGCTTTTCGCCGTTGTTTCCAGAGGTAGAAAAACCCCGCGATTAAAAAGGGGAGCTGGAACCAATATAGCTCGCCAGTGCCTTTAACTGAGTGGCGGGTGACGAACTGGCCGGGCATGTCGGTATCACCAAACTTAAAAAGATAGTTTGGACTGAAGGCAAGCAAGTATTTTGTACCAATGTGCGTGGTAATCGAGGAAAAGCTTTCCGCGTTGCTAAAGATTGATATTTGCTTAGCTCTCGCCCAGCCCTCTTCACCGCTTAAATGGATTGCAAGAGGAGTAATAAGGGCAAGAAACAGCAGTAGGCTGAGTATAAATTGTGTTCGATGCACTTTGACTTTGTTCCAGAAAATGGCTATCAGTAGAGGCAGGAAAAGGGGAATGAACACACGGCTAGGGGTGTAGGTGTACAAGCCTATGGCGAAAAAGAGGAAACTCCACGGCAGGTAGGATTTAACCCCCTTAGTGGCTCTAATGAATAGATAAAGGCTTAAGCTGGTAAAGAAGAGGAAGCTGACACATTCAAAGGCTATGCGGCTGAAATGAATATGCCAGGGAGAAATGGTAAGAAGGAAGGCTGCGATAAGGCCGGTTTGGGGATTACGAAGTTCTTTGCCAAGGAGATAGATAATTAGAACAGTGAGAGAACCGTAAATGACGGAGACAAAGCGGACACCAGTCTCGTTTAGGCCAAAGATTGTTAAGGCAGGGATTGTTGAATAGATAGCTACTGGGTTCTTGAATTCCCCGAATGCGCGGAAGAATATGGGCCAAGGCTGAGAATGCTCATCTTTGCCGGTTGTTAGTAGGGAATAGGCATTATAGCCAATTGAAGCTTCGTCGCAAAAGAATCCGGGCGGGTTGCTGGCGACTTGGTAGAAGCGGAGGATAAAGGCGGTAACTGTAATAAATATCAGGGCAGGAAAAAGAAGGCGCTGGTTTCGGTCCATGATAGAATTTTAGCATGCATCCGATAATCTCCCGGTACCGGGAAGAGTTAGTTTTTCTACTGTTATTCTTAACGGTCTCGGTCTCCTTGTCTTACTATCTGTTAGCTCAGTATCGCGTGCTGGGAAAGGCGGTTTTCCCGCTTGACGATGCCTGGATTCATCTTAATTTCGCTCGTAATATAGCTGAAAGTAACGAGTTTGCTTTTAATTCGGGACATCCAATTGCTTCTTCCACTGCCCCATTGTGGACTTTGCTGTTAGGTATTACCCACAAAGTTATTCCCAATCTGGATTTAGTGGCTTACTTATGGGGGGCTGCGTGCTTAGTTCTAACGGCCTTTGCCAGTTATAAGGTTACTTACTTTATGTCGGAAAGTAGAATCTGGTCGCTAATAACGGGGTTTTTTGTGGCAGCTAATCCCTGGTTAGCTTGGGCGGCTTTATCGGGGATGGAGATAACGCTTAGTGCCTTTTTGATATTGCTGTCTATTTATTTCTTTTTAATATATGGCGAGAACAGGGGTTGGAAGCGATTTATTGGGATTGCAATCGCGGCTTTGTCGATGTTGACAAGGCCCGAGCTTTGTATTTTGGTACTCGTGTTATTAGTGTTAGATATCCGGCGTGAGATCAGTGGTAGAAAGGGTAGGCGAAGCTTGATTAAATTGTTGAGTATTAGTCTTGTGATTATTATTTTCGTTAACGCACCGTACTCCCTTTTTGCCCTGAGCAGTTGCGGCCAGTTGTTTCCGTGTACGTACAATGCCAAGGTGGGGGGGTTGGGCCTCCTGGGTGTTTTAGGTAAGGGTGATCTTTCCGCAATAGTTGAATATTTGACTACTGAACCGTTTGCTTATTGGGGACAATTTATTCGGGCTTTTTGGAATTTTGAGTCAATTTTCTTCCTGCTCTGGTTACCGAGTTTATTGTTTTTACTCCTGTTTTTTCTGAGAAGGAAAGATGAACGATTGCTTGTTTTCCCCGCATTCTTTTTTCTCTTTACCCTGATTATGGGCCTATTTATCCCCAAGAGTCGTTTTGGATTTCCCTGGAATCGTTACCTCCAAAATCTCTTACCATTGTTCATTATTTCTTCACTTTTGGGGTTTTATTACTTAATTGCAGGCAGTAAAAGGGCGAGTTGGAGATATGCATTAATCGCCTTGATTGCATTAGCGTTATTGACGGCTTCCGGGAATCAATGGGGTTACGCGATCCCTTATGTGCGGGATTTTTATGTTGATTGCGGGTACACGATGCGTAAACGCCATTTTAAAATTGCTCAGTGGCTAAACGAGAATGTAGGCTCGGGCGAGATTATTGCCGTGTCGGATATTGGCTATATCGGTTATACAACCAGAAGGTTTTTGGTTGACACGGAGGGGCTGATAACGCCAGGCATTTTAGGGGAGACTCGTGATGGCCTTGAAAAGGATGCGTTAATCTATCAATATTTACAGGAAGCCGGGGTAACGTATTTAGCCACATTTAAGGCGGCTTATCCGGGATTACCTCGCGAGAGGATGGAAATAGTTTTTGATGCGGACCCTATGGCAGTCTATCGAATGCTGTGGGGAGAAGATTGATATAATACCTGCATGTCGAAAGTTGCTATTCTAAGAGTTACTCCACAAACAATACTAGATGATTATCGCCGGTTGTTGCATTTGGCCGAGTATCAGAAGGTTCTGGATAGTGAGAAGAATCTTCTATTGAAGTTGAATCTCTCTTGGACTAAATTTTTCCCTGCTTGCTCAACGCCGCCGTGGGAACTGGAGGGGGTGGTGAATACTTTAATTAAAGATGGT
Source organism: Patescibacteria group bacterium (assembly GCA_018824115.1). Classification (GTDB taxonomy): domain Bacteria; phylum Patescibacteriota; class 4484-211; order 4484-211; family 4484-211; genus JAHJGY01. Next base: position 3,186 of record JAHJGY010000013.1, read on the forward strand.
TTCTCGGCGGAGAAATTGATTCCAGTAGAGAATAAAACTGTGGTCACTAACCCGCGTAAAGGAGCAGAGAACAATCACTGGGACCCGGTTTTTAGAAAATATGGACTGGAATTCCAACCATTAACCGAGGTGGAGTGGGTAAAATACGAGTTTAAGTCTAATTTCCTAAAGATTCACGAAATTTTTCCTGAGGGCATTGAAATTCCGGAATTCTTTATTGGAAAACAAGTACTTCATTTGCCGACAGTGAAAACACACGGTCATTCAACCACCACCGGGGCGATAAAAAATAGTTTTGGCGGGTTGCTTAGAGAGGTGCGTCATTATTGCCATAAATATATCCATGAGGTACTAGTGGATTTGATGTTGATGCAAAAAGAGCTGCACCCGGGGGTTTTTGCGGTGATGGATGGCGTGGTGGCAGGTGATGGGGCAGGGCCAAGAACAATGGTGCCGAGGATTAAAGATGTTATCCTAGCGAGTTCGGATTCAGTAGCCATTGACGCTGTAGCGGCAAAAATGATGGGTTTTGATCCTTTGGAGATACCATATCTAAGAATGTGCCACGAGAGAGAGTTAGGAATAGCGGATGTGAACGAGATTGAAGTGGTCGGTGACCGTGAGGTGTTGTCCGAAAACTGGGGGTTTAGAACGGGGAAGAGTTTGGTAATTTGGGGCGATCAGATGCTGCGGCGAGGGCCGCTGCGATTTCTAGAAAGGTTGGCCCTTCATTCCCCTTTGTGGCGCTGGGCGCCGATAGCATCTACAATTTACCATGATTATTTATGGTATCCGATTATTGGTAGAAGGTATATTAACGAGTTTATGGAAACGGAGTGGGGGAGGAAATTTAATTATTATGTCTGACATTCAATCTTTTGCTATTTGGTATCTTACAATTCAACTTCTTGGTCTGAGCGTTTGGCCTTTGGCCCGCCGTATCTTTAAGAAGTTTCCCGACCGCGGGTGGGCGTTTTCGAAGATCCTGGGTATTATCGTTGTGACCTATGTGATCTGGATGTTGGGGAGCGTGAGAGTTTTACCGTTTACTCGCAATAATGCGATTTTGGTTGTGATGGGGGTTGGCGTTGTTGTTTGGGCAGTGTACGCAAAACGTCAAACAAATTCCAAATTCTCTATCTGGCGTTTGGTTCTCTTTGAAGAACTGCTTTTTATTGTGGCTTTTGCGGCCTGGTCATACGTGCGGGCGCAAAATCCTGACATACGAGGACTGGAAAAGTTTATGGACCATGGGTTTATAATGACAGCGCTGAGGGGCAAGTATTTTCCTCCGTTAGACCATTTTCTTTCTGGATACACGATAAATTATTACTATTTTGGGCATTTAATGGCTGCCGTTATTACTCGTTTAACCAGTATTAAACCGGCGGTTGCTTTTAACCTGCAGATTGCTAACTTGTTTGCGTTAACTGTTCTAGAGAGTTTCGTGGTTGGGTGTGCACTTTTCTCGCTTAAGAGCCAGGCTCTTAAAGAACCCTTAGAGCCAGGCTCTGGGAACTCTGTTTGGGTGATTACTAGTGGTCTTTTGTCAACAGCGTTCGTGGCATTAATTGGCAACTTTCACCTATTGCGAGAGTATTTGGCCGGGAGGATAGATAGCTACTGGTATGCTTCGGCAAGTAGAGTAATTCCGTATACGATTAATGAGTTTCCTGTTTACTCTTTTGTTGTAGCTGATTTGCATGGTCATGTGAATGATCTGCCGGTTGTGTTGTTATTTATTGGTGCCTTAATTTCTTTTGCTAAAGATTTCTTCGAGGGTGAGCGGGCAGAAGGAGAGGAAAACAGAACCCGGGTTAGACTTCTTGGGTTTGAATTGCCGGCTTATACTTTCCAATTTTCGTTTTTTGCCTTTTTACTCGGGGTGATGTACGTAACTAACACCTGGGATTTCCTGATCTACTTTGGATTTCTGTCGTGTTTCTTGTCCTATTTCTATTATCGTCAACGACGTAAGCTAGTTTCTACTGTCTCCGATTTAATTATTCCGTTAGGGTTTATTGGTTTTGTTTCTGTTCTTCTGTTTTTACCCTATTGGTTAACAGTGAAGTTGATTTCGCAGGGGGTTGGGCTTGTTCATTCCTGGTCGCCCTTGAATCTAATTTTGATTCTCTGGGGATTTTATTTTACTCTGTCGGCGATATATTTGTTCTGGTTTTTCCGGGGGAGGATTAAAAGTTTGCTGCGTTTTGAAACGCTTGTTTTGGGACTAGCAAAACTCCTTGGAATTAAAATTGAGGTAAAGGACCGTCTAGCGAGTTCCGTGCCGCGCGTTCAGAATTACACCCTCCCCGATCTTATTAGTTTCTTGTTCATTTCTTATGCTCTTGTTTTAATTATTGCTCCGGAGGTCGTTTATGTTAAAGATATTTATCGCCCGGATTACTACCGAGCGAACACGATGTTTAAACTGTATTATCAGGCTTGGGTATTATTTGCCTTTGCCTGCGCTTACGGGTCAGTGCAGGTGATTCGGTGGGTACTCGAGCAGCGAGTGGTTATTTGGAAGATTGTCTTGTTGAGTTTATACCCCCTCTTGTTTTTTGTGGTCGGTGCCTATCCACATATGGCCATTCAGTCTAATTACAAAGGGAGGCGAGAGTATCGCGGCTTAGATGGCAATCAGTTCCTAGAAGAGTTTTTCCCGTATGATGCTTTGGCGATTAATTGGATAAACGAAAATATCTCAAGTCAGCCGGTGATTGTGGAAGCGGTAGGGGAGTCCTATACTGATTATTCTCGAATTTGTGCAAATACAGGTCTGCCTGCAGTTTTGGGATGGCCAGTGCATGAATGGCTTTGGCGAGGCGGTTGGGATTTACCGGGCGGCAGGCAGGCGGACGTTGGACAGATTTACGAGTCGCAAAGCGAAGATAAAACACGCGAGCTGCTAGATAAATATCAAATTGAGTATGTGTATGTTGGGGGAATGGAGAGAGAAAAATATCCAAATTTACAGGAGGTTAAGTTTCAGCGGCTAGGCGAGCTTGTTTATGACAATGAAGGAGTCAGGCTTTATTATGTCACTCGCGAGTGATGGGTTTACCACGTCGCTCGCGAGCGACGTGGTTTACAGAGTTGAGTAGTTTCTGATACATTAGGAGTTAATGAAGAAGGGACTTTTTTTACACATATTTATTATTATTTTCTTCGCCTGTTTTTTATTAGTACCTTCGGTTACGTGGGCGTGTACTGCGCTTAGTGGTATTCCTACCACGTCTAGTTGCCTTAGTACCCGGCCGAGCCTTTGTTATAGTGAGACCTTGGATACGTTTGCCTGTTGTAACCTGTTATCAGACGTTGATTGTTCATACGTTATTGGCGATGTGCGGGAAGGGTTTACGGCTGGGGAGTGTGCCGATCTGAGCGCTTTTCTAAAGAAAATACCTGGTTTCGAAAACCAGAGCCTATCATATATTGCCATTTTCAAGCAATGTTTAAACCTGGGTGGACTTTTTAACCAGGTCACTGTTTGGGCAGTGGTGATAGGCGGTGCCCTAGCTTTTGTTCGTTTAGGCATTGGAGCCTGGCAATACGCGGCATCTACTGGCGACCCAACTAAATTAGAGGAAGCCAGGGGCGTGATTGTTTTCGCGGTCGTTGGGCTGCTGATTATCGGATTGACTTATTTAATGCTTAAATTGGGGAGTGAGCTTTTCCCGGAGAGTTGGCGCGTCTGGTTTGGGGTTAGTTAAGTAGTTGTTTTATGATGAGTTGGAATTCAA
>JAHJGY010000014.1 GCA_018824115.1 Patescibacteria group bacterium
ACGACTTTGTGGATGATCCTCGGTTAATGCCATATTTTCGTGCATGAATAAATCAATTTTAGCAGATTTCTATTAGTTTGGCTCTAATCTCGCGGTGGTATGTGTAGAAAATTGATTGGCAGGGGAGGGGAAAAGTAGCTTTAATGAAGGGATGGCCCCTTGTTTTTAATTGCCTGATCGCTTACCACATTCCTCACTGCGCTATATTTTCAACAGCTTATAAACACAGGCTTTTTTACCAGAAACGAGAGTGTTGTATTTCTCAATGAGTCGTAGATTGTTCCTGTGTTCATCCAAACATTTTTTAAAAACCCTCTTTTGTGCTGTTAGAACAACAATTATCCCGCGGTTAGGTTTAAGGATTCTATTAAATTCGTTTAACATATTGTTATAAAACTTGTTGAGGTTAAGATTTTTGGCTCTGTATAAGCCCCAGGGTGGATCGGTTACAATTTTGTCGACAGATTTGTCTTTGAATGTTTTTAGTTGGAGAGCGTCCCACCTGCCGATGGTTAATTTATGGGCATGTTTCTTAATCTTTTGCCTGAGCTGCTTTGCATATTTGGGGTCGATATCGCCAGCAAGGATTCTTTTGTGAGGGAAATATGTTCTTTCGATTGGGATAGCACCAGATCCGCAAAAAGGGTCTAGGAAGATATCATTTTCATCAGGTTCTGAGATTAAGCACAAGATATGTGCAATTTCGGGCCTAAGCTGTCCTTTTGCTAGATGTTTCTTAACAGTTGGTGTAATCCTTAATCCAAAGAAAGAAAATCCTTCGATGTGAGTTAGAAGCCAGAACTCACAACCTGGATCTGAACGGGTTGATCGTAATGGTGAATTACGAGTTATTGTCCTTTCGAGAGGTTTAATTATCTGACTATCTACTGAAATTATCTGATTTTCCCTCGAGATTATAATGCGAAATGTGGATTTTTTAGGAAATTCATGTTTATTTAGGAAATCTTTAAGTTCATTACATGCAGATAGTTTATTAATCAATTGTTTTATGTCAGGATTATTTTTTTGGAAGGCTTTGATAAGGATATAGCTGTTATTAATAAAACGAAGATTTTTGACTTTTTCGATAGGGTAATTTGTCTGATATACAATTAATCCATCTAAAACCAGGCTGATATCTAGTTCTTTAAGCTTTTCTCTCAAGGCATCTTTAATAACTGAGGAGAAGCCGGTTATGAAAGTGGAGCAATAGGTTTCCATGCTTTAAGTATACCTGATTCCTTATCCCACCTCGACTACACCATATTTAGAAGGTTATTTTGGAGCTGATCGATTGTTAGCTGGAGGTCGTTCATGTCGATAATGAAGGTTAATTCTGTGGCAGTGGAAACAATCTCTACGATGTTGATGTTCTTGAGTGCCAATCTTTTGGTAAGAACAAATATCATACTTGGGATTTCTAGGTTTTTAATGTCGAATTTAACCGAAACACCAACTAGGTTTTTCTTATCATAGATTTTTCTAACATCTTTGAGGTTTTTTCTAAAAGTGTTTGCAACGCTACTTTCTGCGACAATAGTAATTTCATTAATACCTTGTGTCAGGGTAAGGAAGGTGTTTTTGTCGACTTTTGCCTTGTTGTATATTTCGCGGATCCTTGCCGAGATATCTTCGGTTCTTTCGAGGGTTATTCCTTCCAGGTTTGTGTTAACAGATAGGCTTTGGATTTCTTTCATGGGAATGAGCTTTGATTTGGGTAATCTTTCTACGTGTCGGTTTATAGCTGTAATAATTGAACCTAGTTTTACCCCCTTAAATGAGGACTCCTCGACTTCGGCCTGGATTTCTCTGGCGTAACTGGAGGCATTAAGAAGCCCTCGCTGAGCTAATGCTAAAACGAGGTCATCGTTATTTATTATTTCTTCCACAACTTTAGATATTTTGATCATGCAATATTGTGTATTTTAGTGCAAATGAGTTGAGAATGCAACAAGTTGTTAAAAATTTTACATCACGTGGTCTTTAGTTTATACTCAGCCTCAGAATTACAACAAGAATGCCTATCTTAATCGTTACTACATTTCTAATAACAGGCTTGATTATGGGTTACTGCTGCAAGAACGTTAATATTCTGGGTGTTTTCATGTCTAGGCTAGGTGCGATATCACTACTTGGGTTGTTTATACTACTGGGTATTTCTGTGGGGGCGGATATAGGCGTTCTAAAAAACATTAAATCACTTGGGGTGAGAGCATTGCTAATTTCCGCAGCGAGTATTTTAGGAAGCATTGCAGTCACCAATTTACTTGGTAATGTGTTAAGGAAAGGAGGAATGAATAAATGAGAGATAGTTTAATTCTAATAATTCTATTTTCTATTGGAATAGTTTTAGGTATGAACTTGAGTGGGCATCTTTTTGAACCCGATACCTTATTACTGTGCGTTCTGTCTCTTACGCTATTTACTGTGGGGTATGAAGTGGGATGCAACAGGCATTATATGAAGATGATTAGAGAAATGAATATACAAGTTGTACTCGTGCCGTTGTCAATCATAATTGGGACACTAGCGAGTGCAGTGGTTATCGCCCCTTTATTTAGGGAATTGTCTATTCTAGATGTGGTTATTCTTGCGTCAGGCTTCGGTTATTACAGTATCGCAGGTGTTTTAGTTGGCTCAAAACTTGGTTTGTACATGGGGTCATTGGCATTGTTGACTAATGTGTTCAGGGAATTAATTACGGTGGTTTTAACGCCATTGTTAAGTAGGTATCTGGGCAGACTATCTCCAATTGCCGCGGGAGGTGCTACCTCGATGGATGTGACACTGCCAATAATTACCAAGTATTCTGGCAAGGAATACACTCTAACCGCAGTCGTGAGTGGCCTTACGTTAACCCTGTTAGTACCATTCTTACTAAGTATGCTACTGCATCTTCGGGTTTAAAGGAGGTGTCTATATGAGAGAACAAGATTTTTCGAAAAGAGTATCTATAGTTGTCAGGGATGATTTGGAAGAGTGGCAAGTTCTTAATACTGTGGCGCATGTATCAGCATATTTTGGGAATAAGTTAGGAGCACACTTTGATACAGGTGACTGTTTTACCACAGCTGACAATATATGTTTGCCAAGGAACACCCAGTATCCAATAATTGTTCTGTCGGGGAAAAGTGACCAACTAGGTAATTTAGCTAGGACGGTGAGAACCCCGGATCTCCAGAGCATGTTTTTTATTAGCGAAATGGTGGAGACAAGCAATGACAGTGATATTGCCGTAAGTGTGAGGTTAAAGCAGGAGAGCGAAATTGATTATTTAGGGGTGGGAGTTTTTGGTGATAATCAAATAGTCAAGAAACTGACAGGGCAATTCGGGTTGTGGAAATAACACTTTTCTTAGTTCTAACCCCGCAGTGGGCATGTTAGAGGAGGCTGATATAGAGGGGGTAGTGGAAATCGTAACGAGATGGAAAGTATGCGGAGTGGGTTACTCTGCCAGAACTTCAAATTTTACGATTTTTACCAGAGTTTCTGGGGTTACTTCTTTACCGTAGTAGTTAGTGTAGGTGGTATACATTTCCGCATCATCTTTAAACTGTTCGTGTCCCTTTCTACCCTTATTAGTGAGCAGTCTCATTGGTTTTTCAACTACCGAGATTATCTTTGCTCTCGCGAATTCACTGCCAGATGTTCTATTAATGAGTGTTAGTTTATCTCCTACAGTAAGCTCTTTATCGTCCCATAATCTCCAAGTGCATGTTTTTTTACCAGAGAGGATCAGTTGGACTAGGTCTTTATTAGCGAACTTCAGGGTTTTGATTGGTGCGTTGGTATCTAATAAATCGGTGTTAGGATGGATAATTTGAGGAATACCCATGAGCCGATTGTATCAAATCTGTATTTAATATGAATAGGGGATTGGGAGTAGGGGTTGTTATTGCAAGGCATCCTTTATTCTAAGGACAGTCCTTTGGTTTATTATCCATATTTGATTGTAATGTTATGTTAGTATGTTAGAATAGGGTGTAGAGGCGATGACTCCGCAAACACGGACGAGCTGAGGAAAGAAATTCTGACTTTAGGTCGTGAAAAGTAGAATCCTCCGGGAAGTGCCCGTTACAGCGCTGGGCCGTTTCTATTTGAGCCGGTCGGTAAGGTTTAGCTGGTAACAGCTAGATAAAGTAGGGTGGTACCGCATGCTAAGAATGCCCCTACAAATTTATCAGTTTTATCCTGGTAGGTTTGTGGGGGTTTTTTATTATGCAGAGAACTCTTGTTAGACACATAAAAGAAAAAATTGGTGAACAGATTAAGATTAACGGATGGGTTCAATCTATTCGAGATCAAGGGGGTATAAAATTCCTTCAAATTAGAGACGTAAGTGGAGTTGTACAGGCCGTGGTTATTGAGTCCACCACAGATTTGGTAACAATAGTGGGAGGTTTGTCGTTGGAGTCTGTGGTAGAAATAATGGGTGTTGTTAAAGAGGAAAAGCGGGCCAGGGGCGGGGTGGAGGTGGAGATTAAAGATATTATTGTTCTTTCTAAAGCCGCTCCTGAGTTGCCGATACCTGTTATTTATAAAGGAGGTAAAGAGCCATCACAACCGAATCGTTTGGATTGGCGGTGGATAGATTTAAGAAGGCCGGAGAAGCTGATGATATTTAAGGTGTGGACGGAATTGGAGTGTGGGTTTAGGGATTTCTTTGAAAAAGAAGGATACTTGCAAGTTTATCCTCCTTCGTTTATGAGTACTCCGAGCGAATCGGGCTCTGAGCTTTTTGAAGTCAGTTACTTTGAAAAAAAAGCATATCTTGCACAGTCACCTCAATTTTACAAACAGATGGCTATGGCATCAGGTTTTGAAAAAGTCTTTATGTTTGCACCAGTGTTCAGAGCCGAACCTTCCTTTACAACACGCCACACAACCGAGTTTACCGGATTGGATGTGGAGATTTCCTATATTACTTCTCATTATGATTTGATGGAGATGGAGGAAAATTTGATTGTTGCAGGGTTTCAAAGAGTTAAGAATAAATTAGATTTGGATATTAGTATTCCACCAACGCCGTTTCCTAAGATATCAATGGAAAAGGCGAAGCAGAAACTTAGAGAAGCGGCTATTAGAAGTGAAAAGGAATACGATATTAATCCCGAGGAAGAAAGAGAAATCTGTCGGATAATAAAAGAAGAGACAGGACACGACTTTGTTTTTATTACAGAGTACCCAGTAGAAGCCCGGCCGTTTTATCATATGAGAGTAGGGGATGCGGTGAGTCTTACGAAAAGTTTTGATTTACTTTATAAGGGAGTGGAGATAACGACGGGAGCGCAGCGAGAACATCGCTATGAAATATTGATAGAGCAGGCAAAAGAGAAAGAGATGGATTTGGAATCCCTAGAGCATTATTTTAATTTCTTTAAATATGGTTGTCCGCCACATGGTGGGATTGGGGCGGCGCCAGTTAGGATAGTTATGAAGATGTTGAACTTACCGAACCTCCGCGAGGCTACCTTCCTACCGAGAGATGTAAATAGATTGACTCCATGATGTTTAAGAATTCTAAGATTCTAAGGACCGTCCTTTGAAAGGTTGTTGTGGGGGGCCAAAAGCGGGTTCTTAAGACATTAATCTTCAATTAAACCTTCTTTAATTCTTCTTAATAGTGGTGTAGATACTGAGCCACTTTTTTTCACGGATGACTCTCTTTTTCTTGCGGCTTTTTCGGAGACGTAAGCTTCGTAGTAGACTAATCGGAATGGTCTATGTGGTCGGGTAGACTGCACTTCGCTATTGTTGTGTTGCTCAAGCCTTTTTCTTAAGTTGTTAGTTGAGCCTTTGTAGAAATAATCTGGATCTTTTAGGCTTTGGAGGATATAGA
>JAHJGY010000015.1 GCA_018824115.1 Patescibacteria group bacterium
GAAGTGTTAGCTACTAGCCTAGTCGATGAGTTTGGGTTTTACATTGATGAATACGACACGGCTGGAAACTGGATTTCCGGTCAATGGCTGGGAGCAATTTACGCCGATATGAACGACACTGTCAAGATTGACTATAAACCCACCTCTGCCAATGTCCACCACATCCGGCTCCAAAACTATTACTATGGCACTACTGGCGGTAATGTGTATTTGGATAATGTTTCCCTCTACGCATTGTTATAACTTGTCTCGTGCTAAAATCAACTGCCTTTCTTTTATATTGCTTCTTGATCGTCATTTTTAGCTGTGGTTACCTTTTAGTTAGTAAGCTAGGCAAGAATGAAACGGGTAGCAACTCACTGGCTGGTTATGTTAGTGACGTTAGCCCAAATTTAGAGCTTTCGCCTATAGTTTCGGAAATCAACTTGTCTCCCCAACCCAAAGACAATCTCCCGCCAACTATTATCGATGAGCTTCCTATTGGAACTCCTATTAACCAAGACCCGACCCTCATATTTACACCAACATTACCTCCCTCGGTTCCCCAATTAATCATGATGAAAGACGTGGGCGAACCATTTCTAGATTATTTTGGTTTAACAGAAAAAGATTTTGGTATTATTGCTGACGCCGGAGTAAATCTTATTGAATCGCCAATCGATATCTGCGCCTCGGATGAGGATGTACAATACCTTCTGGACCAAAGCTTAACGCATCATTTACGAGTTATCTTGCCAGCTGGCGCTGGTGAAGCCGAATGGGGTTATGAATGCGATGCTCCGTTATACCCTAGCAATCAACAACCTATTTGGCAAAAAATAGCAGTGGGGGGATGGGTAAATAAATGGAAAAGCCACCCCGCTGTTTATGGATGGGATATCTCTAACGAGGCGGGGCTAAATTTCCCCAATGGAGGAGAAGAAGATGGCTTCTTTTTAACCGTGGCGCAAATTCGCCAAGCCTACGCTGATGTTAAATCTTTTGACCCAACACGGCCTATTGTGATTAGAATGATGGGCTGGGATTTTTATGAGCATTCGCAAAATCCTTTTGGCGAGCAAAATCCCTACAGTAAAAATATGGCCGATATAGTGATGATTAACGCCTATAGTAATGTAGAAGATTACTACGAAGATTTTGTACCTTTAGTAACAGAGCGGGCAATTTCGTCACTTAGAACTGTTACCCCTAATGTTAAGATCTGCATTGCCTTGGGAGTATGGGAAGAACTTCCCCTGTGGCATAAGCCGGCCCTTAGTAATCTGGAGCAGGATATTCAAAGTCTAAACAAATTTAACCAGGATATCTATATCCGGGCATTTTTTAAATATGGTGCAGCTGGAGGAGACTGGTACTTGCCTAGCCCAAACAAAGGATACCCCGAAGTTTTATCGCTTTTATCCCAAAGAACAATCTTATAAGTGCTGCTGTGCGGGGGGTAGCCAGGCACTTTCTTCTATTTAGTCGCGGTGGGTTTTGTAGACAGTGGCAATATCCGGATTGTATCCATCCAGCACTTCACAGGCTTTTTCCCAGATTGCTTGAGTTTCTACAGCATTTTCTAGAGCAGTACTCGTAGCCCATGATCCTAGCTCTACGGTAATCTCCTCGGCTTCCGCTTCCTCTACGCCGGCAGCAACGAGGCCGCCTTTGATTTTATTACGATCAAATTCTTCCAAACTACCGTCACGTTTTCTCACTTGCATTTTTTATCACCTCCTTTTTGGATATTTCTGACCTATGCTTTATAAAATTCTACATAAGTCGATTAATCCGAATAGAATTTTATCATATCTTTATTCATAAAAGGGCTGTTCTTTAGATCGTGCGTTAGGAGTCTTTGTTGTTATATGTGTTTTGGCGGCGTATAATGCCAGAAATGAAAGGGGTTCAAATAGTTAACAAAAATATTGGAGAAACTCCTCTCCAGGCAGTGGATCGTTTTAGACTTAAATTCCCATTGCATGCAAAAGAGAAAATTAGTTATGCCGGCCGGCTCGACCCGATGGCCAGTGGGGCATTGCTTCTTTTAGTTGGTAAAGAAAACAAGAATAGGAAACAGTACGAAAAACTGGATAAAGAATATATCTTTGAAGTACTATTTGGAGTTGCTACTGATAGCGGTGACATATTAGGTCTTATTACTGAAACTGCAAATGGAGTTGATATATGCCGGAGCGAGGTAGAAGACGCGCTTCAATTAATTAGAGCTAGAAAGTATCAATACCCTCCTCAATATTCTTCAGTACGTGTAAAAAGTAAACCTTTGTATTATTGGGCAAGGAAAGAATTAATAGGCAAAATTACGATACCCAAAAGGGAAGTAAAGATCTATTCGATAGAATTAGTTAGGGTAGGTTGTATTTTGGTTAAGAAACTGGAAAGAGTTGTGCCCAGAAGAATAAGCTTAGTTAAAGGTGATTTTCGGCAGGATAAAATTCTGTCGGGTTGGAAGCAATATTTTGCTTCACCCCCACTTTCTTCCCTTAGAGTAGCCAGAATAAAGGTAACTTGCGGGAGCGGAACCTATGTGCGCTCTATAGCGACAGATTTGGGGAAGATACTGAAAATTCCCTCGTTAACTTTAAATATCAAGCGAACAAAAATATTATTTCCATAGTGTCAGTTGATATAAATGGTGCTAATGACCTACTATGGACTTGCCGAATTGGCGGCCATGCCGGGCTTGTTCTATTGGGTTTGTAGAACGGGGGAAGACTATTTTGCCAGAGAGATAAGTAGGGCCCCGATGCTCATTAGCAATCCTCCGAAAATTATCTGAATAGACACTTTTTCTTTGAGTATTATTACTGCCAGAAATATTGTAATTAGCAGGCTCAGTTTGTCTATTGGGACAACTTTCGAGGTGTCTCCCAGCTGTAAGGCTCTAAAATAAAACAGCCAGGACAACCCGGTTGTTATTCCCGATAGAATAAGAAAGATAACTGACCTTTTAGAAATACTAAATAGTTGTTTATACTCTCTCTGAAAAAATACTATTCCCCAAACAAAAATTAGGATTACGACTGTTCTGATGGCAGTGGCCAGGTTAGAATTAATATTTTTAACTCCTATTTTGGCTAAAATGGCAGTAAGAGCAGCAAAGATAGCAGAGAGCAAAGCAAGTGTAAACCAATTCATAGTTTAATTGTATACTAGTGATAGCGTTACCTCAACGTTGATATAGATTACCTATATGCAGGCTTGCTTAATTGCCGAGTTATGTCTGTGCCGTGGTTAGTTGGAGGCAGGAGGGGAAGATGATTTGCAGGAGGTTTATTATTACTTGATGCTGATAATCGCTTCCCGCCGGAAGGTTTTGTAGCGTTCAGCTGCCTCGGGATCGGTATTCCCCAGCATTTCAACAACCTTATCTCGCAGGGCTTGACTTTCCACATGCTCGCCTTTTACTGTTTCTTGTATCCACGCGATTATTTCCAACGCAAGATTCTCGACATCTTTTTCATTTTCATGCCCGGCGGCGAAGAAACTGTTTTTGAGTTTGTTACGGTCGAAGTTTTCTATACGACCGTCACGTTTTTTGACTTGTAGACGGAATTTCTTCTTAAAGGGGTTTCTCATATTGGAGTTGGGTGTGTTTAGTATTATACACCCAACGAGAATGCCTTGATTTAAAAGGATATTCGGCTGTGTATGGATATGAGTAAGGAATATTACTCTTATAATTTAGCAGTTACTAATTATGTGTTAGAGAAGATTTGAATCACTATATTCCCAGCTACGCGGATGCACATAAATGGGTAATCGGAAGTCAAGTTCCTTTTATGGGTAGGTGAGTTTAGCCAAGCAGATAAAACTTCTTTCTCTGTTTGCCAACCCAAAGCCAGATTTTCGGCGAAATAAACGGGTTGGGTTCTATTTGGATAATATTTTTGGGTTAAAATATTTGATAATTGATTAAAACCGTCATGCGACCAATCTGCGTTAATATCATCAAGTCTTCTTTCTGCAAATTCACAAGTGATTGGTGATTGACTATATTCTGCTAAATTTACGGAAGATCTCCATTCGTTAACCAAAGATTCTATTACTGGCGCTGAAAGATTTGTTTTTTGTTTAATATTAGGTTTATTTAGAGGCGTATTGTTTTCAGAAGCGGTATTAACAGGCTCAGCTTTTTGATTAGTCTGATCAGTTTCCAGAGCCGGGGTCTCTTCCTTGTTAAGGGTAGGTGTTGCTGGCGCATAGGCAGGAGATGGTTTAATTGGCCTGAGTTCAAAGTTTGTTGTCCGGGTAGTTGCCCTCCCTAAAACCTGGGGCGAATCATGGGCTAAAAGTAGTACACAAAGGCCAGATGTCACAATAGTAAGTAAAATAAGGAGATACTTTATCATCACGATAGTCTAACTGCATTGCAGTAATTAATCAATATTGTTACAACAGAAATGGATGGGCAGCCCTTTTATCAAGTCCTTAGAATTCAAGAAGGCATCACTTTAAATTTATTTCTTCCACTTTTGCATTAACCCGCTCTGTTTCCTGCTTCCATTCTTTAGTTCCTAAAAGCAGTTGCAGGCGCGGAGTTAACATTTTGGCAATTTGTGAACAGTCAAAGCCCGGATCAGACGTCACGCCTTCGTCGACCATAGACTGATAATTATCAAAAAAAGAATACATTATCGCCTCATACTCAGTAATCATTGGAAAAAGTTGATAAGGAATCGCCGGATTTTCTGACGTGAAAGACTGGCACTCAACTCCTGCAATTTCTACTACCGTACTTTCGGGAATCCAGCGTTGTACATTGCAATCAGGATCCAGGTACTCCAACCGGCCATTTTGATACCGCACAAATAGCGCCGCGTGGCCAGAGGGCGCACAAAGTTCTGCTTCAATTCCTAGTTTTGTTAAAGCCCTAAACTCAATTAGGGACTTTAGAGTACAATTGCCTTTAGGATCTTCGGAATCAAAATCAACTGGTAGAAATGTCCACTTGGCGTGGGGCATTGCGGCCAGTTTCTCATGAATTCGTGCAACGACGACGGATTCGTTCTCGTTGGCTGAACTACCGAGACCCAAAGAGTCAATGATCACGTCCAGTGTTTTGCTAGTGTCTTCAACAATTCGTTTTTCAAATTTCGGCGAGGTTATCGGTAGAGTCGACTCTAGTGCTTTTTGACCCAACATACGCTCGTAAAGAAAGGGGATTGCGCGAGATATGATTTGTTGTTCAGGAATCTGGGAATATTTTGTTTTGTAATAGGGCATTGGTCTAAAAACACTACTTACTAACTCGTTTGGACAAAAATCCAACAACCATTCAGCGAAGCATAGCAATCAAAAAGACAGAATTTTGGGAAAAAAGACACTCCGCTAAAGGTACGCTTTCTTGTGAAAAGAACGGGAAAGAGAGAAGTTACTTACTTCTTCTTCGCTACCTTGCTTTTTGGTTTCTTCGACTTTGACTTCTTTTTTACTGGCATTATTCATCACCTCCCTTGGGATAATTAGGAAAGGCCCTCCAGTGATTTTAATAGAGGGTCAGGTAACACAGAGATCTGATTTATTGAAACATTTAAGTTCCGCATAATTGAAAAGTAATTAGCTCCTGTAAAAAATATATTCATTTTTTATTTATTAGTCAATAGGGATGTAGGGTTTCTTCTGGATAGTATGCGGAGAATCAATTACAGATCCTCTCTTTCCCAGTTTCTACCTAAGCTTAAACCTTCATCTTCGTTAACGAGGACCCATTTATCATATGGACAATTAGCTCGGTGCTGCATCTATACTATATGCTGTTTTACGGTGTATGGTACTTTAACTTTTAATTTTGAACCCGGCCGTATTTTGTTAACTAGTTCTTTGTGGTTCATTAAAGGATTACGTATCATACCACTTGCGTGAAGGGGCGGCCCTTGGTTCCTAATGGGAGAAAGATCTTTACTCGGCTGTTTCAGAAAAAGCTTGCTGCAGCTCTTCTAACGAGGCTCCCTGCAGAAATTTTTCAGCACATCTTGCCACTACTTCTTCAAATGCCGGTTCATTCAAACTGCCTTCAGGATGAAAAGTAAAGCTATCCTTTGGGGAATAGCTCAATTTACCATCTGGGCCACGCCGAGAAAGACTAACCGACACTCCTCGCTCAGGTTCTCCTGGAAAGGAGAGCACAACTAACTCTCCATCCTCACCAGGAATCGTTCCTCTCATGATTCTTCTACCTGTTAATTCTAGAGTTTCATTAGCTATGGTGTAGGGAGGTTGTTCTTTATCCCTTGTCAATTCCGCGGTTCGTCTCGCTTGCATCGCCCTTTTCAAAATTTGTTCGGTGGCCGCAACAGAATCTTGTACCATCGCCTCTGGCGATAATCCCCGATTAAACCTCTCTCTATAAGTAAGCGCCATCTCAACAAAACTATCCTCGTCGGGTGGAGTTTCCCAAACTCTTTGCATCCCCTGACTATTATCGTAAGTCCAACCACCCTCGTCTGCTGGCTTATAAAAAATGAGGTAAACACCTTCTTCTGGATGATCTGGATGCGTATACAGAAGCATCATTCTGTCGCCATGAATAACTTCTGCAGAATATCTGCTCCTCCCATCAAGAGGATCTGTATCTGCCGAGATAGTGTAACCTTCTCCGATTTCGAGAACGCGTTCCTGCTCTTCGCTTGGGGGATTTTCACTTACATTGCGACCAGGTCTTACCATGATAATTTGAGAAATGTTTCCATAACAGGTCTGCCTACATTGTATACCCGCCCAACCTACTTATGTCAAGATGTTAGGATTAACAGTTAGTATTAAGGGCGGACCTTTCATTACTTTACTTTTATAAGGTGTTAAGATAGCGTAGTCGTTTCAAAACTAAGTGCTAAATTAGTAAACGTTTCGCTATACTGGTACAATACCCTTTCGCCCCTCGTGAAAGGAGGGTTATTATTCATGAAAATGTCAGATGTAAAAAAGATAAGAAATGTGGCTGTCATTGCACACGTAGATCATGGCAAAACCACGCTAATAGACGCTCTCCTCAAGCAAACGCATACGTTTCGGGAGAATCAGGAAGAAATGGGCGCTGACCGTATTCTTGATAGTAACGATCAGGAAAGAGAGCGTGGCATTACTATTACGGCCAAAAACTGCGCGATCAATTTTGAAGGCACCAAAATAAACATCATTGATACTCCAGGCCATGTAGATTTTTCGGGCGAGGTCGAACGCACCCTTAGTATGGCAAATGGAGCCCTACTAATAATTGATGCGCAGGAAGGGCCAATGCCGCAGACCCGTTTTGTTCTTAGGAAGGCCCTGGAGTTAGGTCTAAAGATCATTGTTGTTATCAATAAGATAGACAAGCAATATGCAAGAATTCCGTATGTTATCAAAAAGACGGAGAATCTTTTCCTGGACCTTGCGAAGACGGAGGAACAACTAAATTTCCCAATACTATACTCTTTTGGCAGAGGTGGAAAAGTTTTTGAGTATCTGCCTGATAATTTTAATGTAGACGCGGATGTCAACCCGCTGCTAAGAAAAATAATTAATTTTATCCCTCCACCTGAATCAAATGACAATAAGAAATTCAAAATGCTCGTTTCTTCATTTGAGCATAATAGTCACTTGGGGAAAATATTAATCGGAAGAATTCATCAGGGAGTAATAGAGAAAGGACAGAAAGTATCTCTTATCCAAAAATCAAACAGTAGCTATACCGTTGAAAAAGTTTTTGTCTCGGAAGGTCTTTCCAGAAAAGAAGTCGAACAGGCAAGTTCTGGTGATATTGTTGCTATTGCAGGATTAGGTGACGTTAAAATTGGCGATACGATAGCTGATCCAAGTGAGACAGGCGCCCTTCTCTCTATGCAAATTAGCGAACCTACTTTGCATATAGTTGTTGGGCCTAATACATCTCCATTGTCCGGTAGTGAGGGGGAATTTCTCACAAGTCGTCAGATAGAAAAAAGACTTAATCGTGAGGTGGAGAAGAATCTGAGCTTGCGAGTGGAGAAGAGAGACGACAGTAAATTTGTCGTGTCGGGAAGAGGGGAGCTTCACCTGACAGTTTTTCTAGAAGAACTTCGCCGGGATGGGTTTGAGATAGAAGTGGAAAAACCTGAGGTGATCATAAGAGAGATCGAGGGTGTGAAAAATGAACCAGTTGAGGAGCTGGATATTATTGTTCCCAAGGAGCATGTAGGTGTAATCAATCAAGAATTGGGCAAGAGATATGCGGCCCTAGTAAATACTGAACCTATTAGCGACCGGGAAGTTGAATTTATTTATCACATGCCAACTCGCGCCCTGATTGGTTTAAGAAGTCTTCTTGCTACGCAAACTAAGGGAACTGTGATATTTAATTCACACGTTATTGACTATCGGCCCGTTGGGAAGCCGGTCCGGAGGTTAAGAGCTGGCGTACTTGTTGCTTCCCAGGATGGTGATACTGTTGCATATGGATTGAACGCAGCTCAAGAAAGGGGCGTGACTTTTGTTGGTCCGGGAGTAAAAGTTTATGAAGGAATGATTGTTGGCAAAAACACAAAGAATGACGATATTGCCATTAATGTTTGCAAGGGTAAAAAACTTACGAATATGCGTGCCAAAGGATCGGATGAAATTATCCAACTTACGCCTCCAACCGAGATGACACTCGAAAAAAGTCTAGAGTTTATTGAATCCGACGAGTTGATGGAAATTACACCAAAAAGTGTCCGTCTTAGAAAGAAGATTCTTAATAAAGCTGAGCGCCGGAGATTCCAAAAAAATACACAGAGTGTTTAGTATAGGGTGGGTGGGTTGTGAAGGACGGCCCTTTCGTTGCCAGAAACGAGGGCTTCTTTTTTCGCCTTTGTCAATTTTTTGAGCTGTATCTCTCTTGTCATTGCCTCTTTTCTGGTTGAATATTTTTCGGAATAGACTAGGGTAAAACCAAGAAAATATCTAATATATTTTGCAGACTTGGAAGATTTGTTTCGGTGCTCCTTTAAACGTTTTTCTAAATTATTTGTTTGGCCAATATAAAGGGTATTGGAGGATGTGCGAAGGATATAGACAAAATAGGTCATTAGATATATTTCTCTCGACTCTGGTTCGGCCTTGCTCACCATTCCCCATTCGCTCGAGTAACTCAAAGAACTGTCACTGGAATTAAATGAACATTGCGCTTTTTAATTATTATCCTGAATGAGTAGTATAATCAGTGGTTATGGTGGAAGTAAAGAGTGGATATATCTCGGTTTTTAAAAGCGTTGATATGGCTAATCGCCGTATTCCATATTTTTGCTATGATTCAAAAGTTGCTGGGCCAACTGTGTGGGTGGTTGCCGCGGTCCATGGGGACGAAGTGACCGGGACGGAAACGGTTTTAAGAATGGGTCGTTATCTGAAAAGGGGAGGGCTTAAGAGAGGGAAAGTTTTTTGTTTCCCGATGATGAATCCCCTGGCGTACGAACTAATTACAAGATACGAACCGATGGAGTCGATAGATTTAAATCGTTGTTTCCCCGGTCATCCCAAGGGCAGTATAGCCGAGAGGATAGCCCATAAAATATTTGCAAAGATTGTTGAAACGAAGCCTATAGTGGTGATTGATTTACATACCGATACTATGGAATCGATTCCATATATATATTTGGACCAAGTTGTTGATCAAAATGATTCTTGGTTGGTTAAGGAAATTATTAGGTATTCCGACTTATCCGGAATAAACTACTTTGTAGAAAATAGTGCAACTTCTAATGAGTTGAGGTATTCTATTACTGCCGCACTAATTAATGACGCAAAAATCCCGGCTCTTACAGTTGAACTTGGCGGGCCAATGTTGGTAAAAGAGCGGTTTGTTGAGATCGGACTAAATATGATTAAGAACTCCCTAAATTCTCTTGGAATGATAGAGGGCTGGAGTCCATGGATTTACGAACGAAGGATTAAGCTTGAT
This sequence comes from Patescibacteria group bacterium, assembly GCA_018824115.1. GTDB lineage: Bacteria > Patescibacteriota > 4484-211 > 4484-211 > 4484-211 > JAHJGY01. Next base: position 9,902 of record JAHJGY010000015.1, read on the forward strand.
GGTTTCTATGAGACGGTATGGAATAAGTATTCGGCTGACTACTCTGGGATAGTGGAGTATAAGGTCCGTCCAGGTGATTCTGTTAGAAAGGATGAGGTTTTAGCTCGGATAAAAAACGTGTTTGATAAGACAGTGCAAATAATTAAAGCACAGGCCGATTGTGTTGCTATCTCATGTGCTGATCAGTCGGTATGTTTTCCGGGAACAGAACTGTTAATGATTGCGGAGCGGAATGACAATGCGTTTAAGTTTGAGAGGCGCAGGCCGGAGGACAGTTCTTAGACTGGCTGGCAATACTGCTCGGGCCGCACATTCCGCGCGTACGGATTTACTGAGGGGAGTAAGATTTGGCACCTAGCCTGTAATAGTGGCGAAACTAGGGACGGTCCTTAGTGTGGTGTGTTCTCAAAAAGAGGTATTTATCAAATAACATGTTTTCTACGACGATTGCGTAAAGATTGGCACAGGTTAGCAAAAATTTAATATCATGTAAAGTAAACATGTTTATGTCTTTTCCGTACGCACAGAATCCACCAAGTGTTCTATGTTTGCCCACTAAGGGGTAGCACGATAAGGAACGGTATTGTGCCCTAGTGCCGTAAGTTTTAAGATTGGTGAACCGCGGATCTTCTTCGGCAACGTTAATAGTAACAGGTTGTTTCGTGGCCACTGCTCGGCCAATCGAAGCGTCACCAACTTTAATTAATAACTCCCGTCCTAGTTCTCCCATATACCATTCAGGTAATCCTCCTGTAAAACGGATGGTGACAACCTGTTGTTCACTAATTAGACGCCAGAGGCTGTGATATTTCCATGAAATAGTCTTTCTTAGGTAGTTAAGGTATTTCGAGAAAGCATTTTCTATCGATTCCTGACTTTTGAGACTCTCGGAAGTCAGAAAGTCAAGATAATGTAGACTATTCTGTCTTTTAATTACAGCTAGTGTTGTTTGTTTATTTTTTTTGCTGAACGAATAGAGGCGTAGGAGTTCTCCGCATAATATCACTGCGACTAGGGTTATAATTAGTATTTTTGTTACCATTCTACATCTATTGCTGTCAGTTGTTCTGAAGGAGTTAGCAGAACTTCAACTTCAAGTTTTCTTAAGATATAGGAAATTATGTTTCCCACAGAAGAAAGGAAGTCCCTTTCCTCAGGAGACATAGGTGTTTCGCTCTCACTAAAAAAGATCACGCAACCCATTCTTTTAGTTTGGTAGTCGAGTGGTTTAATAATTGCGATTCGATGCTTGGATCTTGAGGATTCCTTTAAAGTTGTTCCTTCGAGAGAGTCAACAATAAACAGTTTTTCCGTTTTCCCCTTAGATTCTTCCTCGTTTACTTGAGACAAGAGGTACTCTTCTAAACTATCAAGTTGTTGATCTCTTTCGCTGCGCTTGTCTGGAAAGCAGCGCAGAACTCTGGCATGTTCCTGAAAAATGTTGCCGGTGGAGATTAAACTAATTGCCACACATCTCTGTTGTCTGAAAAATATTTGGGCTAACTCATTAATCTTATCTGTTAGGGAACCTATTTTAGAGGAAGGAATATAAGATAGGGCTTCCACGATTTCTAATTGGTTATCCAAAATCTCGATGTGTTTTATCGCTTTTCGCCTGTTCGATCTAAGTTTGGACAGAACCAACTCAACAAACGCTACTGCGCTTAAAATAGTAATCAGAACAATAATTATTAAAGGCATTAATCCAGAGAATCCCTAGTTACTGGTAGCGATAGGGTAAGTGTTGTTCCTACCCCTTCCATGCTGGTTACAGTGATTCTTCCGTTGTGTAGATCGACAATTCGTTTTCCTAAATATAGGCCTAGGCCTAAACCAGGTTGGTTATAAACCAGAATATTACCTGCACGGTAAAACTGACTAAATATCTTCGGCAAATCTGCTTTTGGAATGCCAATCCCAGTATCTATTACTGAGATAACGACGTAGCCCCCTTCGTTCTTTGCCGCTACAGTAACTTTACCTGTTTCTGTGTACTTGATAGCGTTGTCAACTAAATTATTAAGTACGGCGGTAATCTTTTCGATATCGATGTCTACGAGGGGTAGAATATAGTTGGGTTTTAAATAGGTCAATTTGAGACCTTTTTTCTGAGCTCTAGAGGTCACATTGTGAATAACATCTTCGATGATTACCCCGACTTGACTTGGTTGTTTAAATAAATTAGCTGCCTCACCTAATGCAAGGATCGAAATTTGTAACACTTGTTCGGAAAGTTGTTCTAATTCTCGGTTATTGCGTTTAATTTTATCGATGCATGATGATTGATCCTCGTTTAGTGGCCCTGTATCGCCGCTTAGAAGCAGTTCAATATATCCGTAGATGGCGGCAACTGGTGTTCTTAGGTTATGTGATGCAATGGCAATGAAGTCCTGTTTTGCCTTTTCAATGCTTAAAACATGAGTAAGATAACTAGTAATATTTTGATACCGTACTCCATCGATGAGGATAAGGATGGCTACACTTGTCAGCAGGGGTAAGCGTAAATAGAGAGTGAGTGGTGCATGGTATATATACAACAAAGTGGAGTACGTGCTAATTGATAAAATGGCACTTGTCATACTAGTAATGAGCCCATATGCTAAGCTGGCTGAAACGATGTTGATAAGGAAGACAAGATAGAAATCGTTAAAGACCCATCCTGTAAGAAGGGATATCACCAAGGTTACTGATGTAGCATTCAGAACATGCAAAATTCCCAGAATTTCTTTGAATTCAGGCTTGGTTTTGGCGAGATAGATGGTTAGACAATCTCCCATCTCGGAGACGAATAAATATGCAGTTAATGGTATGGCATATATATTCTTGCTCCAGAACAAGGCGGCAACAAGGATAAACCTTACAAGAATTCTTACTAGGCAAACCACGAGTTCGACAGACTTCGTCTGGACAGTTTCTAGTTTGGGATCAGCTTTTGTTTGTTGGCTTTTGTCTTCCATAACAACCCACACCCCCCTTAACGAAGAGTTTTATTACGCCAGAAAGAGTAGTCTGCTAGCTAAGAGACTACTAGGTGATAGTAATCCCTTAGTTACCGCTTACATCTAAGCAGCTTGACGGTTCTTCTTTAGCGGGTCTTCTATACCTTGCATGTTAAAAACTGCCCCCCGCAGGAAGTCTGTTGCCAGGCCAAGAACAACACCTATAAGTGCAGGTATAAGTACTGCCTTAAATGTAGCTATATCATTAGTTGCCCCGGCGGCAAAGAAAGCGGCACACCCCAGGAAATATCCAGGAGCCAGGTCAAACCAGGGGACTAATTCCAATAAGATAATGACAAATGCTACTGGCGCTACAGCGGCAGGGAAGGCATAGGTACCCCAGCTTGAGGTAACATTGGTACCTAGCCAAACAACGGCCATTCCTCCGAGTATACCTAAAGTGAAACTAATTGCTAAACGAATAGCCGCCTTGAGGTCCATTCCAGCAAGGAAATAGCCTGCCCAGGTAATAAAGGCAACCCATGCTATTAGCTCGAACTGGCCGGCAATGATCATGTAAACAAAAGCCAATATACTTACTAAAATGGGAACAGGTAAAAATTTGGTAAAAGTCACTTACAATCACCCCCTTTCTTTTCCTTTAATGTTTGGAGTGAAATGATGATTTGTAATTTGAAGTAGTTAGTTATGACATCTCTCATGAGTAGGTCATTATTTTAATTATACACAGATTACTAATAATAATGAAAGGACGGTCCTTTCATTGAATAGTCTTTCCGCTACTTCTCAAATCCAAAACGAGATCCCTAAGAACGATCCTTAAATATGTTGTTGTGGTCGCGAATAGTAGGAGTATATATTACAAATCTTGACGGCTAAGCTGCACATGTGTACCCTGTTAATAGATGCGGAATACTCGAGTATTAGCCACATCCTGCCTTATCTGTTTCTTTTGGATATTCCATTCTTACAACTGTTATGCAGCAGAATATTATGCTTCACCTCTAGGTAAAACGATTCCAGCTCGGGGACATTGAATTCTCCCTGGCGAACACTGGATGCCTCTCTTGACAAGCTGTCGCCTGGGGACATTCTTAATTTACGGGAAGGAGTCTACTACGAAAGCAATATTTCCACCGGACTTGATGGAAACTCTAATAATCAGATTATTGTCCAGTCGTATTCAGGAGAGCGAGCTGTGGTAGACGGTGGACTTCCGGATTTCAGAAATGCCCCAAACTCAGAATGGGAGCTTGTTGATTCCGATATTCATCTTTACCGAAGCAGACGATTAATTTCCAGTGATTATGCTCAGGCATGGGTTTTGGAAGCCGACACGCAATTGATGGAATATGACACAACCAGTCGGATGGATTCCAGAAACTATACGGTTAATGACCTTAGCGACGTATATTCTGGACCAGGAGTGCAGTTGCGAAATGGAAACCTGTATATCCGGCTTGAACTTGGGCCTTATGATAGGTATGAAGCCGACGGGTCTCCGGTCAATTTTCCTGTTAATCCAAATCCCAATAATTTAAGTATAGCTGTTTACACATCCCGCACATTGCTGGATCTTAATGGGGCAAGTTATCTTTCTTTCAGAAATATCGATTTTGTTCATTCTTCAACATGTATGGAAATGGATGGTAGTACTCACAATATTACTATTGATGGTTGCTACATTAAACATGGAGTAACCGGAATTGGTTCAACCGGAGCGTCCAACTGTGAAATCCTCAATTCCGAATTTAACGGGGGCATCCCCAGGTATTTTTATTGGACAGATTTAAAGGATTCAAGCGATCCGTCCGAAGCAGGTCCCGAATTTCAAACGTGGTCAATAGTTGGAACAATACACAATTTTGATATCCATCATAATACATTTCGCGATCTTATGGATGCTATGAATATTGGAGGAGGTAGTTCAGATGTGACCATTACCCAGAATTTGTTTAAAGAAACAAGTGATGACGCGTTAAACTTTCAGACAAACGTAAGTAATATCGAGGTCTCCCGCAACATGTTTTGGCACGTTCTCGCCGGAATTGCAATTCTGGGAGACAATGGAAACTCTGGGAATGTTTATATTCATCACAATGTGATAGATAACTCTACTTATCAAAGGGGGGGCGGCCAGTCTGCCCCAAAAGTGTTTGGCCTCAATGGACAACGGGATCTCCGTTCAGCGCACATGGTGGTCTTGGGGCGGCCGCGTGGAAGATATATAACAATACTATACTGAGTAGAGTAAGCGGGTATGGCCATGCCATGGGTCCAGATGTTTGTATAGACAATTCCGAAAAGTACGTTTATAACAATGTTTGGTACGCAATGAATAGTATGCCCATACTAAATGGCAGTAGTCCCGCACACTATGCCGGAAATATTGTTTGGGAGGTGGGCGGGGAGATTGAATCACAGCACGGTGAACGACTAGATCCCGGATTTAACCCTTCAGTTATTGACGATACCTCATTTGACATCAATACTATTTGGGAAAGATACCGTCCTGCTAATGCCCAGGTAAATACACCCGGTGTTTCCTATGAGGGATTAAACTGGCCGGGAACAACAGGTGTTGATTACCGCGGAGCAGTGCCTCCGAATGGGGGATCTCCTGCGCCCACAGCTACTCCGACTTCGATTCCTTCTGTTCCTGGAGATTTGAACGGAGATGGTGATGTGGATATATTTGATTTAGTTATTGTTGGCAGCTCTTTTGGCAGGTCTCCTGGAAGTAGTGGATATGATCCGCGTGCCGATGCAAACCAGAGTGGAGGGGCAATCGATATTTTTGATTTAATAATAGTGGGAAGTAATTTTGGAGAATAGACCATTTACCTATTCATACCGTAAGGCATCTACTGGATCTAATCGTGCGGCTTTCCAAGCTGGATAAAGCCCAAATACAATTCCTACCGCTCCAGAAATAGACACAGCTAAAACTACTGCGTCTAACGATAGTACCGTTGTAATTGAAATCATCCGGGCGGCAATCGTACTAATTAAATAGCCAACTCCTATTCCCACTAAACCGCCAATTAAAGTCAAAATTACCGATTCTGTCAGGAACTGCATCAAGATATGGTAAGTTTTCGCTCCGACTGCTTTTCTTAAGCCAATCTCTTTAGTCCTCTCCGTAACTGATACTAACATGATATTCATGATTCCAATCCCGCCCACTACCAGGGAAATGCCCGCAATCGCGGCAAAGACTCCAGTCAAAATAGTCATAGTACTCTCTTGCATGTCTAGTATATCCTGAGAAGAAATAATGGTAAAATCGGCATCCCCAGCATCTACGATTTCGTGATTAGCCAGCAATAATGTTTCAATCTCACTGCAAACTGATGACACGATTTCTTCATTAGCGGCTTCAACGCTAATTGTAGTAAACATCTCCTGGTCAAAAGATTCTAAAGCACTAGGATAAGGAAGTAAGATTGCTTCATTTGGATTAATAAACTGCGATTCTTTCTTTTCACTAAGAACCCCAATTACTTGATACTTTTCTTCGTCAATCGTAATAACTTCATCAATCGCATTCTCTGAACCGAATAAATCATTGCAGGACTGACTAGCAAGGACAACCACTTTCGATTTACTCTCTATATCTTCATTAGAGAATAATACGCCCTCGGCAACCTCATATCCTTCTATTTCAAAATAGGCAACATCAACACCAGTTACAGTTAAGCTCTTATTTAAATCATTATAGACAACGTCACTCGTTTTAGAAATTTCAGGTGATACCGTCGTCACCTTGTCTTCTCCAAGGCCTTTAATACCATTATAATCTTGTTCTGTTAAAGTTGGATCGCTGATAACGCCCATGAACATTGCTCTCATACCATTTTCTTCTCCATGATCTCTACCCATCGTCATTATTCCGGAATCCCCATTCTGATCGGCCCCTTCATCAATTGTTTCGGTATTTTCTTTTACGGCTTTGGAGTTAACAGTAATCATTGCTGAGCCTAGAGAAGAAAAATTTTCACCAATTGTATTGCTTACGCTATCACCAAGCGAAATTAAAGCGATCACCGAACCAATTCCAATCACAATACCTAAAACAGTTAAAAAACTTCTAACTTTATTAGCAAAGATAGCTGTAAAAGCTTGTCCAATTAATGCTGAAATTTTCATCGTCTTTTACCTCCCTTATCAATAAGTCCATCTTTCAGCAGAACAATTCTATTCGCATATGCCGCAATGTCTTGCTCATGAGTAATAATTACCAGTGTTTTGCCTTCTTTATTCAGCCCTATCATTAAATCCATAACTTCCATCGCAGTCTTGGTGTCCAAATTTCCCGTTGGTTCATCGGCTAAAATAACTGAGGGATTCATCATTAAAGCCCTCGCAATTGCCACTCTTTGAATTTGACCTACAGATAATTCATTACTCTTATTGCGTATTTTATCTTTTAACCCAACTTTATTAATTAGACTTTCTGCCCGTTTCTTATCACCACCACTAGATCTGTAAACAGTAGGTAAAAGAACATTGTGTAAGACATCCGCTTTTTTGAGCAAATTAAATTGTTGAAAAACAAATCCAATTTCTCTACCTCGCAATTCCGAAAGCTTGTTCCCAGACAAGTTTTTTACATCTTTGCTTTTGAACGAATACTCTCCTTCAAAATTACTATCAAGAAGTCCGATGATATTCATTAGCGTTGATTTACCAGAACCTGATCTCCCCATGATTGCTACAAACTCTCCCTCTTTAACGCAAAGATCTAACCCGCGCAGAGCGCGGGTAATAACGTTTTTTTTGTTCCGGTAATCCTTTTTAATACTTTTAAGATCAATGATATTCATAAATTAATAAGCTTTTCACTTTCTACGGAGAACAATTAGTTAATTATACTAATGTTACACCGGTACTAATACAACGAGGCACATGATTTTATTTCAAATTCTTTTAATCACAGGAAGGGAACGATAGTTATTTTATTATTGTTTTCTCTAGGTAAAATTCCGGGATGCCGCGGTACTTGCCCTCTTCGAAGATTTTAAAGCCGTATCTTTTGGCGAATTTTAAGTATTTTTTGTTATGTTTTCTTACAATAATTACGATTTTTTTGAAATTGGTGTTTTTCTTTATCCATCCAAAAGTGAAGTCTTGTAGGTTTTTACCGACGCCTTGGTTTTGATACTCTTTTAATATTCCTGAATTGCCAAAATACCCGATCTTAGGATCCTTATTATACCTTCTAATTTCTCTCATACCAATAACTTCTCTTCCTTTAAAAATCAGAAAGATTCCCGTGTCGGGATTGGAGCTTCTTTCTATCCAGCTTTTGAAGTATGACAATGGTTTCCTTTTAATAGTTTCATATCTTTCGCCGTAGGTAAGCGGATTTTCTTTAAGGAGCTTTAACCTTATTTCTCTGAGTAGGTTTGCTTGATTTTTATTGACTTTAGCAATATTAGTTCCATCCATAAATTAATTATAACTTAGGGTTGTGTTATTATTAATTCGTTATGATGAGAGACTCATATCATAAGATTTTTTCTGAAACAGGGAGGATTTTAGTAGTAATGGCACATCCTGATGATAATGAAATAGTTTGCGGCGGAACCGTGGCGCGATTGATTGATGATGACAAAAAAGTTAGAGTGGTGGTGATGACTAATGGGGGAAAGGGAACAAAAGATAGAACCGACATTAGTGAAGGGCAGTTTGCCAAGATCAGGGTCGAGGAACAAAGAAGGGCTGGGAAAGAATTGGGGCTTAAAGATGAAGAGATGTTTAATTTAGGTATTCCCGATGGTGAACTTGAAGAGTCAATTGACAATATCAAAAAAATAGTTTTTCACATCAGGCAATTCAAGCCAGAGATTATCATTACTCATAATCCTGAAGTGCATATTAATAGTTTTTCTAAGGGAATTCATTGGGTTAATCATCGGGATCACCGCCATACCGCCTCATTAGTTCTTGATGCCGCCTATCCTTATTCCAGAGATACTGCCTTTTTTCCAGATCAATTAGAAAATGGTCTTGGGCCACATAGCGTGGGGAAGTTTTTACTTTCGGACTCTTATACTCACCCGGATATTTGTGGTCTTGAAGTGAGTGGTTATCTTGATAAAAGAAGAAAAGCTTTGGAGCAGCATGTTAATGGTTTAAGTAAAGAAGAAGTTAATGGCCTGATGGAAGAAATTCAGCGAGATGGGGGGAACTTTGAACTTTTGCGCTATATTGATACTGATTAGATCTTCTAAGCCTGGTTAAAGCCTTCCCATTTTTCTAATGATAGTCCTTTGAAAAGGCCTTTAGCATAGGCTTAATGAGTAAAGAATTCATACCATCGTTAAATATGTCTGAAGAAGTTGTTAGATATTTAAGTTATAATTCGGAAAATAAAATAGAAGGGTATAGGGACGCGTCTGAGAAGATTCGGAGTGGCGTACTTATGCCTTTGCAAGAGCTTCAGGTTTCAGGAGATCTTGGTGGGGCGCGTTTGGTGCTTTTTGGTAGTTCTGTAAGTGAGCCCAGGGAACCTACCGATCTGGATGTTTTTCTCCTTTATGATGAGTATAGGGATCTTAGTAGTAGGGAAGGTTTATCTGAGAATGCATTAGCTATAAGAGAGTTGCTTATAAAAAACGAGGCACGGAGAATACTTGGAGTTAAAGACGAAACGTTATCTATGACGAAACTGGGTGCAATTGATGTAGTTGCTATTTCAGAGGTTCAATTAGTTACCCTTTATGAAAGAACAAGGGAAGAAAATCTAGATTTTTTAGTTCCTAAAATGGTCTATTCAATGGGTATGTTGAGTTTACTCAAGACTGCCTATAGGCTGGGCTATAAAATAAACGAAGATCTCGTTGAGGGGGAATGTGGCAAGTATATTGATACATTAGAAACTATTGCGGCAAATGCGCCGCTTTTGCTTATGTGGGCTAATGGTGAGGATCCGGGATTGGCGGCTGTTGAACGGGCACGAGCTTTAGCGGCGTTGGACGGCCCCGATGTTACTGACATGACTTTACATTATAGTGAACTTCTGGGGCCAACTGGGATTGAGCTTGATAAGCTTAGTGGCGCTATTTTAGAAAGTTCTAGGGTTGATTTGGTTAATAGCTTGACTGAGATAGATCCGGGTTTAGCTTTACAAGTAGAAGATTCTTTTGGAGAATATCCAAATACGAAAGAACGTAGTTTAGATCGAGTCAAAATAGTTATGGAAATTATAAAAGCTTGTGTACAGAGGGTGGAGGACTTAACAAATGGGACTGAATCACAAAAAGTAGGTAGGTATATCTCAAAAAAAATCAGGGTGGCTGTTGGGTCTTATAATCTAGGAACTAATTTAGTGCAGGGTGCATTGGGGAGCGGTGCTGTACTAATACATGGGGAGGATCTAGAACTTCCTAGCCTTGGAACCGAGGAAGGAGATACTACTCGGATATTAAAGCTAGATCAAGAATTCTTTGGTGACAATTAGCTATCGAGATTCCCGTGTTGGCTTTATGCAAAGGGACTGTTTCTTTGTTAACAGGGCTTGCCATGAGCAAAGGTTGTCCCTTCGACTCACTTCGTTCGCTCAGGACACTCCCACTTTTGTCTAAATCTTGTGGGGGCATACCCCACGAAGCTTTAGCGAAGTGGGGTGGCCCGTGTACCAGATCTGCCTTTGGCGGAACGGTACAGGGCCAAAAGCAACTAGGCTAAAAGCTGCCGTTACACTTGCTTTTAGCCAGTCTTATTTGGCTGAGCTTGCCGGCCCATCACCCGTTAGGCCCATATAACGACCTTTCTGCTATTTCCGGTATTTCCAAATCCACCTTCGCCCTTTGAGCTACGGTGGACTAATTCAACTATCGAAATCATAGATTTCGAGTTTCATTGAGTGAGACAAACCTGCCTGCCGGCAGGCAGGTGGGATAGTATAAGAAAAGACGTATTCCGGCTCACAACTCACGAAAGTGATGTAATCAATAAACGAACAAACCTTCCCATAAGGAATTCATTAATCA
>JAHJGY010000016.1 GCA_018824115.1 Patescibacteria group bacterium
GTAACAGCTATTCTGTATCTTAGGCGTACCCAAAATCTTGTCCCCGTTTGCATCCAACCCATTAATCGTTACCCCGTCATTTGTACACCAGTTAGAAGACAGACTGCCGGAGTCGTTTGGATCAATCCGCTCCATACTTCTTTTTTCGGAACCATCTCCAGTAAACCACCCACTGGAAGCTATCACTTCATCAATAATATTCCCATCTGCATCCAGCAGTACCAGGTGTTCCCCGTCATTAGACAGACCATAGCCACCCCAGCTGGTCGGCGGCTGACTTGCCGGAACATCACTCACCGTATTATCATCAGTTCGTTCGACAAGGTAATATGAGTGGGCCGCGATTAATCCCCCCAAAGGTTCGATCAATTCGCTCCCAGCCGCCTCATAAACTCCCCATCCAGTTAAGTCTATTTCCAGGTCCGAGGTATTGTAAAGCTCTAACCACTCATCCGAGGACGAGGCACCAGTCCCCATCCACATAACCTCATTAATCACCACACTACCGGAAGGTAACCACTCGGCGGTGGTGACGGAATAACTACCACAAACAACTAGTAAAACAAGAAGTAAAGACAAAAGAAGGTGTGGAAAAACTCTATTGGTATGCAAATTTCAGGCGCGAAAGAAATTTCGCTACAACAAAAGCCTATTTTAGGGATCAACCCTAAAATAGGGATGATCCCTATTATTGCCTGTTACTGCTGTACCGGCTGGATATGCCAGTAAGCAGTAAACAAATTATCACTATGTTTGATTAACGCTCCATGCCCCCCCCAACCATCGACCGTGTAGTACACCGTGCCATCGGCACCTGCTCGTACAGCCGCCCCATAACCATCATTAGAAACCAGGTCAATACCATTGTGAAAGCTATCCGAGTAATATCCAGAACTAGCCGCAAACCAGGTATAACCATACTCCTGACTAATATAAAAATCATCCAAAGGCCAGCGGAGGGTACCATTGTTAATATGCGATCGAGGATTAGTTGTACAGGACCAGAGATTAGTTGCACAGGGACAGTTATCACAAGTAAACACACTAAAATGCACATGCGCCCCGGCGTAGGGATTATCTACTGTTGGCCGTGGATATACTGCTCCAGTATTACCCACCAACCCAATAACATCGCCTCGTTTAACCGCCGTTCCTTCAAGAACATTACCAGCAATCTGTCTAAGTAAACCGTTAATTGCCTCCCTAATCGCCGCTTCGTCTCTCTGCAACGACGAGAGTAGTTCTTGATACCTCGCCTCCTCGTTTTCGGTAACCTGAAGGATATATTGCTTATTCGCTTTTTGTTGTGATAAGCCCGCTTGTTGCTGCCCTAAAACTGCTTTTTGATCTTCCAGCTGTTTCTTTAATTCTTCTTTTTCCTGCTTCAGCTCTTCCAATCTATCCCTCTGTTCAGAAAATATATCCTGCGAATCAACCATCTGCTGCATTAGTTTCCGATCTTCGTACTGGAGGGTTGAAATATAGGCGTAACGACGGATAAAACTATCGACCGTTTCCGATGAAATGAAAAATTCCCACGAGGTAGTAGTACGACTCAGTTTATATGCCTCTCTAATCCTTGCTTGTAAAGCCCTAGTTAACGCACCGATACTATCTTCAAGATTAGCCAGCTTCTCAGTCAGTTTCTCAATATTTTCTCCTAACGCTATTAACTGATCCTGAGTCGTGATTATTTCCCCTTGTGTTTCACTAATCTCAAGTTCAGTTAAATATATAGTATTGTTTAAATAACTGATCTGATTAGCTAAAGTAGCCTCTTGATATTGAGCCTGAGCAATTTTATCTTGAAGCTCTTTTTTTCGTGCTTCAATCTGCTGCAATTCTTCCTGCTTCTTATCAAACTCCGACTGTAGATCATCCTGAGCAAAAACAGCAAAGGTAGAGAATAATAAAGGGATTATGAATAGGATAGCAATAAGTCGTTTGAATCGCTTAAACATGGTTAAATGGCCGACTGGTTTTACACTCTCAAGTACCTCCACGTTGCCAGCCAGCTAGCTAAAGCTCCTAAAACAATACCAAAAATTGTCGCCGCTCCCCAAAGACGAAGTAATACCCAAGAAGAAACTATATCGGTTCCCAGTCCCGGAAGAAAAAGCAAGTCTGTTTCACCAACTATCGCCGTTTTTAAGTAGGGCATCGCATACAACATTCCAATTGCCAAAGCAGCGGCAACGACACCGTAGATGATTCCCTGAATAACAAAAGGGAAACGCACATACCAAGATCCTGCCCCAACTAATTTCATAATTTCAATCTCTTCACCATAACTAGAAATACTAATTCCAACCACTACCAAAATCGTGATTATCGCCACAGTTAATAAAGATCCGGCCCAGACAAACCCCTCTACTTTCATAGCATTGGATAACCGCAGCAGTTTTTGAACAACATCGCTATGGAAAATAATACTTTCTATTCGTGGGCTGTTAGCCAATTCACGCGCAATTGACTCTTGATATTCTACTTCGGTTGTGGAAATCTCGAGTGAGGCAGGAAGAATATCTGCCGTAACAAATTCGAGTAACTCGGGCCGTTCCTGATTCTCTTGCTGATAAAGAACTAGTGCCTCCTCCTTAGATATGTAATTTGCTTCCTTAACTTCGTTGCGGGCTTCTAAACTTTTTTTCCAATTCAGAATCTCCTCTTCGGTTGCTTCATCTTTAAAAAACACAGTTAATTGAGGTTTGCTTCGCAATTCTCTTAAGGCTTCATTATAACGATAAGCCGAGGCCGTGAAATAGACCACAGAATAAAGAGCTAGTGTCATCACCAAGATAGCGGCCACACTATGCCAAAAATTCCGTGCTAAATGCTGGAAAGTGTTTTTAATTATAAGGCGGACAGTTTCAATCATAACTTCCTACTTTTTCGTCTTCCACAATCATGCCTTCCTCAATCCTCACCACTCGATTCCTTAAACTATCGACGACATCACGATCATGAGTAGCCATAATTACAGTTGTTCCCCAATTATTTATCTGCTGTAACAACTGAACTATCTCCCACCCAGTTCGCGAATCCAGATTCCCTGTTGGCTCGTCGGCTAGCAGAACTTTTGGCTCATGTACCATAGCTCTGGCAATGGAAACCCGTTGCGCTTCGCCCGATGAAAGCTGTCGAGGATACCTGTTCATCTTGTCTTCCAATCCAACTAACTTTAATATAAAAGGGACTAATTCGCGAACCTCCTGTCGTCCACGCCCTACCGCCTCGAGACCAAAGGCAATATTCTCTTTAACCGTAAACCTCGGAAGCAGCTTAAAATCCTGAAAAACCATACCTATCTCTCGACGCAAACGCGAGACACGCCCTGCCGAAATACGCCCTACATTATAATCGGTATACCAGACATCCCCTTTTGTCGGTGTGTAACGGCGTATCAAAAGGTTCAGCAGAGTTGACTTGCCTGCCCCCGATGGGCCAACAACAAAAGCAAACTCACCTTCCTTAAAAGTAAGATCAATGTCGCGAACAGCCACTGTACCATCGGGAAAAACTTTTGTTACACCCTCGTACTTAATCATTAAAATCAGTATACCACGAAAAACGAGACCGTAGTCAACCTCGCTTATCCTAATCCCAGCGCTTCTTGGACAGCACGGAGAGTTTTGTTAGATACAGACTTTAGCGAATCCGATCCCTGTTGAAGAACGTTATCCAAATAAGTACTATCTTCCCTAATCTCGCGATATCTCCGTTGAATCGGCTTAAGAAATTCTACCACTACCTCGGATAAATCTTGTTTAAACTTTTGATAACTAGAACCTTGATATTCTTCTTCAATGGAATTTATTTCCTTTCCGCTTAATGCGGAGAAAATTGATAGCAAATTACTAATCGCCGGTTTTTCTTCATGGGTTTGGATTTCCTGCCCAGAATCAGTAACCGCTTCCCGGACTTTCTGCCCCACCGTCTCTGGATCATCCAGCAAATACACCGATCCTTTTTTATCAGGATCAGATTTACTCATTTTCGCGCTTGGGTCTTGCAAGCTCACTATCCTGGCCCCGGACATGTCAATCATCGCTTCCGGCAGAGTAAACACTTCACCGTACTTGGAATTAAACCGCTGGGCAATATCCCGCGTTATCTCTACATGTTGTTTTTGATCATCTCCCACCGGCACCTCATTGGTTTGATATAGCAGAATATCCGCCGCCATAAGGACCGGGTAATTAAACAATCCCACGGTAATAACCTCTTTTTGTTTAACAGACTTGTCCTTATACTGGGTCATCCTTTGCATCCAGCCCATGGGGGTTACGCAATCTAAAATCCACGCTAATTGTGCATGATCTGGATTGTGAGACTGAATAAACACCCGACTTTTTTGGGGATCAATACCGCAAGCCAGATACAAAGCGGCCACCTCTCGAGTCTTATCTTTTAAAACTCTCGGATCTTGGGGTACAGTAACCGCATGCAAATCTACCACGCAGAAAATATTGTCCTTTTCATCCTGATATTTTACCCAGTGCCTGATCGCGCCTATATAATTACCAATATGCAAATTCCCACTGGGAGCAATCCCCGAAAAAACGACTGGCTTAGACATATCCCTATTGTACTTAAACTACACAGCCTGTCAATTAAAATTATCTTGCAAGCTTGACAACCCACATAATAACTGAAAAAATAGCAGCCATGGGACGTCACGAATATCCACCCTTCGATCCTACTAAACCTAGGCTGGTTCCCGAGAGAAGGCCTGATCCTGAAGCAAAAGCTCATTTTCCCGAAAGGCCGCAACAGGTAGAAGTTCCCACCCCAGGACAATCACCTCCCGCAGATACTCTCGCCCAGGCACGGCCACCGATGGAAAACCTGCCGATTGTTGATCAGCAGGCCGCAGGTTTAACAATAGAAGAAGCAAGTAGGTTATTCCCGCCAGAAGGCCCTGGACACCGTTACGTCGCAGACGCCATACAACAAATCACGTACTGGTCGGGGGAAATTGTTAATAAGATGGAGCGTGACCGCAATTCCGATACCCCGCTCCTAGCAGAAGAATGCCGCGAACCCCTCGATAACATAATGGCGGCTTTCCGAACACTTGACAGAATAGCGAGTGGTGAAGAACTTAAACCTGAACCCGACGAATACTATACTACAGAACTAGCAGACAGCTGGTTCAGATTGTTTGTAGCATTGGAAAATGCCAGTGACGAAGCCAGTGAACGCTACCAATGTGCTATAAACGAATACACGGAATTGGATTATGAGGAGAAAAATGCTGTAATCGGGAACATCCCCCGCTCCGTGGTTGTAAACCAACAACTGCCCCCTAAAGTACAGGATTTCCTCGACAAATACCTCCAAGGCAATGACTTAGACGAAAACATTAATCAAGAATATCCCGTGAATCTCCGTTTTCACATTTCCCGAAACGCAAAAGATGAGCGCACCGCTGCACTGGCAAAAGCCGCTAAACTTACCCTAGAAATGCGGACACTGCTTAGCATATGGAGTAGTGCGAGGAGTTTTGAAGATGAATTTGATTACGCCTACTATCATGACCCGGATAATCCTCGTTACCAGGAAGATCCAATAATCAAGAAACTTACTCTTGAGGCCGCCTCGGTGGATTTTCAAAACCAAGTTGATGCACAATCACAGAAATCAACTACACCCGGAAGCGCGAGGCTCGCCCGCATGGACCCCGTTAATAATTCCTAGCAAGCCGTGTTAAAATATTTTCGTGCAATTACTAAAAATTAACCTTTCCAACCTCTCTGCTAAAAAACAAACCCTTGAACCAAAAATTATTGAAAATTGGCTTGGAGGCAGAGGTTTGGGAGCGTATCTCTACTCTCAAGATATCCGCCCGCCTGATGATCCCTTAAACTCTGTTTTTATCGTCACCGGAGCGGTAACTGGCAGTCCAATTATTTCGGCCAGTCGATCAGTTGTTGTTTCTTCTTCCCCCCTAACCGGATTCTATCAAGCCTCAAATTTTGGCGGCTTCTTTGGTGCTTATCTACGGTCTCAAAACATCATGGCCCTGCAAATCACCGGCAAGGCGGAAAATCCTGTTTGGATATCCATTGAAAACGGACAGGTTGAATTTCATGATGCCACAAACCTCTGGGGAAAGAATACATTAAAAGTTCAAAGTACTCTAGGGGCTGATAAGTCTTACAGCGTTGGCTGTATTGGCCGGGGTGGAGAAAACCTGGCCCGGTTTGCCTGTCTTAAATTTGATGACCGCGCCGCCGGCCGAACTGGTACTGGCTGGCACTTTGGCTATAAAAAACTTAAAGCCATTGTTGTAAAAAGGAACCAA
>JAHJGY010000002.1 GCA_018824115.1 Patescibacteria group bacterium
CGCATGAGTAAATGTACAAAACCTCTCTGTTCTACCCCGGAGTGAGTTTATAATATTTGCTTTGCACCTTCATTCCCTGATAAAATTGGGTGTTAATGAGGATAATTAAGCAATTTTTTAAAGGACTTCTGTTTTTTTCCCCAACAATTCTTGTTATCGCTTACGTTCTGTTCCAGAAATATGAGCCATTTGGTAAAGTGCAAAATTACTCAATTAGTGTTGCCGATGAGTTGCGGACGGAGAGAATTTCTTTTCTTAACTCCAATGAATCGAGGGCAATAGAAAATGTTGAAGGCAGTTTGTTTATGGCAGTTAAGGAAGTTCCTTTTGGCATACAAATGGAGGGGAAGCCGGCATTTGAATTGCCGTATCAGGTTAATGTTTTGGCGGAGTTTTCCAGTGATAATCTGGTGGAATATTCTTTTGTTAAATGGAATTCTCAAGAAAAGTGGTCTCAATTGGCGAATAACTGGCGCCCATTAAATTTGCTTGGGTATCAGCGGGCGGTGAGATTCAACGAGACATACGTTTACAGTCGGGAGTGGAAAGATTGGCTGAGAGCGGGTTCACTAGAGAACTGGCTGGCTGTAAATGTTAATCCAGGCGAAACAATTGGCGTTTCCCAGGGTGTTGATTTGAATTTGGAGAAATTTGCTAATCAAGAGAGTAATAATATTAAGCCTCGCGGTGAGGAGATTACTCTGCCGTGGCATATTAGGGGTACGGTGAGTTTTTGGATTTATCTATCAGATAAGGATCTTAGTATTTCATTTACTAAACGGGATATAAATAGATATCAAGGAGAAGATGAGTACACAGTTAAAGTATTCGGTCTAACCGACCAATTGTTGTTTAGTAGGTTAGTTGAAGATGATGGGAATACAGAAGTTTCCTACCTGGATTATCCACAAGAAGTTAAAATCCAAACTTTGGTTCCCGCGAGTGGTGTATACCGGCTAGTTTTTGAGAGTAATCTAAGTCGGCAGGAGCGAAGCGTTGCTACCGATACCAGCATAGAGAATATAGTTTTGAATGCTGATGGGATTGTTACGGCAGGTCGGGTTAACCTACTCCGGCCAGCCCAGGTTTACACTCGAACAAATAAGCTGACCCAGCTTAGGTTAAGGTGTAAACCCGAAAGTTTAGAAAGGTTAATAAATGTAGAACCAATTCAAGGAACTGCTTTTACCATTAAAGCGCCGTTATCAGGCGATTGGTATCCATCTTCATTACTACAGGGTGAGTATCTACTGCAGACAGGCACGGCGATAGAGCTAGATGGTCTTGCGCTTTCTCCATCCGCCGCCGATTTTTTTGATCCTTTTATTTACCATTTCACTTCGCAAGGGCCGCGCTACTGGGTAACCAGATTATCTCAACCAGAAGAGAAGACGGTTTTTAAAAATGTCTATTCTCTTTCCACGGATGAGTTAGAAGACTTACTGCCAGTTGACGATGATGTGTCTTGGGGTATTGTTTTGCGGGAGGTTGATAGCGCAGGCAACTTAGTTGCTGGACCGAGTCTAAAAATTAAATCTTTAGAAACTCAATTTCGTAAACCGTCACGTTTTTCCTTTTAAGACTTGGATATGGAGAAATTCTTATCATTCTGGGGTGTTAAATTTAAGGATAGACAATTATTAAGATGGCATTTACTGGTCCAAATTTTTCTTTCGGTTTTGGTATACGCCTCCTGGCGGCAATTATTACCGAGTCTGGATCGAGAGCCATTCGGGTTGCTGCCTGATTATTTTCCTTTATTTTTTTGCTTCCAATATTTGGGTTTTTGGTTGATTTATTATTGTTTCCACAAGTTAGACGTTTTAGGGTCGCGTGTTTTTGCTATTGATTTACTGAGCCTTGTTTTTTTTGGGGGTGTGTGCCTGTTTATCATAATTCAGCTCTATACTTCTATTATTCCACTTCCTCTCACCGTATGGGGCGTTGGTTTTCTTTATTCTGCTGCTCTCGTTGTTAAATCGCTAAATCTCATAGTACACTTATACTCGGTTATCGATAAACCACAGTTAGATAAGAGAAGATCATGGTTAATTTTTATTACAGCTTTATTATTTTTTTCTTCCTACACCCTCTGGGCAAGTAAACGGGTGGCCGATGGTGATCAGACGCGCTATCTGCTGGTGACGCACAGCCTTATTCACGATCAAGACCTCGATCTGCGGAATAATTACGAGAACCAGGATTACATGCTTTTTCTACCGGATACGGATTTTCTTATGAAGAATGCGGGTATAGTTCAATCCGACGGTAGTATTAAACCGGGCCACAATGTTGGTCTCTCGGTAGTGCTGATACCCGGGTATTTCTTGGGGGGTAAACTCGGGGCACAATTGGAAATGGCGTTGCTCGCAGCTTTATTAACCACGTTGATCTATTTTATAGTACGGCAAATTACTCAAGAATCAAAGCTGGGTGTAGCGTTGGCCTTTTTAGCGGTTTTTACTGTACCTGCTTTTTCGCTTTCAAATCTGATTTACCCGGAAATACCTGCGGCGGTTATTGTGGCCTTTATTACTTACCAAGGTTTTAAAAAACGGCCCAGTCTATTCTTGTCGGCTTTAGGATTAGGATTGCTGGCCTGGTTGAATGTTAGATTTATTCCTTTGCTGTTTACTTTGGGATTTTATCTGGTTGTTAATCAGTTTAAACGGCGGAGAGTTTCGCACTTAATTCAGATGATACTGCTAATAATCGTTATACTTCTTTTCTATGTAAACTTTAATCAACGTCTTTATGACTTCTCTTCACCAGCAGGGCCGTATTTTTCTGAAGCTCGGGCCGCTAGGATTGATAGGTTTCAGGACTTTACCTATTGGCCGCAGACGATTTATAAAGGTACTTTAAAAATCTTTGATCAAGAAAACGGTTTTTTGTTTTATTCTCCTTGGTACATATTCACGGTTTTAGGAATCTATCTCTTTTTAAAAGAGAGGGATTGGAAAACACTAGCGTTAATACCCAGCTTTGTTTTTCTTTACCCAATTTCGGTTGGGGTTGGAGGGCTAGGAACGGGCTGGAGTCCAATTTCCCGCTACTTAGTGGTTTTGGTGCCGTTGATGATTTTTTTCTTGGCTAAATTAGTTAAAGAGGCCCGCAGTTTTTTTGGGAGTAATTTCTTTAGATTTCTTACCCTCTATAGCTTGGGGTACACGGCAGTTTTCTCTTTTATACCTAAGTTTAGCTACCCGCGCTCCGTTTCTGTAATTAAGACTGTGTCGCGGCTGACCCATATCGCTTTTTACAAAATTTTGCCTTCCCCTTACACTACACCAGATATCAAGAATTATCTTCTTGCTTTAGGGTATTTATTAATAGCTGGTTTGCTTAATATATGGGTTTGGAGAAGATATTTCCGGCAAGACGAGGATAAATTAGTCGCGGGAAGTAAAAAGCAAGTTATATTTTCAATCCCCGGAGTGCGGCGTTTTACCGAGTATTTGTTTGCAGTTGTTTTGGCCAATTATTTACTCCTTTTATTCTTGGATAGACTTTATCCCAAATTGTTTGCCAATTACTGGAGTCTAGATAGATTTATGTGGGTGATTGGTATTTTTGGAGCCGTTTTGGTATTTTTAGGCCAGGGTGCTCAGAAAGAAGTTGAAGCCAGGAAAAGAGGCTGGTATTTGTCTGACTATTCCTGGATTGGCGGGTTGTCGGTGTTAGGAGGGGCAATAGTCTTCCGCCAGACAAACGCTGTAGGCCGTTTTGGGTGGGTTGTTAGTGTGTTAAGCGCAGGTTTGATTTTTCTGCTTTCTTTGTTAATCTTAACAGAAGGGGAGGAGGAAGTGACATGAAGGTTATTGTTCAAATTCCATGTTATAACGAGGAAGAAACATTACCTTTAGTTATCAAATCAATACCTAAAGAAATACAAGGGATTGATGAGGTTGAGGTTTTGGTAATCGATGACGGTAGTGCCGATAGGACAATAGAAGTGGCAAAAGGGCTGGGAGTAGATCATATTTTGGTTCACCGAACTAATAAGGGTTTAGCTAAGACTTTTGAAGACGGAATTAATTATGCCCTGGCTCAGGGAGCGGACATAATAGTAAATACTGATGGTGATAACCAGTATCCGCAG
>JAHJGY010000017.1 GCA_018824115.1 Patescibacteria group bacterium
AGAAGGGCAACCTCGTCGTGAAGGTAGCGGCCGCATTTCTGCGCCTCAGAACCATTCCATAGACGATTGGCGAGCCGCTCGCGATCGGCTGTCAAGAGCCCGGCAAGATTGGCAAACTTGGCTATCTGGGCTAGATGTGGTTGGTTCTCTGGCTTGCCAAGTCGAAGCGCCTCGAGGAAATCTAGGGTCGCCGCATTAGCTACGTGGGTAACGTTGAGCACGCAGGGTACGCCGGAAATCAATTCCACGCGTTGAAGAATTGATTCCAGATGCTCGGGAGTGCGCTGTCCCCAATTACCTGCACAGTAGGCGTTAACTGCACTGGTGATTGCAATGTCAATTTGGTCTGTACCGACGTTGAAGTGCCCAAGAACCCGATGCCAAACCTGGGCGCGCACTTGATCTTCGTCGCGGCCAAAGGCAGGGAATAGTTCAGTTATCGTCTTGAGAGGGGCACCCTTTAAGGGAAGCCGGAGGGTGCGATCGCGTGTTGGTGGATGGCTTGGAGTGGTATGAATTTGGCCGTCACTCAAAACCACGAAACCTGTTATTAGCCACCGTGTCAAGGCTACGATAACTTCCTCTTGTGCCTCTTCCTCTAAACCGAAACTTTTGAAGAGGAAAGCGGTCGCTAAAGGAGGTATTATAGGCCAGGGTGGCGACATCGGGTAATTGGGAACAAGCTGTTCCATGACGTCTGGATATCTTGCTCGCCAGCGTTTAATTAAGCTAAAGTGGGTCGCCGCTTGGTCATTGGTGGCGAATTTCACGATCTGGGCGATGGCTTCTGCCACTAGCTCAGGTACTAGCAGTGGCCCCCAGGCTGTCATTAGATGCGGGCCGGACAACCGGAAAGCACTCACTCTTTGGTGATGAGTGTGCATAGCTGTACTGCGCGGCCCGAGTTCACCGTATAAGTATGCGGCCCGATCGTTAGATGATCTGGCCCAACCATTTGTTGTTACGGCTTCTCTGGCTTGGCGAGCTAGAAGCTGGGCGATGAAAAACCCAGCTTCATCAGAAGTCATTTCACCTGCTTGTGTACTTGTCATGTTTAACCTAACCTCCTCTTAAATGCTGATTTTCGGTTTGTTTGGACCGAACTGCCAATGTACAAAATGTCAATGTGCTGGCTCTGTTGACAGAATAGTAAGAGCACTTATCGTGCCTAATATACCATAGTGTTCTGGAAGCGGCAACTAAAGCTTGGTTTTAAATAGGGATCATCCCTAAAATAGGGATGATCCCTATTTTACGCTGATTTACCGGCGTTTCCTAATTCGCTTGTCCTTTCAAGAACTCCAGCCAGAGTTCTGGGGTTTGGCGTGAATAGCCGCCGGCACAGAGGACTGCTAGTTTAGGAAATCGGGAAAAGCGTTTGCCAATTTCGAGATAGTCATTTTCTACCAGATTTAAGTTTGCTAAGGGATCATTCTTGTAGGTGTCGACGCCTAGGATGAGAATTGTTAGATCCGACTGGTAGTTATTATATAGAGGGAGTACTTGATCAAGTGCTTGCAGGTAGTCTGACCCATTTGTTCCTGGCGGCAATGGGATGTTTAAATTGTAATCTTTCCCCTTCCCGATACCTCTCTGGTGCGCAAATCCGGTGCCGGGGTATAGAGTTGCCGGGTCCTGATGGAGAGAGATGTTAAAAACACTTGGGTCGGAGTAGAATATTTCCTGGGTTCCGTTTCCGGCGTGGACATCAAGATCAAAGATCAATACTTTTTTAAGTTTTCCCTGTTTTTGTAATTTTCTAATGGCAATAGCGTGGTCGGAAAAGATGCAGAATCCCCCGCCCCGGTTTGTTTCTGCGTGATGGAGGCCGCCCAGTAGATTAATTACCATCTCTCCTTTCAGTGCTATTTCGCAGGTGACAATGGTTCCGCCCACCGAATAATAGGCGGTCTCTAAAACGCCCGGGTTTAGTGGTGTATCTAAAGATAATGGCGAAGATAGCTTAGCTGATTTTTTGACTTTATCTAGATAGTCGGGTGTGTGTACCAGAAGAATATCTTTATCACTGGCCGGTGGTGGGGAGACGATTTTATATTCAATTGGCGATTGTTTAATTAGTTCTAGGAATTCGCGGCCGCGTTGGGGCCAGAAGGGGTGATCTGGTCCAAAGTCGTATTTTAAGTATTCTGGAGTCCAAATAATTTTTAACACCGTTAAAGCAATTAAGAAACTTGAAGTTTTTTGAATTATATCATCCAAACATGGTTGCCAAAATTAGCCCGATAGTAACCGGTGTCCTATAAGTTGCTAAGAATGGGGGGTTTTGATACAATGCGTGTCGTGAGTATAGTACTTTAGCATTTTAAATTCTATCCGGCCGCCAGCGTGGCGGTTTTCCTCGAACTGTAAATTCAGGTATCCGATTTAAAACTCGGAAAGGAGGTGTAGCGAAACATAAAGGCGTGTACCTTTTATTTGGATTCTCCCTGGCTCGGTAAGTATCGAGCGTAACGGGAGGCAGATAAAACTCTAGAGGAGGTCAGTTATGTCAAAGAAGAAGAAGAAACGGGTTGATGAAGAAGAAGAAACGGCTGATGACAGAGAGGAGATTCGGCCCGATTCCGGCGGGGATTGTCCTGTTGTTTCACACACTTACACGGGAGATGTGGGGATGCATCATAGGTTTAGTTTCACCCAAATTCGCTCTCTCCGTAAGGTGGTGCAGGAGATCATCGGTCCGCTGGCGGATGGTCTTCTGAAGCCGGTCACGGACATGCTCCGCACCCTGGTTTTGGTCACAGCTCTTCTGGCTTTAGCGGTTGCCGTGACGGTTGGCTATGTTGGCTTTCAGTATGGCAAGGAGGTTTACGCCACGCGCCTCTGGCAGGCCGACGCCGATAACGTTGAGCAATCCCAGTCTCTCACCACTCTGCAGGACGAGAATGTATCTTTGAGGGAGGCGAACGATTGTCTCCAGGAGCAACTGGACGTGGTCCCGACAGCCGACGAGGTCGAGGATTTGCGTGTTGAGCTTGCTGGTGCACGCAGTCAACTGCAAGATGAGCAGTTGAGGACCGATAGGCTCTACGGCCAACTCGTTGCGGCTCGGTCCCGGATCTTCGCCTGGGAGAACGAGGCGCGGTCGGAAGACACCCTCTGGGTACCTGACGGCTATGTGGCTGTTGTTTCATCAGAAGATGGTGGCGAAGATGCTTACAGCGGCCCTCGCGTGATTTCTGATACTTTAGGGGCAACGGTAACGTTGATTGACATCGGCCCACAGTATGGGCAGTGGCTGTTCGCTGTTAAGCTTGCGGACGGCCAGAATATCAAACTTGCCGTCGAAGCTCGCTATCAGCGTGGTCCCGACCTGGATCGCACCCTACGGCTGTATCAACGTTTTCCGGAAATGCTAGACGATCGGGAGCTCGGTCGCGCTGTCGGGATTATCGTTTGGCAGGCTACCCAAAGCATGGCCGGTTCCTGGACGCTTGATGAGATTCTGCACGGAGGTGAGGGGCATACACTCGCGTTGCTGGATCTCCGGGGCGATATCATCGAGGAGGCTGGTTACAAGCTTGGCGAGTTTGGTGCTTCGATCAACCAACTCAACATCATAGGTTTCGATGATCCCTGGGGGAAATGGTACGGCCCGCCTCCTATGGACGAAACCGAGTAAGTCAAGGAGGCAGCCTATGGTTGCGATACGAGACTTACAAAGGGAATTCAGCCGGTGGTTGCGCACGATCGCGTGCGTCTTTCTGGTTTCGCTGATCTTTTTGACAACCTGGTCGGTGCTGCCGTCCTTCTTTCGGGGTCTGTGGGAAGGCTTGAGTTTCTTCATGATTGGCCTGTTCACCATCGTCCCCGGGATGGTTGTCCTGGTGATTTTGGCGATCATAGCGGCCGCGGCTCTTTCCGAGGTCCTGGAGCGTCTGGGAAAATTGGGTTTGCCCAAGTTTCTTTACTACGTACTTCTGGGCATTGGCCTGTTAGCGATTGCCGCCCTATGTTGCGCCGGTGCGGCGGCTCTGTTTTACCATATCGTAAACCCTCTGGTAGGGCGCTACGCGCCTTGGTGGTATCAATACTAGGGGGGTCTAGTCTAGTAAACAGCCGCTGCTGCTCGCGCAGCAGCGGCTCCCCTATCGCCTCGGGCGTTAACAAAGATTGTGGAAAAGCTTAATCGAACTGATTGGTTCTCATTTGGAGGGCCCTTCACACACCAGGCTTTTCCCAAGACTCCATTACTTTCATTATCTCCAGAAAAAGAATTCTCGTAGAACTAGTAATCTTAATACTTGAACCGCCTTTAAAACAATCTCTGTAAAAGTTGCCGTTTGCCTGCTTTAGATTGGCAGTGGTAGAATTGACAATTGCGGGGTGTGGCTCAGTTGGTAGAGCGCTGCGTTTGGGACGCAGAGGTCGCAGGTTCGAGTCCTGTCACCCCGACCAGTGCCGAAGTGGCGGAATTGGCAGACGCGCAACGTTGAGGTCGTTGTGGGAGTAAAATCCTGTGGAGGTTCAAGTCCTCTCTTCGGCACCAAGCTTAGCTCGGTGATCACCGCGCTAAGCGCGGCACCATCGCGTTATATTACGAAGTTCATCGGAGTAAACGCGATTCTATGACGCTAATACTGGAGAGATTTCACACGATGAGCAGCGTTCCCCTCCTTGAAACCTGCCCTTGCTTATGTTAGATTGTTTAGCGTTCTATGATTAAGTTAGAAAACGTTACAAAGAAATTTGGACAAACGATTGCGGTGGATAAGGTTAGTTTTGAAGCTAAATCAGGTGAGATACTTGGGTTCCTTGGTCCCAATGGAGCCGGTAAGACAACAACAATGCGCTTGATTACCGGATTTATGAAACCCGACCAGGGCGAGATTTTGGTCGATGGCCTGAATGTCACCACGGAACCGGTGGAAGTAAAGAAACGAATTGGCTACCTTCCGGAAGATAACCCCCTCTATCAATACCAAAAAGTAAATGAATATCTAGAGTTTATTGCTGGTGTTAGAGAGGTTGCTAGAAACGAGCGGTTTGACAAGTTAATTCAGACTTGCGGGCTGGTGGAAGTTATAAGTAAGACTATTGGCAAACTTTCCAAGGGTTATAGACAGCGGGTTGGTTTAGCGGCGGCGATGCTTCATGACCCGCCGGTGTTAATTATGGACGAGCCAACATCGGGATTGGATCCTAATCAGATAGTTGAAATTCGCAGTTTAATTAAAGAGTTAGGTAAGGAAAAGACAGTTATCCTTTCGACACATATTTTATCGGAGGCTGACGCAACCTGTGATCGGGTCATTATCATTAACAAAGGACGAATTGTTGGTCAGGGTACGGTAAGAGAGTTAACAACAGATGCCGATAAAAGTCTGGAACAGGTATTTAGAGAAGTTACGTTAGGTGAAGGACAAGATAAGTGAGTAGCGTTAGAAGATTAATGAAATTTATAACAAGACTTAAACCACTTATTAAGAAGGAGCTTGCGTATTATTTTCACTCCCCTACTGCATATATTAGCATTGGATTATTTGTGGTTATAATAAATTGGCTATTTTTTGCTAACTTCTTTTTAGTAGGTCAAGTAAGTATGAGTGATTTTTTTCAGAACGTTCCCCTTGTGTATTTATTGCTTATTCCGGCAATAGGAATGGCTGCCTTTGCCGAAGAGAAACGGGTGAAGACTATTGAAGTTCTTCTTACTTTGCCGTTATCCAAGACAAAGATAGTTTTCGGAAAATTTATCGCTGGATTGTTAGTTATTATTTTGGGGTTATTGTTGACCTTAACGATTCCAGTTACGTTGGCTTTTTTGGGGAGCCCAGAATGGGGTCCGATTATCACTGGATACATGGCTGTTACCTTTCTGGGCGCTTTGTATCTAAGTGTGGGCTTATTAGTTTCTGCCTTAACAGATAACCAGATTGTTAGTTTCACGATTACGGCGGTAATTTGTTTTTTGTTCTTTATTACCGGGTCAACATTCTTTCTGGACCGGATCCCGGCAGTTGTTCACTATCCTTTCCAGATGGCTAGTTCTCTTACCCATTTTACTAGTATGGCTAAAGGGTTAATCGATCTAAGAGACATTGTCTATTTTTTAACGTTAATTGGATTATTCCTATATTTAACATCTAAGAAAATCGAGTGAACATGAAGCAGATAACAACAAAACTATCCCGTCTAAATGAGACAGCGACCACGGTACTAATAATAGCTATCCTTATCTTAATCAATTATATTTTAACTCTTTTCCCAATTCGGATTGATGTAACAGCGAATAAAAGGTTCAGCTTATCGCCAGCAAGCAAGGAATTAGTAAGGAATATTGATGATTTGGTATCAGTAAAAGTGTTTGTTTCTCAACAGATACCGGCCCGTTACGGTCCGGTTGTTGACCAGGTTAAAGATCTTTTGTGGGAATACGAGGGTTCAAGTGGTGGAAATCTTAAAGTAGAGTATTTTGACCCATCTTCCGATCCAACCGTTGCACAGAGAGCAAATTCTCTAGGTATCTATCCTGTTCAATTTAGCGATCTTAGCCAGGAGAAATTAGAAGTTAGCCAAGGATATTTTGGACTTGCGGTTTTATACACAGACAAGAGTGAGGTAATTTCATTTATTGATGATACCAGTAATTTAGAGTATCAAATATCTCTGGCTATTTCTAATCTCTCACGTTTAGAAAAGCCATCGCTGGGATTTGTTACTGGTCATGACGAAAAGGGTCTGAGTAGTGATATGACACTAATTGGGCAAGCTCTCAGTAAACAGTATCTGGTTCAGACAATTAGTCTGGACGATCTCGCCACTGAATCGGAATTGGATGTTAAAGAAAAGCTAAGTGTATTGCTAATTGTTGATCCCCAAAGTCAATTTTCGCAGAAAGATGAATACCTGGTTGATCAATTTTTAATGAAAGACAAAGCTGTGTTGTTTTTAGTTGAGGGAGTTAAGGTAAGTGAGGGTTTGCTTGGAGAGAAAAGCACCCATCAATTGGAGGAGTTTTTTGGCTCATACGGTGTGGTCTTAAACAACGACTTGGTCCTTGATGCGGTAAATGAATACGCGAGTTTTAGCGATGGTAGAAGCATGTTTTATGTTGCCTACCCTTTCTGGCCCAAAATAACTCCGGATGGGTTTAATCAGGAATCTTTGGTTACCTATCAATTAGAAAGTGCCCTTTTTCCATGGGTATCTTCCCTGGGACTTAACGCAGAGATACTGCCTGCTGGGGTGAAAACGGTGGAGTTAGTGAAGTCGAGTCCTAGATCTTGGACGCAGCCAGATAATTACAATCTTGATCCTACACAGGAATTTGTAGTGCCCCAGGGTGCAACTGAAAGAACGCTGGCGGTTCTTTTGGAAGGAAATTTGTTGAGTAAGTTTAAGGACAAGAAGTTGCCGGAAGGAGTTAGTTCAGATAGTTTTGTTAGTGAGTCGCGGGCTGCAAGAATGGCCGTAGTTGGTGATGCCGAATTTGCGCAAGACAGGTATATTCAAGGTTCACCGGCTAACTATGCTTTTCTGGCTAATCTAATAGATTATCTTGCTGCGGAGACGAGCTTGACTACTATCCGCGCCAAAGGGCAAACATTCCGTCCTATCAACGAGCTCTCCCAGCCAGTAAAGTTACAAATCAAATATGCAAATATTTTCGGGCCGAGTGTATTATTAGTTTTGTTCGGGTTTGTCTACATCTATCGCCGGGAGAAAGAAACTAAGATAGAGTAACTATTGCCGTGAAAAGAAAAAACATAATTCTTGTCATAATATTTGTTGTTCTTGGTGTTATTGGGTATGTGCTTACCCGGGGACTCCCCTGGCAGCAGGGCAAGCCCAGGTTTTTTCCTAAGATCGAAGCCGATTCTCTTACACAGATTGTAATTAATACTTTTGGCACGGGTGAGGTGAGATTGGAGAAGGAGGATAGTCGATGGGTTGTTTTAAGTGCAGAAAATACCCCTGCTAACCAAGATAGAGTAGATGATGTAATTCGAACCACGGTTGAACTAACCCGTGAAGATTTAATTTCTACTAACCCCGAAAAACATGTTAACTTAAAGGTTGATGGATCTGGGACCAGAGTTATGGTGTACCAAGGCGAGAGTCTGGCTGCCGATTACTACATTGGCCAAGTTGGTCCCGATTTCTACAGTACCTATGTTCGTAAAGAAGATGAAGAACAAGTCTATTTAGTCTACCGAGTATTGACCTCGGTGGTTAATCCGTTAGAGTGGCGTGATTTGGCTGTTTTTGACTTTAATTCTAATGACGTGATTACCGTTGGTGTCGAATATGAGGGCCAGGTTTATAAACTGGAGAAGAAGGATGATATGTGGATTATTAGTGGTGATGTTAGAAAAGTAGATTCTAGTAAAGTTCAAGATTTTGTTTATCGGCTGGCTAGTCTAACTGCCGATGATTTAAAAATGGATGTTGATGCCGGTAAATCGGGGCTAGATATAAGTAATTGGCGATACGCAGTCACTTTGTCTAACGGGATGATTTATGAATTGGTGATTGGGTCGAAAGATGAGGAGGTAGGTTTTTACGTGCTATCAAGTGGGTCGGCCATAACTTATTTGATTCCTGCTTCTACTATTGACGAGTTTCCGAAGGGTGTTGACACTGTTAGTGCTGACTAACATTTTGACTGATACATAGCCAACTTGATGGTCTAGCCATGGAGAAAGACTTATCATTTCACTTTTCTCGTATTATATTTGACCCACTATAGGACTTGCTGTATAATTGTGGCTAAGTGTATTGGGTAAGTGTACATTACAAGTAGACAATAAGGAGGCTAGTCGTGAAAAATAGACTGTATTTCTGGGGTTCTGCGTGTGTAGTCTGCATCGGCTGTGCCGTTCTTATTCTGATCGTCGCCTGGCAGGCAGATCAGAGTTTCACCCGGGCCTTTTGGCTGGCTTGCGGTGTGGCCGTAATCTTGGCGTTTCTGGCGGTCATAGCGTACAGCAAATTCTGGCGCATCTTTGGCCATTTTGCTGGTCCGGTAGTGGCCGCGATTGTGCAACAGGCCGTACAAGTTGCGGTTTTTGCCTGGCTGTTTCTCGGAATGTGGGAGATCTTTGTCCATCTGAAGAGGTACCAGGTATTGGAGTTCGGGATCGTAATAATTCTGGGCTCCGTGATGATGGGGGCTGTTTGTGGATTTGCCTTCGGCGCGGGCTGCTTTCTTAGGAACGTCAAGTTCCACGATATTTGCCAGTCCATTCACCTGAAACAGATGGATGGATTGGTGATTCGCCTGTCTGTCAAAAACGCGGTTGAATTACCGGAGATACAGTACAGTTTACGCCGGCAGGGGCATCAGGTTGGCCGATACGGTCCATTTATGGCAATTGTAGGGGATCCAGGGGCAATTCGAGGGCAGCTGGGGGGTTGGTCGCGGTGGACTGAGGTCTGGCCCGCACTTCTTCTACCCCGGGCCCCCCTCCCACGCGGTTAGTACGACCACTTATCAACTTGTTTCCCCTTTTCCAGAGGGGTTGGATTGGCTTTTCTCCTTCGGATGATTTGAGGGAGATACTAGTTACTGAGGAGGTGTTTGATGGATCAACAGGTGGTAGGGTACTTGATTCTTCACCCGGACTTGGAGGTGGCTTATGTACAAGACACCTCCCTTGGTCTCATGGAGTCCTGGCCGCTGAATCCGGAAAGGTTCTCGCACCGGTGCACCGGGTTCGGGTCGACACTGGAGTATGTGCGCTCACTGTCCCTTCCGTATCAGTCCGTTGCCGATGGCAGCGACGTGCGGATTGCCGCGATTGAATTCCAGGGTGAGATGGTGCAGTGGTCGATAAGGCCTGCTGAAATGCAGGCACGATCGCGGATTCCAGCGTTGCTGGTGATTTCGGCCGTTTTGGTGGGTGGGGCTGCTGTCAACCTCGTTCTGGGCCAAGTTGGCCTGGGAATGTTGTTTACGTTGGCGGCTTTGCTCTGCCTGGCGGCGGGGTTGTTGCCTGACTGGTTGTTCTGGCTATCGCTATCGCTGCGCCAAGTCTAGCGAGGCATAGTAAAGAGGCGGCCGTTGGCCGCCTCTTTAACCCTCCCTCTGCCTATGGTAAAAAACCGAAAGATTTGGACAAACTGTCGGCTGGTTCTACCAGCAACCGACCAAAATCCAAATCTTTTTCCCCCCGCTTTTATCTTTTTCATTTCATTAAATTAAATACTTTTTCGCGTGCGAGTTCCCCCTATCTCTATTTGACAGACTATAGGAGGGAAGATAAAATGAGTATCGAGTTTTGGGATGAACTTTGATGGAATACGAGTTGATAAAAAAGTTCGTCGTACATTAACACAGACATTTGATCCCTTTCCCATTATTGGTTTTCGACATCTGTCGACTCATAGCGTAGTAAGGAGGTGCTTATGTAAAACAAGAGTTCTGAAGAGTTCTGTAGAGTATCCAATGTGACGTAATGGAAAGGGGGCCTAAAGTGAGAAGACATGATTATGTAGAGATGGTCCGGGATGCAAGTGCTAGGATTGGACCGCTGGATCCCAAATTTGAGACCTGGGTTCTGGCGCGGCTGGAAGGCCACACGCCTGTTTTTCAGGGTTCCATAGGTTTCGATCACGACCAGCTTGACGAGGGAGATATTGGCCCTCTGTTCGAATGTGATCTGCATTTTCTGCAAGGTTGGGTCGGGGTCGAGATTGACACTTTACATGTCGAAGCTGGCGAAGTGCGGGCTGTTGAAGTATGGATTCTGGGAGAAGAGGATCACAATGTCCGAGTCCGGCTTCTTGTTCCTGAGTCGTGCCCGGACGTGATTTCGGCCTTCCAGCTGAACGTTCCGAAAATGGAAGTCGATGATGTCGTCGGTTTTACCGAGGGGACAAAGTTCCTACTCCTCAGCTGGTCCCTCGCGGCCGTTTGCCAGGTGAGTGAATGCGTTATTCGAGACGGCGCCGTTGAAAGTATTCAAGTAGACTTCCGTGTCTACGAGAATACGTGGACTGCGTGTGATTAAACAGGCCCGTAGAAAAGGAGGTGAAGTATGAGCGTCTCGATTCCCCGGAAAACTTTCTGGGAGTGGTGTAGCGACGCCGCAAACGATGTTGCTATGCTGATGGCTTTCCTAGTTGCCTTGGCTTGGGTCGGCGTAATCTGGGCCTTCGTTAAGGTAACGGATCCCTGGCGACTTCTGGTACCCTGGCAGAAGTCCAGGGTCAAGGCTGTAGTATGCGGCCTGCTTATTGGGTTTCTACTTTGGTATTGGCCAGCGGCACAAGTCTGGCGGATACCTGCAAGTGCGGTTCTCCTTTGCCTCAATTTCGCGATGCTGTTTTTTTGCCTAGCGTATTGGGAGGCTAGAGAGATCAGTTACAACCATCCCGCGGCTGCTGTCCGCAAGTACTCCCAGGTGGGATTGTGCCTTATGGGAGTGTTCATCCTGGGGATGGTGTTCATCTGGTTCTATCTGTCCGAAACCTGGTCGGTCGCCTTGGCTTCTGCTGCTTCAGTCACCTGCGCGTCTGGTATGGGCGCGATGTGGTGGTGCACTGTAAGGGCTCGGCAGGCTGAGCAGGTGCTGGATCTAATCGCGCGATCGGGGGTATTTCTGATTGTGCAGAAATCAGAGCCTGTCGCTGTAAGCCTCAGGCAGATGAAAAAGTTGCTGGCCAAGGATGGCGTTCAAGCCGTGTCCTGGTTGAACCTGCTCTTCGTGCCGGCGGTGCATCGTGAGCATGCAAATGGGTTAGTTAGAAGGGCCCAGGTATACGGCTGGGCTGTATTAGACAAGGAGGCTTTACGATGAGAACTGTTGCGGGCGAGAGATACGATTTCGTTTGTCTGGCTCCGGTTCCGCGGTTTTTGCCCAGGGGGACCGGTATACCCGGCAAAGATGACTTTGAGCCAATAATGGTCGACGGTCGCCCGGTGATCACAACGGTCCCTGGTGACTGTTACGTCTTGAATACTCACCTCTGGACCACCGGCCAGACCGTTGAGGTCAGGCACCATAGAGGCGGTCTTTATCGGGTTATCCCGGTGTACCGCCAATGCGACGCCAAAAATCCAGACGGGTATATCCCAATCTGGGCCGAGGCCGATCTGCAGGCTTCTGAGGAGTAAGGCCTGCATTACAGAACCAAACGGAATTCCCAAGCAGTCGAGAGACTGCTTGGGAATTCTCTCGTCGAGGAACTAATAGCTTTGATCAAAAACGATGCTGTGTCACCTAAATATCAGTTATTAGTTCCTTACTTAAAGGAGCTTCACCATATATGTTCCCTCCAACTTGTACCCCAATTTTCGATAATATTCCCTTGCTCCTATTCCTGATATTACAAATAACTTCTTAAATCCTTCTTTAATACAGATTCTCTCCGCTTCTTTCATTAATCTTTTTCCTAAACCTTTGTGCTGTGCACTTTCCCCTTTCTGTTTTAATGGGATAGATTCCCCATAGGTATGTAGTTCTCGGATAATTGCACGATTATCACTGGTAAACCTGAGTCTCAAAAGCGCAAGGAGTTTTCTTAATGGCTTGGCCATTGATATGGCTGATATGTAAATGAAAAATTCTGTTCCTTCCGATGCGTCATACTTTTCGATATTTAAATTAATATCTTGCCTTTGGATTTCTTGATCTCTGATTTCCTGACAGCGAATGCATTTACACTGCAGCCCACGCCTGCGCATTTCTTCCTGTACGATTTGGCGGATGTTTGATTTTTTACAGCCAGCAACAATATTAGGTGCCGGAATATCCCGACCCAACCGATCTACCCTTACGTAAGTCGGAAGTCCTCTTTTTATCTCAACGAGTAAGTTAATGAGTTCAGTGTTGGTGTAGGGTTTATACTTTCCCTGTTTGTACCACTCAGCCAGTTTTGTATTAGACGTGATAATACAGGGATATATCTTAAGCATATCTGGTTGGAAACGCGGGTCGGAGAAGATAATTCTAAACATTTCCAAATCGCGCTTAGCGCTACTACCAGGGAGACCCGGCATCATATGGTACCCCACTTTGAACCCAGCGTCTTTTAATAATTTAGTTGCTTTCACAGTGTCAGAAACTGTATGTCCCCTATCTATTAGTTCGAGCACATCATCGTAAATAGATTGGACTCCGATTTCAACACGAGTAACGCCAAAATTCCTTAAGCGCTGTATTTCTTCTCCGTTGATTAAATCGGGCCTGGTTTCGATGTTGATCCCAATAATTCGGTGTTTAGCAGTCTCATTAATTTTTTGGGCCTTAGCTAAGCTAATAATAGGGATCATCCCTGTTTTAGGGATGATCCCTATTATTGATTGTGGTGACGCATTACAGGCTTGATAACAATTAGTAATAAAGCTTCTCTGATAATTTGGTGGGTACGCGGACCAGGTACCACCTTTGATGATCAAGTCAATTTTTTCTGTGGAATGGCCGATGTTTTGGTACTGTTTAAGCCGAGATAATATTTGAGCTTTAGGATCATAGTTATTGAGCTCAGCGCGCATTACTGCCGGCTCGTCGGGAAGATAACTCTTAGGGACTTCGGGAGCTGTTGGACAGTAGATGCACTCACCTGGACAAAAATATGGTTTAGTAAAAATAGCCACTGGGGTAACTCCGGAAAGGGTCCGAGTTGTTTTGAGCTGTAAGAGAGTCTCTATTCTTTTGTTTACCGGTAATTTCCTGAGTAGAACCAATTTTCGATACACCTTTAAAAGAGAAGAATTACGCGGTAGATTAGTTCCATGTTTTCGGGCAAACTTGTGCTTCAGTGTTTCTAATGCTTGGCGGGATTTCGGCGAGGTCTTACTAGCTTCCTTTAATAGAGACTGTAGTAGCGAGGTGTCGTATTCCATGTTTCTTTATATTATATTTTATTTCATGAGGAAGTGGACGGTGTATTGAGGGTAAGAACGTCAGCTTGGAAAACCGGTGTTTTTGGCAGGGTTTTTGACAACATCAATAATTGTTCTTAGTCTATCCTTGACAGTTGTTTCAAAAAACTCCGGCCATCTTTCTATTGGCCAATTAGTAAAATCTTGCCAGAGTGAACGCCCAGCGGCAAACCCTGAGGCGCCGTTAGCAATCGCTGTTTGCAAGTTGTTTTTGTATTCTATGAATTCATCGCCGAGGGATAATAGGACCCAAGGAGAAGTTAGCATCTCACTAACTTTACGACAGCCCTCATCCCCAGGAAAACCAATTTTATAAATATCCACGGGGTAATTTAGTCTAGAAATTTCGTTTATTGATTCTAGAAGAGTTTTTTGAGCATCGAAGCTGGGATCCTTCCCATCTACTGGGTAAGGTATAATTTCTAACAGGAAAGGGATCCCGGTTTCTTGGCAGTCAGCGGACACCTTTTCGATAAGTGCTAACTGCTGTTTAGCGGTTTGTGCTTGGGGGTTAAAATACAAAAAGAGTTTAACAAGATCAGCCCCTAGTTGTTTAAGCTCTTTTACGCTGTATTTCAACCTGCTCAATCTTTCTCCTTGGTTTTCTGTATAACTGGATTCTTCAATGCTCAAGATCACTTTATGGTCGGCTTTACCAATTGTGTTAAGTGCGGGGAGCCCGGAATCAGGATCAACTAAGATGTGAGTGACCAAGGGCAATAGAGATTTAAGGGCGGTTGTTTTCCAAGCAATAAGTTCTTTATTACTAACTGCTTCTGGATAGCGAAGGTTAAGCAATTTTTTTAAACTGGAGCGATGGTCTAATGCGAGAATTAGGTATTTATCTTCAGTTTTCATATTGTATATTCTACCTGTTTTGCAAGACGATCGCATTAGGCAGACTGCGTCCTGGCCCAACACGGTAAGACCCTTGATAATACATTGCTGATGAGCCCCCCCCATCAAGGTTTAGAGAGTACGAAGCGCCAAGTGCTTTCATTACATAGGCCAAGTCCGAAACAGACGTATTGCTGGTAATAGCGAGAAAAAGTGTGGTGTTATTAAACCCAATAGCACCTCGGTAGCCTTTCGTTTCTTGATAGCTTGTGAGGTTAAAATTCCCTGCGACAATTTGGTTGTTGTAAACTAGGGAAGGATAGTTTTGTATTGCCGCTGTAACCGAGGGGGTTGTATATTCTGGTTCATATACATAGAAGTTTTGTAAACTGGCTTGAGTTTCGGCAAATGTTAAGAGACCCATGTTTGTCCAACCAAGACTGTTTTCATTTAACCACTTACCGAGCGCGGAGTTGTAGACGGCGAAATCGTAGGAGTTAGTTTTATTTGTACATGTGGCATAATCTGGGGGACAGAAATAGGAGCCGTGGATGCCGGCAAATCCACTATTTTCGGAAACATATTGAGCTAAGCTTTTTGTCGGGCAGTTGTTAGCACAGTTTTCATTATTAGCGGTTAAAGTGAGCACCCGGATTTCATTTAGTGGATGTTTAATAAGATTAACAATAAAAATACCTCTTTCTGTGCTCACGCTTATCTGAGCATACCCTTTAGTTAGTTGTGTAGAAAGAGCGGGCGCAGTCGTAGGGGTTGGTTGTTGTTGGGCTCTCTCTGCGGCAGCTTGCTCTGCTAGAAGAGTTTGATATTCTTGGTCTAGGGTTGAGCTGGAACTGTTTATTGTGTTGAGGAGTTCATCGAATTTCTGATTAAGAAACTTCTCGCCCCATGAAGGGATCTGATTCTGAATTTCCGTAGTTGCTAG
>JAHJGY010000018.1 GCA_018824115.1 Patescibacteria group bacterium
CCTTGCTTACCTCAAATCCTTTTGCTATCATTCTTTTATGGATATAAAAGACGATTTTAAGGGCAAGCTGATTGTACTGGAACAGTGGTTGCACGAAAAAATTAATAGACTGGGCGACGAACCATTTTGTAGCAGGGAATTAGAGGCTGTAAGAAGCGAGGCGGGGGTGAAGTTAAATGATATGGAGCTTGTTTATCAAGAGTTTGGAATAAGAGTGCGTCAGTTAGTAGATTCTACTAAAGTTGAGATCGACGAAGAGAGGGGTGGTAAAAATGAGTAACCATACAATACATGGTGAGCAAATGAGGGATGGAGAGCAATTAGCAAGTGGGGTAATTGCTATGATGACCGAGATGGTCAGAACTGGTTGCACAGTAACCGAAATTGATGCGGCCGTTAAAGGGGCAAGGGAGGCATATTTTGCCCAAGCTCGTGAGGTTGTAGGTCAGGCCACCACAGACATTCTAGCTTATTAATACGGACCGACTTTGTTCCAAACGATTCACTTTCTTTTCTTTTCTAACATTACCCACGGTGTCGTATCTGTGGTTTAATCCGCGGTTATAGAGTTACGGCTCCCTTGCCGAGTCTAGCTGTTATTTGCTATCATGCTTGTAGAATAAGAAATCATATGACAACTGAGAGATTCTCTAAACGATACAACCGAAAAGAGATTGAAGAAAAATGGAGAAGGAAATGGTCCGAGGATAATATTTATAAATTTAGGTATGACCCTGAAAAACCAATGTATGTTGTGGACACCCCGCCGCCTTATGTTAATGCCGAACATTTGCACGTTGGGCATATTATGTCTTATTCCCAAGCCGAGTTTGTGGTTAGGTTTAAAAGAATGAGGGGTTACAACGTTTTTTACCCGATGGGATTTGATGATAATGGCTACCCTACAGAAAAGTTTGTGGAGAATAAGTATAAGGTTGATAAACGGACAATTTCCAAGCAAGAGTTCATTGATCTATGTTTAAAGGAAACAGAAATTGGGGCTCAGAATTATAAGGATCTTTGGACACAGCTCGGAATTTCGGTGGACTGGGATTTAACCTACAGCACGATATCCCCCTTGGCAGTAAAAGTTTCTCAGCGGTCCTTACTAGACTTAAATAACAAGGGGTTGCTCTATAGGAAGGAAAGCCCAATCCTATGGTGTACACAGTGCGACACAGCCGTCGCTCAAGCAGATTTAGAAGATAAAGAGTTTACCGTTAAGCTTAACTACATAACCCTTAAATCTGTCAGTGGCAAAGATTTAACAATTGCGACTACCCGCCCGGAATTGTTGCCTGCTTGTGTAGCTTTATATGTGAACCCTAATGACAAAAGATACAAAAAGCTAGTAGGGCTAAAGGCAATAATTCCGTTATTTCAACATGAAGTGCCAATCAAAACAAGTGACGAAGTTGATCCGGAATTTGGTACCGGATTAATGATGGTTTGTACTTGGGGCGACCAAGGTGATGTTAAAAAATGGCTAACAGATGGATTGGACTCGAGAATAGTGTTAGGCCGTAATGGCAAGTTAAACGAACTGGCTGGTGTGTACCAAAACCTGCGTGTAGAAAAAGCTAGGCCGCTGATAATAAAAGATCTGGACCGTAAGGGATTTTTAAGAAAACAAGAAGAACTAACCCATACGGTAAATGTCCACGAAAGGTGCAACACTCCGATCGAATTTGTTAATAGTAAACAATGGTTCATAAAGATTGTAGATAATAAAAATATATGGCTGGAATTTGGTAGCAAGATAGATTGGCATCCCAAATCCCGATTCAACGACTATAGGGTGTG
This sequence comes from Patescibacteria group bacterium, assembly GCA_018824115.1. Taxonomy (GTDB): domain Bacteria; phylum Patescibacteriota; class 4484-211; order 4484-211; family 4484-211; genus JAHJGY01. Next base: position 1,804 of record JAHJGY010000018.1, read on the forward strand.
GGTCGACTCACTTAAATGGGATTGGTGCATAAGCAGGCAAAGGTACTACGGAGTGCCGTTCCCCATTTGGTACTGTAATGATTGTGATGAACCGCATTTCGTGCCGGAGGAGCAGCTGCCTCATAATCCGGCTACGGATAATTGTCTTTTTGAGAAGTGCCGTAAATGTGGTTCCAGTAAGTTTATACCCGAAGTAGATGTGGTGGAAACCTGGGCGACTTCTTCTTGCACACCCTTCTTGATAAAAGAATTAGTTAAGAATCAAGAGATAAAGGAAAAGGTATTCCCAAACAGCTTGCGGCCCAACGCCTTTGAAATCATTAGAACCTGGGATTTTTACTCGATAGTTAAATCCTACTACCACTTTAATACAATTCCCTTTAAAGATTTGATGATCTCCGGGCACGGGTTAGATGAGGAAGGAAGGAAAATTAGTAAAAGATTGGGAAACTATATTCCCTCTGCGGAATTACTAGAAATGTATGGGGCTGACGGAATCAGGTATTGGGCTACAGGGGCGGAATTAGGGAGTAATCTTAGATTCAGTAAAGACGAAATAGAAAAGGGAAAGAGACTCGCAACCAAACTTTGGAATGCCGCAAGACTAATTTGCTCGCACGTTGACGAATTTAAGGAGATCAATCTAGCGGATCTAAATTTGGAATCGGTTGATATCTGGATTGTTCAACAACTTAACAAAACAATAAGTAAAGTGACCAAAGGGTTTGAAGAATATACTTATTCAATTTCCAGAAATGATTTAGAAGAATTCTTCTGGCGTATATTTGCTGACTATTATGTAGAATTTATTAAATACCGCCTCTATGGTAGTGATATAAAGTCCAAAGAGACAGCTACAGCTACCGCTTATGTGGTTTTTCTTGCAATACTTAAGATGTATGCGCCTATTCTCCCTTTTGTAACCGAGGAAATTTACAGTCGGATTAGTTTTGGCAGTGAAGAAAGCATTCACCTGTCTAACTGGCCAGAGCCAATAAACCTAAAAAAGTCCGTAAACGATTTTGATCAGGTGATCCAAGCAGTAGACGAAATACGAAAGCATAAAACAAGCCAAGGTGTTTCTTTAGGAGAGTGGATTGAGAGTTACAAATTTGATACCAATGTTGATTTAAAGAAATACAAAGAATTCCTGCAAAACGTCGGCAGGGTTAAAGTATTGGAATAAATTACCATCTACTTATGGCCAAAGATTTAGAGTATCGCTTGCTTGTTATCCCCATAGATTTTAGATTGTGGCTTAGAACAAAGGGATTAAAGATCCTGGTTGGTATTATTGTTAGCGTCGTTGTTGTTGCGGGAATAGTTGGTGTTAATCATTTGTTAGTTATTATTTCGCAGCGGAAGGCGGATGAGTTTATCGATACTGGCGGTCAAGCGCTGGCTAATTTACGGTACGGTGAGGCGCTAACTTGTTATTTGCAGGCGCTGGATTATGATCCTAGCCGGTATGAAGTATATATGAGCATTGCCCATATCTACCGGGTTAAAAACGAGTTTGAGCAAGCGGAGCAGATTTTGCTGCAAGGCCTCAAGGGAGTGGATGAGATTGAGGATGTTAATTTTAATCTCGGCGATTTGGCGTTGGAGGTTAGGGATTATCAGGCAGCTGTGGAGTATTTCCTAGGAGCCAATCAGGACCAGTTAGATGTGAAGCGGAAGTTGGTTGAGACATATTTGCAGCTGGGGGAAATTAACAAAGCTAAGGAAAAGATTGAAGAAATGCTGGACCTAGATGATCAAGATGCGTGGGTGCACTATTACCAGGCGCTCATCGAGTCTTTAGACAAGCTGGAGAAAGGTTTATCAGAAGTGTCGTTGGCAAAGGACCTTTCTTTGGGAAAGTCGAGTATTCCTATTAATGACAGAAGTACTCGCTTAAAGACGAATTTGGAAAACGCTCAGCAAGCCGAAACTGCACCGTATCAATCAACACTGTTGGGGTTTGCCCTTCTGCAAGAGGGATATCCGCGCTTAGCTTTAATTACTTTAGAAGAAGTGGTGAAAGAGAAGCCCGAATATCGTGATGCACAGGCCTTGTTAGGAGCAGTTTACCTTGAACTCAAGGAGTATCCTTCTGCGGAAACGTCTTTAAAAAAGTCGGTGGAAATTGATCCCAATTATGCCTACGGCTATTACTTGTTAGGCCAGTGTTATTCTCAGACAAGCAAGGGCGAGTTGGCGAAAGAATTTTTCCAAACTGCGATTACCCATGATTCTTCTCAGCTTTCGTACTTTGATGCCTATCTTTCTTTTCTAAATGAGCAGGATGACTATTCAACCGTTGAAACGGTGTTAAATCAAATTGTTGGCAGTGATAACTATGGTGATTCTCAGAAGGAAAAATACGAGACTCAGTTGGCATACCTTTATTTAGATCAATTAGGTAAACTTCAAGAAGGGATGCAGTTGGCCCAGAAGTATAAGGGTACCGAGGTGTATGCTTGGGCATTATACAAGAATGAACAGCCAGAGGCGGCGTTGGCGGTTATTGAGGGATTACTTAAAGAGAGGTCCGTGACCTGGTTATATTATCGTCAGGGTAAAATTCAAACAGAGCTTGGGCAGATTGCCGAGGCGCGCGAATCGTTTGATCGTGCGCTGGATCTGGATACTGAAGGAGAAGTAACTAACTTAATTAATCAGAAGTAGTTAGTAATGAGGCCGGGACGACCTGACACGAGTGTTTATGTCCTGCTCGCAGTTAATAATGTTCCAGTTCGCTAGTAAACCAACGATAGGACTATCAATAATCATTGTTTCCTGGAACGTGAAAGATTATCTAAGGAATTGTCTGCAATCAGTAATCGATTCCTGTCAGGAGATCAACTACGAGATTATTGTGATTGATAATGCTTCTAAAGATGAAAGCGTGAAAATGGTGAGAAAGAGTTTTCCGCAAGTGGAACTGATCGTCAACCAGGATAATTTGGGTTTTAACAAAGGGAACAATCAGGGAATCCGTATGGCTAAAGGTCAATACTTGATGCTGATTAATCCGGATACCGTGGTGAACAAGGAAGCCATGCAAGGCCTACTAGATTATTTGAAAACAAACCAACGGGTCGGGATTGTTGGGCCGGAGCAGTTAAGTGAAAGAAATCGAACCGTCAGTACAGCTAGCCGGTTGTCGATACGAGGGAACTTAGAGTTTACAGCAGAGCATTTGGTTAGTTGGCTGACAGGTAACTACCAAATTATTTTTAATAAACCATACAAGGTGGGTATCTTGAATGGTGGTTGTTGGTTGGTGAGGAGAGAAGTTTTTGAACAGGTGGGTTTATTTAACGAGGACTTGTTTTTGTTTGGTGAAGAACCTAAGTTTTGTTATCGTACGATAAGGCGGAGGTGGGAAATACACTTTGCAAGGCAATTTTATATCCATCATTTTCGGCGTAAGAGTATTGAGCAAATGGAAAAGAGCGAAGCGAATCAATTTATCCGTGATTACTATAATCTTATAAAAAACAAACTCTTGGGCCGCAAGGTATAGTTATTTTTTGACGAAAGGGCGAAGATTTGTAATAATAGACGACATGCAGGAACAAGTTGGTTTTCTGGCAGATTTGAAAGGAACGTTTTCTTCGCCCGCGTATTATGCCCGGGTGCTTGGACAGCCTTTAAAATCCTCTTTAAAATTTTTCTTCCTTTTTTTTCTCCTATATTCCGTAATAATTACTACTTATGTTACGGTCAAAGATTATTTACCGCAGCGCGAATTGCTTAATTATTTACCGGAGGAGTTGGTTAATCTTTATCCCGAGGAGTTAGTTGTTACGGTTAAAGACGGAGAGGTTTCGATCAATGTGGATGAACCTTACCGGATTCCCGTTTCCGCTATCAATGAGATGCTGGAAAATATTGACCAGCGGGTTCTTGGGCAAAGCACGGGTACGATAGAGAATATATTAGTGATTGATACCAAAGGGAAAATAGAGGATTACTTTACCTACCAGACTTTTTTCTTGCTGACAAAAAACCATCTTTCATATTTGAACGAAAGCGGAAACGTAGAGGCAATTTCTTTAGCCGAAATTACAAATTGGACAATTGATCGAACTGTAGTTAGAGATGTTATTAATACGATTGCGCCTTACCTTAGATACCTGATACCTTTAATGATTATTGTTACGTTCCTATTTCTGGTTGTCGTATTTCCCGCCGCGACACTTTTCTACTTACTTATTCTTGCGGCGATTTTATGGGTGGTGTCTAAGCTTGTCTCTTACCCGCTTTCTTATAAGAAAAGTTATCAAATGGGTATGCATTTAATACTTGTTGGTGTTGCCCTTCTTATGATTATTAATGTGAGTGGTATTAATTTGGATATTCCCTATCTATGGACAATAGTTCTTGTTCTTCTTGGCGGAGTAATTTTAGTAAAGATAAAGTCACTGCCGGAATCTACGCCAGTAGCCGAAGCTTCAATAGTTGACGAGTCAGCAGACTCTTCAGAAGTTATTAAAGAAGATACCCCCCACTCCTGACTAAATCGCGCCAGTTTTACCTACCCGTTTCTCAATGGCTTAGCCATTGAGAAGGCTGTAATACAAGGGAAAAATGAAAGCCCCGGGACGAGGGGCAGGGTGTGTGTCCCGGGGCTGGTCTGTCAACGTTCAGGTTGACATTTTGATGATAGTGTCGCTGAGCGAACTGGCTAATAGGAAGATCTCCCAGCCGGCTGCTCGCGCGAAAATCAACTGCTCGTTGTCAAAGGCATCTTCGTGGGCAAGGGCGATGGTTTTGCCCCTTGCCGGTTGGGTCATGAATGGATCAAAGAGATAGTCGTGAAGAAGGCCAATCTCTTCGAACGATAAACCCAGGCCGATGAGTGGTCGGGATCTTATTTGGTCGGCAGTGTATTGCCAAACACCTGGTTGTCCGTGGCGACCGATGGCTTTATCGAAGTGGTCATGCGTCAGGATAAGGCTGTCCGGGCGTTCGCGTAGGCCTCGCAGGTAGACAATAGTCCGGTCACGGTTGTAGAGGTAGGCAAGATCATCTTCAGTTACAAGTCGATCTATGCTTAGCCCGCTGGTGCGACAGCCGCGGTCAAAAAGATCACACCAAGTGAGGTCGATGACCAGATGTGAGGGCCATTGTGCCAGGTGTTGGAATACGACTGGTGTTTGACCTACCACGCTGGTGGCGTCGCGTACAAGGCGGATTAGACCGTTGAGTCCGAATCGTTTTTTGTACATTTCGGCCATGGTCTCAAATGGTTGTACTGGGCGTCCTTCAAGGCGCCTCGCCATTTCGTTTGCCAGATCAACTCTGCTTTGACCGGTAATCTCGGCAAGCAAGCCGTGACCGAGTACCAACACGGGCGGGTTAGCAGTATCTAAAAGAGCGATTGCTGATTGCACAGTATACCTCCTTATCCTTACATCTATGTGCTAATGCGAGTAATGAATACTAACAGTCAAGCCAGATTATAGCATTAATGTGCCCCCTAGTCAAAGGCTATATGGTGTTTGGGGGGGGATAAATCTGGTACACATGGGTAAGAAGGGTTTGTGAGTTTGTTAGCAAACTTACCCATGTGTACGCGGATTTGGTGGGGCCTAAGGTCCCGCCGTTCGAACTTTTTGGCTCTACTGTTTATGCGGTTGTTCAACCTGGAAACCGCAGAATGCGCTTTCGACCTCGATTTTTGCCGCGGCGTGATCGGTAGCTTGAGTAACGTACCGGTTGGATCCGTTGGAAGACCAGCAGTCGTCTGCTGTTAGCCACCAGCCGTCGCGAGTCCTCTGTATGTGGAATCCTTGATCACAGGAAACAAGCCTTACTTCCGTTGTTTTATTCACGTGAAATCTCCTTTTTCGATCTGGGCACTTGGTATGTGCTAAAAAGTGAACGCCACAAGGCTGGATTATAACATTATTGGAAGGAAATATACTAAAACTTCCGCTGATCCTAAATTTTGGGATTACGAGGAAGTCGGTGGCGGGCCCCGTGGTCTTAGTTTGGGGTTTGTTGGTGTTTATGAGACCGAACGGGCGGATGTCGTGGGGAAAACAATTAAGCCTGCAGATGTAAAAATTATAAACTAGAGTTACTCACTCAGTAGTTCTACCACGGTTTCGGTTTTTCCTTTTTCTAGCGCGTGGTCCCAGGTAAAGATGGCTACGCCTGCGCTTGGTGGTTTTATTGCTTCCTGGTAAGCTTGTTCTAATTCTTCTACCGAATACTCATCTGGCAAATTATCGGGCATATCTTTAACTTGAATAATGGGGACAATGTGCTGATAACCAAGATCGTGCAGGTATTGGACGTATGCACTAATGTAAATTGGCGGTTTGTTAATCGCTCGGTGATAAAGCATCGGGCTAATCATGTCGACAGAGTCTTTAATTTTCTGGTAATCAAGACCTAGAATCTGTGGGTAGTCGGGGAATTCTTGGGTGGTGAAAGGGGCGGCAAAGAAGCCAAGTTTAATGGTGTCGGGGACAAGCTTTTTTACTTCGGTAAAATAACTGGCGACAATTTTTTTGCGGTCGATGTTCTCACAGAATTGACAGGGAAGATGAGAATCAACGAGTTGTTTTACCTCAGTTTCCCATCGGCCATGAAAGCGCAAGTGGTCGATCCAAATTTCGTCGGGGCTAAGAGAAACCAAGTGAGTTACTTTTTCCTTTAGTTGCAGGAGTGACTGAGGGTCAGCGGCACATTCCCCTTGGTAAGCCCCAGCGCATAATCCAATTTTTAGCCCGGCTGCTTTAGCTTTTTGCAGTAGATGCGGATCGGGGTCTTCGGTGTAAGAAGTAACCATTAGCTTATTCGCGCCCGAGTTTAAAATTGGCTCTGGATCAACGTTTCCGTGTTTGAATTCGACAAAGAGATATTTGTCCATCCGATTAAATTGTAATCAACTAGTATGTAAATATCAAGCGGGCGGGGGAAGGTATAAGTTGGTGAGTAAGAGGCACACAGTCGTCAGAGACGAAGGTGTGCCTCTTACAGGCGTTGGTGTCAGCGGACCGAGAACCAGATGCGCTCGGGTCGGTAACCAAGGTGCTGGTAGAAGAGGTCGCCGACAGTGTCGCAGATTTGCACCCGCGTTGCGTCAGTCATGGCCTCCAGCCAGTTGACTTGGATTTCATACCGTGTAAACCATTGTTGCAGTCCTCTTACCAAGGTTTGTGCCTGGCTTTGGATTGCGTGGTGGATGGCTTCGATCAACATGACCGCGTGCCCATCTTCCGGGTTGGGGCACGGCAGTCCTCTGATGTTTAGGACATCGTGCGTGCCGGCGGCGAGTAGCGGCGCGGCAGGGTCAAAGTCGGGCGGGTAGGTCTGGAGGACGGTTAGTGCCAGGGTCTTTCGCACCATGCTTATGAAATTGACGGCTACGAGAGAGTGGAGACCCTCGGTGTGGCACGAGCCTTCCACCGTGGCGGTCACGATCAATTTGCCGTGACCTTTTGAGAAGTTCCCATACTTGTCACAGGTCTTTGAACCAGCTACACTCATGAAGACCGCGGCGATGCCAGCGGCGTTCAGTTTGTGTTTCCAGCCGGGTATTTGGGTCTCGACCCATCTTAACTTACCGACGCTGCAAACACCTGGTAATTGCAGCGTGACGGTAAACGAGAACGTGCCAGGTCCTAACTGCTGCTCAAGTCCGCCTATTAAAAGGCTTCTTACGGTTAGTTTCTTCATCGGATATCCTCCTATCCTTTCTGCCGCTCCCACGCGGCAATGAAAAAGAAAATCGAACGACAAGTGAAAAAATTTCGCTAGGCACCTCCTTTCTGCCGTTTTAATAGGCAGAATACAAAAATACGGGTTGAAACGTGCTACAGAACCTGAATTATACCACCTAGTTATCTTATAGTCAAAGCTCCTCTGCGGAATGGTTGGAGTTATCGAGATATAGGGAGTGAAACATAAATGGCTTCATTGGTTGTAAGAGCTCACTTTAGTGAGCGACCTTATCGCAGATTAAAATCTGCTACTACGGGTAGAGCAAGAAATCAGGTTACTTAATAGAGTGTAATATTTGCTCTGCCTCTCTGGCTGTTGCCAGCCTAGGTTGGGCGTAGTCCTCAATGATTATGGGAATTAGCTCGTAAGCAACTTTCTTATCTTTACCGATTATAAGTTTTACTAGCAAGCCCTGGCGGGTTTTTTCGCTCCACATTTGGTCAAAGATCAAATTGCCCAGCCCGTAGAAAATTAATCCACTGTTATATTCTTCGTACTTTTGCACCCAGTGGGCCTGGTCGCCGGTTACTACGTTTGCTCCCCAATCGACCAGCTTCCTTCCGATATCGATCTGTCCTTGTGTCGGTTGGTGAGTGTATTCGGGGCCCCAATTGGGCATGGTAATTAGGACGTCAACTAGAGGATCAATTTGTTCAACCACGGTTTTAATAACTGTCTCGTCCCACCAGGCCACGCCAGTAGAATTCTCGACAGCAGAGCTCAGCTCAGCTGATGCCGCAGGTGAAGTGCCAGCAACAGTGTTAAAAGCAAGAAATCCCACTTTTAATTGATTGCTAGAGCTATCTTGTAAAGTGATGATTTGCGATTTTAGGGCCTGTTCTATATTCTCACCTGCGCCGGTAAACAGAATGTTGTTATCGGCGAGCACCTGGGTAGTGTATTCAATGCCGCTCACACCGTAGTCACCGAGATGATTACCGGCAATGCCGACTACATCAACCCCTGCAAAGGGTAAGCCCTTGATGTAGTTGGTCTGAGCGCAAAAAACGGGTTTGTCGGCAACATAAGGGCAGTCTTCTACGAACGGAGATTTTAAGTTAATAATGGTAAGATCTGCGGCTTGGGTTAGAGGCGCGATTTTTTCCCAAGGGTAATTAACATTATTGTATTTGCGGATGCGTTCATCGACGCCGCGAGATAAAACTACCGTGCCGCCGATTAAGATTTCCCAATCAGCCGCTTGGTGATTGTTGGTGGTAATTACCAGAGAATCTCGGGGCAGTAAGTCGTAGAGTTCAAGGATGTCGTTATTATTGTGATAGACGCAGCCTAATCCAAAGTTGGTGCCAATTTTTTCCGGTTCGTTTGTTCCATGGAAGGCGCGGGTGGTTTTCTTGAATGATGTGCTATCCCAGACTTCTAGGAACATCAATCTGGGCCCGTAAATTCCGCCCAGATCTTGTTTCTTTTCTCCAATCCGCCAGACACTCTCTAGCATATTGTTTTCGCCAGATCCTGTCGATATAGTGTAAATTTTTAGTAGTTCCTTGCCATAGAAGATATAGTTTTTTTGTTCCGGGATAACTACTACCGACAAGTAGTTAGTGAGATCTACTGTGCTGGGGATTTTTGCGAGCCAGTTTTTGAGTCGCGGATCGGTGAGTCGATCAGTTTGCTGGGCGTTTGGGGTTGGGATTTGAGCGGACATAATAGTGGGTGAAGTATTGGAAGTTGGCGGTGGAGAAGTGGTTTGGCTAGGTTGTGGGGGGCCTTGCGGTATTCGGGCGATGATTGTGAGTTCTAAAATGATCAGAAGAAGGGCGACAAGGAGGTTACGGTGAAGCCTGGTCCCGAGGAAATTCATAACCCAATTTTAACACGTTTCTTTGGTTAAGAATCGGACTTTTTAGTTTTTTCTTCGGATGGTTCTTCTTTAGGTTTATCGTCTTTTTTCGCAGTTTCTTCTCCCTCTGGAGCAGTTTCTTCTCCCCCTGGTACTTCTTCCGCTTGGGCCTCTTCTACTTCCTCCTCGGTCTGTGCCGGCTCGATTTTACAGACCACTTCGTCCGGATCGAGATCAGTCTTAACTTTTGAGGGTAACTTAAGGTCTTTTACAATAATTGCGTCATTCACGTCGGCAAGTTTAGAAATGTCAACCTCGATTTCAGAAGGGATGTCCGTTGGGAGGCAAGTAACTTCTAGTTCGGTGAGTATTTCTAATAGCATTCCTGTTCCCACTTTAACGGCGGGTGCCTCTCCCACAAAGGTTATTGGGACATCGGTCGTGGTTTCTTCCGTTAAGTCTACTTGGAGGAAGTCCGTGTGGAGGATTTGGTTTGTTACTGGATGAGCCTGAATGTGGCGGATGAGTACGGGTCGCTTTTCTTTCTCCCCTTTAACTTGGAGGTAGATAAGCTCAGTTTCCCCGGCCTCTTTGAATGTCTTAAGGAATTCATCTACAGACAGTTGAATGGTCAGCGATTCTAGGCCCGAACCGTAGATGTTTGCCGGTAAAATCCCTTGCTTGCGGAGTTTCTTGATTTTGCTCCCCAGGATTCCCCTTTTTTCTGCTTTTAGTTGTGTTTCTTTTACCATGGTGATAGTATCAAACCGAATGAGCAAGCAAAAGCTGCCTCCCGAAACTGTCGATTACGATGCCTCAGGGTGCGATTATATAAAATATTGGTCCGATCGTCAATACGAGCACCAGGCGGAGAAAATTGCGTTGGAAAAATTAATTCCTTCTAGAGGAGATTCAATCCTGGATTTGGGAGGGGGGTATGGAAGGTTGACCCCTTTGTACGTGAATCGTTTTGAGCGCGTTACGATCTTGGATATTTCCGAGAGACACTTACAGCAAGCACAAGTGATGATCGAGAGTCTTGGCCTAAAAGGAATTGAAGTGAAGAAAGGTGATGTTAATAACATTTCTTCTAAGAATAGCAGTGTTGAGGTTGTCTTGATAATGAGAGTTCTACACCATATCACCTCGCCCGAACGGGTATTTAAGGAAGTAAACCGCGTTTTGCAATCAAGGGGGTTACTTATTTTAGAGTTTCCCAACAAGTGTAATTTTAAAGCTGTTGTTAGGAATTTGATTAGGGGGCGATGGCGGTTTTGTCTAAATCGCGAGCCCTATGAGCAAGCGGCCGCTGGGGAGGAAGGAATTTTCTATAACTTTCATCCAAAGTATATTTTCGAGCTGTTGAGAACTGCAGGTTTTAGAATAGAGAAGCGAATTTCTGTATCAAACCTGAGAAGCCCGACTTTGAAACGGATATTACCTTTGGGGGTTTTAGTATTTCTTGAGAAGGTTTGTCAAGTAATTCTTACGCCAGTAAATTTTGGACCATCTTTGATTTTGCGTTGTCGTAAGGTTAAAGATGTGTGATTAACGTCCCGGGTAGCTCCGGGAGCTACTTAATGCTGTCAGGGCAATAAAACTAGGAGATTTGAAGAATGAGCAGTAGACAGGAACAATCAACAATCTTTAAACAGCTCGATCGCTGGGGTACGGCTATCGTGCATTGGCAGGCAGAAGCGGTCGCCAGTTTATTTTTTGGTATTCCCCTTGTTCTCATTATCGGGGTGTATCTTAATTTTGGATTATCAACTCTAGTAAAACTTCTTGCCCTGGTTTTATTCTTGGCAATTGGCGTTTGGGTACCGCTGTGGCTCCTCTTGGCCAAGTTTTCGATTAGGCCAGTTCGGGGAGTAATAAAAAGGTATTTAAAGGGAGAGGAAATAGGGGAGAAGGAAATTATTAAGACAATCGAGTTCTTCCTGGCTTATCCGCGCCGGCACGCGACAAAAGCTTTCTTCCTCACCCTTTTTGCCTATGTGTCTGGAGCTTTACCGCTGTGGCTGGGAATTGTTCCCGAGATGATTCCGAATCTGAAGAAGTTCACTCTCATTAGCACGTCCATAGGTTTTGTCGTGGGATTAATAGAAGCTTTCTTAAACTACGCTTTATTAGAGACTTATTTGCGTGGGGCGATTGAGTCACTTTTGTCTACGTATGCTGGAAAAGTAGGTCGTGTGTATAAATATTTAAGAGTTACCCTGTTTACTAAGATTTTTCTTTTGGTATATTTTGTGAGTTTAGCGGTTCAAGTTGCTTTGCTAACGATATTTTTGGGTAGAATCCTGATTTTTTATCCCGGTGAATTTATCTTCCATTTTACCGTACTGGTTACATTTGTTTTGTTTGGTACTTTCTTCAGCCTAATTATGGCAACAATTTTCGCTCGCAATCTCACTAGCCCGTTGCACCGGGTTGTTACTTGGAGTCGAGAGATTATCAGGGGAAACTTAGACGCAAAAATTTACCTAGCTACCGACGATGAATCAGCTGATGTTCTTGAATATTCGGAAAAGATGGTTGAAAACTTGAAACGGGGTCAGGAACTGATGGCGGCAGAGAAAAATAAACTTGCTGTTGTTCTTTCTGGGGTTGCTGACGGAGTTGTCGCCGTGGATCAAAGCTATAGGATTGTGGTGTTTAACAGCGCGGCCGCGGGTATTACGGGATGGCTTCCCGAAGAGGCTATTGGCAAGAATTTAGATACAATCTTGTTAATTTATGGTTTGGATCATAGTCGGGTTTCAATTGATCGTTTGTGTCCACGTGAAATTGATAATGTGACTGATAAGATTACCTATTTCGAGCCGAATTTAAGTTTAAAAACTAAAACTGGATCAGAGAAGCAGGTTAATTTAATGGCAGCGACAATAAAAGAGGGATCAGTAGCAGATGTTAGTTACATTCTTACTTTCCACGATGTTACAGAAGAGCGAGAATTAGAGAGAATGAAGCTAGACTTTGTGGCGATGGCCGCTCATGAATTGCGGACACCAATTACCTCAATTATTGGCTATCTATCGGTTTTACAAGACGAGTTAGGCTCAAGCTTAAATATGGAACATCAACAATTTTTCCGACGAGCTTTGACATCCGGTAAACGATTGATTGGACTAATGGAGAACTTGTTATCAATTACTAGGATAGAAAAGGGGAGACTGACCCTCCGGCTTGCTTCTATTGACTGGCAGGGTTTGGTGAAGGAAGCAGTTACGGAATTCACGCCACTGGCAGACGAGAAAGGCTTGCAGCTAAGGTGGAAACCCTTGAAAACGTCGTTGCCAATGGTGCTGGTGGATTCGTTGCGAATCTCGGAAGTCCTTAATAATTTATTGAATAATGCTATTACGTACACCGCAAAAGGGGCAATTTCTATTTGGTGTGAGTATGATGATAAAGAGAAAATGGTGATTACGCACATAAAGGATACTGGACCAGGGATTCCGGAAGAGAGCATGCCTCATTTATTTGAAAAGTTTTACCGGATTGCGGGGCCATTAGAGGAGGGCTCCAAAGGGACTGGGTTAGGTCTTTATATTTCCAAGTCAATTACTACTATGCACGGGGGGCGCATTTGGGTTAAATCAGATTTTGGTAAAGGATCAACTTTTAGTTTTAGTTTGCCGATTGCGGAATAGGTTGCTGATTATCTTTTAGACTTTCAGCGTTTTTCAAAGTTTTGTAGTTTCCAAGTGCTGGTAGTTCAAAAGGCGCTTTGGTCTGGCGCCGCTGTCGGTGTTGGGGTGGTATCGGAGGGGGTGAGAGTTATTCCTGTTGGTTGTTCTGATGATGTCGGTGTTAAGTTTTGATGTGGACTAGCTTGTGGAGTTACTGTGGGTGTTGGCAGTTCATTATCATAGAGCGAAGAGATAAAATCCGGGATTTCGTTCTCGGTTTTAGTAGGAATTGAGATTTGTAAATTACGAGTTTGACCGAGTGGATGATAGGTATCCGAGTTTCGTAGGTAGATGGATAAAATAATGAGTACCAGGCAAATAACAATCATGAGGATGACGAAAAGTGTTGATAGGCGAGCCCCCTTTTTTCTCATTGTGGGTATTTGTTAATATTATAGCTATATGCGGGAGGTTACACAACTAACTATAGAGGAGCTAAAAGGGAAGAGAGTCTTAGTTGCGGCGGATTTGGATGTGCCTTTAGAGACTGGTGGGGGCACTGACGAGCTTAGCGTGGCTGACGATTATCGCTTGCGCGGAGTTGCGGAGACAACGAGGTTTCTTTTGGGGCAGCGAGCAATAGTGATTTTGGCTGGTCATTTAGGCCGGCCAAAAGGTCAGGTTGTCCAAGAATTACGGATGATGCCAGTAGTAACAAGGTTAAGAGAACTGCTTGGTCAGGTTGATATTTTTAGAGCGAAAAGTGTTGTAGGAGTTGAAGTGAGTAAAAAAGCTGCCGAGTTAAAACCTGGTCAAGTTCTGATTCTGGAAAATGTGCGTTTTGATCCTCGAGAAGAGAATAATGATGCCGATTTTGCTAGAGAATTAGCGAAGTTAGCGGATTATTACGTGAACGAACTTTTCAGTACGTCGCACCGTGAACACGCATCGATAGTTAGTGTGCCTAGATTATTGCCCTCTTACGCAGGAATTCGATTCGCCCAGGAGGTGCGTGTTCTTGATAAGATTAGGGTGCAACCTGGACGACCTCTTGTTTTTATTGTTGGTGGTTCAAAGAAAGGCAAGGTATCTTTCGTGAAAGACATCGCTGTCTTGGCAGATGAAATACTGTTAGGGGGAACGTTGTCTTATGCCCAAGAGCTGGAGGGAGTTCCCAAGGTTCGTTTCCCGGTAGACGCAGTGAGAATAGACGATATTGGGCCAGAATCGGTGGCGATGTTCTGTCGGATCATACACCGTGCAGGAACGGTTGTGTGGGCGGGACCTCTTGGTCGGTTTGAAGATGAACGATATATTAAGGGAAGTGAAAAAATTGCTCACTGTATTACTGAATCTGATTGCAATAGTGTGGTGGGAGGAGGAGATACATTAGCGATGCTCGGACGTCTTGGATTGCGTGAGAGATTTGGGTTTTGCTCCACGGGGGGCGGTGCTATGTTAGAATACTTAGCGAATGGCACTTTGCCGGGAATTGAAGCACTGGAAGGCGGTTTGTAGGAAGATGGCACTACCGGTATTAGTAAGTTGATTCCCGTAAACTACTAGCTAAAAAGAGATGTTAATCGTAGCTAATTGGAAATTACATTTTAATCTTCAGGAAGTAAGAGAATGGCTATCCGAGTTCGCGGAAAATATAAGCGAAGTAGATGATTCTGTGGAAATTGTAATTTGCCCTTCTTTCCCATTGATCCCCGAGCTAAAGAGGATAGTTAGTGAGCAAGTATTACCTGTTAAGTTAGGTGCCCAAGATATCTCTATTTTCGAAGAGGGTCAGTATACCGGTGAAGTGAGTGGGAAGCAGTTAAGAGATTGGGTTAATTATGTTATCGTCGGGCATTCCGAGAGGCGTTCGTATTTTAATGAAACAGATCAGGATGTGTTGAAGAAGATTCTTCTTACACAAAAATATCAGCTGAGACCCATTGCCTGCATTAGTTCGCTTGATCAAGCGGAGGTTTTGGAGGGAGAATTATTAGATAAGGAGAATCTTGTTATTGTCTATGAGCCGTTATTTGCTATTGGTACGGGTCAGTCGGACAGTCCCAGTAGCGCGGCTGAGCAGGCGCAGCGGATAAGGTCTACTTTTGGTAAAGATGTAAGAGTGTTATATGGGGGGAGCGTTGATTTAGCAAATGTTACCGATTTTCTTAGAGAAAGTATCGATGGAGTTTTAGTTGGTACTGCTAGTTTGGACCCGGCGGAGTTTGCCGGGATTGTAAAAAAGGTTTCAGCCAAAGGCTGATGGGCCCCTGGCCCAAATTCGAACATCGGACCGATGTTACGTCGGACCGGTTCTCATTAAATGGACTATGTTGATTTAGGAACCCTTTCACGGAAAACAATAACTCGACGGCGGGGGCAGAGAAAAATTAAGTTGCCTTCGAAACTAGTTGGAGTGTTGTTAATCATAATTATTGGTTTTGCGACGGTGAAACTTTTGTTGTCGTCGGCGACGACAGTATGGGCTGATTTTTGGTCTGCTTCCGGATCGGTAATATCTTATATGCTGCCAGGATCTGTGAAGGTAAAGAAGGATGGCGGGGTAACTAATGTTTTGTTAGTTGGAATAGATCGCCGGGCGAGGGTGCCTTATACATACCAGGGGCCGGATGATACTCTAATGCGCAACGGTTTCCTCGCCGATACAATTATTGTTGCCTCACTGAATTACGAAACAGATCAATTAAGTATGCTTTCTTTACCGCGCGACCTGTGGTTAGAGATCCCCGAGTTTGGCAGTTTACAAAAACAATATTCTAAAATCAATGCCTGTTATGCTTTGGGTGATCGTTTTTCCGGCGAGGAAGATGGGGGAATGTTGCTGCTTAGTCAAGTACTCGAGGATGTCTTAGATATACCTATCCATTATTGGGCGAGGATTGACTTTGTTGGTTTCGAGAAAGGGGTAGATGCAATTGGGGGGATAGACCTTATTGTTGACCAGGCATTTGATGATTATCAGTTTCCTCGAGTTGGTAACGAAGGAGCACCTTGGGATCAACGATGGGAGCACGTTCATTTTGATGCTGGTTTGCAGCATATGGATGGAGCAACCGCATTAAAGTATGCACGCTCGCGACATGCTTTAGGGCCGGAAGGTACTGATTTCGCTCGATCCAAGCGGCAGCAAAAAGTAATTATTGCTGCTAAAAACAAAGTTGTTTCTTCGTCAACCTTGTTCAATCCCATAAAGCTCAAAGAGCTTTTTGAAGTAGTGTCGGATAATCTAAATCTAAAGACCGACATTAAGCTTTCGGAAATACCTTTATTCTTTTCTTTAGCTAAAGGGTTGGTCGATGAAGAGGTCCAGACATATAGTCTTACTGATGAGGGATTAAGCCTTCTAGCTACGCCACAAGACTTATCGATGTACGGAGGAGCGTGGATCTTGCTGCCGACCGCAGGTTTTAGTGATTATTCCGATATTCAAGGATTTGTTAAAGGAGCTTTTTACTCAGCTATTAGTGAGCCCTAGCTGGATAAGACAAATTCCTCTAGTTGCCTTTTATATGGCGTGAGAAAACTTGCTGAAAGTTCTCCTTTAGGAACATGAGTTTTCAAAGGTACGATAACTACTTGGTGTTGAGGTGCAATGTCTTTAAGGATTTTTAGATTCTTTTCAGTGTCATAGTATTGATTGTCCTTACTTTCCACGATCAAAGTTGGTACATGGATCATTAGAGGTTGATCTGATACCTTAGTATTAACGATTGAGTGATTAGTTTGCATCCAGACTGAGGAAGACATCTGACGCCATTGTTGTTTCTCGAATTTAATAATGTCGGGCTTTCTATCGTTTGGATCGAAATTTCTGGCAAGGAGATAATTCATTAATCTGTCACTGTGGATAATACGATCTGCTAGCCAGGGAACGATTTTTGTTTTGACTAGGAAGGGGAATGAGCGAATATACAGTTGATATTTTTGCAGTTTTGGTTTCCATACCGAGTCATCAGCCGGGGTAACTAGTAACACTACCTTGCGAATTCGGGATGAAATTAAGGGAAAGAGTTTTAATGCCACAAGCCCGCCCATTGATCCCCCCAGAAGGACGATTTCATTAAGATCGAGTGTGTCAACAAATTCGGCCAAAGTTTCAGCATAGGCGGTCATGGTATGCCTCTGTCTCTGATATGGTGAGGTTCGCCCGCAGCCCGGGAGGTCGGGTGCAACAACATAAGCATACTCAGCGAGAGTTGTTAGAATGCCCTTAAACCGTAGAGCGTCTGAACGGTGTCCGTGAATAAACAATACAGTAGGCCCTGATCCGAGGGTATAGTAATAGATTTTTTGGTTGTTTAATTGGAGATATTGGCCATTAATAGCTGTTGACATGGTAGAATTATACTAAATTTACTAAGATACCATGAAGATTGGTCTAGTTTGTCCCTATCGTTTACAGACCCCGGGAGGGGTGAGTGAACATGTTCGGGCCTTGGCAAAGGAGTTAAGGCTCAGCGGTCATCAGGCAACTGTTATTTCACCTGGCTTTGGTGTCAAGAAGATTGGTGAGAGTTCTTTGTATGTTGGTCGGGCAGTGAAAGTGCCCTCACCCAACAAAAGCTGGAGTTACGTAAGTGTTTATGTTGATACTTCTTTAGAGTCTCTGCGAAAAATTATTGATACGTACAATTTTGATATCATCCATTTTCATGAACCCTTAGCTCCGTTTTTGTGCTGGCAGGTGTTAAAAGTGTCAACAGCAGTAAATGTGGCAACTTTCCATAGTGAGTGGGCCCTAACAGCTGACTCTTTTCTTGTGGATTCTCTTCAATTTTTATTGAACCCTCTTTTACCACGTTTTAAAGAAAAACTCGCAGGTGTAATTGCTGTGTCCGAAGTGGCACGCAGGAGTTGGAGTGAAGTTTTCGACGGTTCAATATCCGAGATAGTTATTCCCAACGGTGTTAGCCTAAGCCGTTTTAAACCGCAGAATTCACCATTACGTGTTTTTGGTGATAAACCAACAATTCTCTATGTTGGGCGGGTTGAAGCACGAAAAGGTCTGCACTATCTCATTGACGCGTTTCGATTATTAGAGAAAGGAATGCCCGAAGTGCGATTAGTAGTTGTTGGTGCAGGGCCATTGTTGGCTAAGCACAAACTATGGGTTCTAAAAAATAATTTAGCTGACAAAGTTTTTTTTGCCGGGCGAGTGCCCGGGCAGGGGTTGCCCTCGTATTATCGAGGGGCCGATGTTTTTTGTTCACCAGCTACGGGAGGGGAAAGTTTTGGTATTGTTCTTTTAGAATCGATGGCGTCGGGGACACCGTTGGTTGTTTTTGATAACCCAGGGTATGGTGAACTTCTCCAAAGATGTCCTTGGCCAGAGGTATTAGCCACATGTAGAAATACTCAAGAGTTAAGTGATAAGTTGAAAGAGATGTTAACTAACTCACGTCTCCGTAAGAAGGTAAGGCAATGGGGGTTAAAGGAAGTGAGGAATTATGAATGGTCGCGGATTACTAAAAAGGTGATCAGGTTTTATGATGAAATAATGGAGAAACACTCTTGACGAGAGACCTGGTTATAAGACTTATTGTCCACTAACAATCCTGGTAGAATAGGATTATGCAGTTAAATGCTCTGCGGTTACATAATTTCCGTAATTTTGGAACATTTGTTGCCAATTTTGATTCAAAGATAACTGTACTCGTTGGTCCAAACGGGACCGGAAAGAGTAATCTTCTGGAAGCTATCCATCTGCTATCGTCGGGCAATTCGTTCCGGCCAGGGGGTAGTCGATACTTAGTTAGGTTTGGGGAAACCAAGGCGGTTGTTGAGGGAGGGATTAGTGATTCTCAAGGGCTAAAGGTTAAAATTTCCATGGTTTTACAGCGATCGAGTAAACAGTACCTGGTCAACGGTAAAGTAAGCGATCAAGAAGATTTTTTATCCCGTTTTCAAGGAGTTGCATTTCTCCCACGACATCTAAACATTATTACAGGTAACCCTGGATTAAGACGTAAATTGTTAGATGACGTTCTATCGGGGGTGTCATTTGCTTATCTGGCAACACTCAGTCGTTATCGGCAGGTACTTCGGCAGCGCAACCGTCTTCTATCGCGGAGAAATTTCAGGGGGGCAGAAATGGTCTATTGGAATGAAGAGCTGGCTAATTTGGGGGCAGGAATCCTCGTAGAAAGAAGGAAATTGGTTGCCGGCTTTAACAAGCTGTTGCGTAGTTTAAGGATGAGATTAGATTATTATCCCAGCCCGCGTGTAATTGGGAGAGAATTGGGTTTGGAGAGCGAATGGAACCCTTTAACAGTTGCTAAATATATCATTCAGAAGCTTGAGCAAACCGCAGAGAGGGAGAGAGAGCTTGGTTTTACTATAATCGGGCCGCAGCGAGATGATCTTAAAGTAATGGGACAAATGGATCAAACTGGAGAATTGAGAGACTTGTCGTTATATGGGTCCCGCGGCCAGCAGCGTTTAGCGGTTGTTCATTTAAAAAGTGCTCAACTTAGCTGGTTGGAAAGCGAGCTTGGTGCACGACCTGCTCTATTGCTGGATGATGTTTTTTCCGAATTGGATTCGCTTGCCCGAGCAGAATTAATACCCTTATTTAGTAAACAGCAAACAATTGTTACCGCGCTGGAAGTACCGGATGGTTTAAAGGACTCAACAGTAATTCAATTAGCAAGAGAATAATGATTTATCTAGTTTACGGAGAAGATACTTACCGAGTGAAAAAGAAGGTCAATGAGTTACGTCAGGGATTTGCCACCCAGAAAGTTATTTGTGATATTGACCTGGATTTTAATTGGGATCAGCTGGAGGTTAATCAGGGGTATTTGTTTGGCGAGCCACAGGTTTGGGTTTTTGGGGATGTCTTAGATACTTCCCGCGGTGCGGAGTTCTTTGGGAAATTGCAGCACGTTTTAGAAAGAAAGATGGAGGCAACAGTGATTATTATTTGGCAGAGTGGAGGATTAGATGAGCGATTCAAGTTTAGCAGATGGTTAAAGAAAAATGCCGAAGTGCATAAGTTTGGGCCAATGAATCCGCCAGCAGTTGAAAAGTGGATTAAGGATTGGCTGGGCAGTCAGGAAGTCGAGGATGCGGCGATAAAGAAACTAGTTGAATATCATGGCAGTAACTTGTGGTTAATTGAGAATGAGTTAAGGAAATTGCGAGCTTATACTAATGGAGAGAAGATTGCGATTGGAGAGGTTGAGCTGCTGGGTTGTAAAAGTGTGGAGGAAAATATTTTTCGGTTCATTGATGCACTGAGTTATAGAAACGTAGCTGAAGCAGGGTCTCTGTTAGATATCTTACTGACCGAAGGTCAAGATCCAGCCTATTTGTTTTCTATGATCGTCCGCCAATTTAGGTTATTATTGTTAGCAAAGGGCGATGATGGATTAAAAGGCCTGCATCCCTATGTGGCCAGGAAAGTGAATCAGCAGTCACCGAGATGGGAATACCCGATCCTTAAAAGGATTTATGCGAAATTATTGGAAATTGACGTAGATACAAAGATGGGAGAGAAGGAATTAGAGACAGAGTTATGGCTGTTAGTTGCTGAGTTGAGTTGAATCCTCGAGGAGAAATAATTTATGATGGGGAATTATTTTTTTCGCTTTGCTGAAGATTCAGATTTTGTTTTTGGACGTTTTACTGTTTTCTTAGAACTCTTCTTTATACTAGTTTTCTCCTCATCCCCTTTTATTGTGAGCTTCATTGTTGCTTTAGCTAATCTTGATTTAAGACGTGCGGCTTTATTCTTGTGGATAACGTGCTTCTTGGCCGCTAAATCCAGTTGTTTATAGACTTTAGGCAGAGCTTCCAGAGCCAATTTAACAGACTTTTTTGCCGCTGCCTTGCGGATATCCTTAACTGCGGCTTTATATTTTCTTTTCGTTCTCAGGTTATGGACTTTCTTTTGCTGCGAAACACGCAAGGCTTTGGTTACGGACTTAGTTTGCGGCATAGTGTTCCAAAGTATACCATGGGAGTGTATAATGTTCAATGAGGCTCAAAAATCGCAAACGTAGTGCCGTGATTTTAGTAAGCCGAATTAATTCCGGGCTCTTCGAGTCTGAGCCTGAGGGCTTTTCCCTCAGAGTCGAATGACCTGTCGAGTGGGTTCAATGAGACTCAGGAAACTTGAGCAGGAGGAGAGATTTACGTCAGTCGAATTTCAGCCAGAGGATGACGGGTCTTTGGCCTAAATCCGCCGACTTGTCCCCCGTAGTTTTAACGTAAGAGGAAGCCTCGGCGGAGGGGGTTTAATTAGAGCTAATATGTTCAGGTTATTTAAGAACGGTTTCAAAAATGGGACAGCAATACTATTTCAGCAGCAAAAGACAATTCTGTCTGGGGCGACTGTAATTGCGTTGATGGTTTTCATTTCTGCCGTCTTGGGGTTGGTGCGAAAACGTTTGTACGCTGGTATTTTAGCTGCCGGGCCGGAGTACGATGTGCTGGTAGCTGCCTTTAGGGTGCCGGATTTGATTTTTCAGTTACTAGTGGTTGGTTCGTTAAATGCGGCTTTTATCCCGCTATTTTCGCGTTATATTGTAGGTAATAAAGCTGATCATGCTTGGAAGTTTGCCTCGGCGGTAATAAATTGGACCCTAGTTTTCTCAATGGGCCTGGCGGCGCTGGGCTTTGTCTTTGCCCCACAGCTCTCTCGAGTTTTAACACCTGGATTTTTACCAGAACAACAGCAGCAGCTAGTTGGCTTAATGCGCATTATAATTTTGTCGCCTCTTTTGTTGGCATTAAGTAGTTTTATTGGAGGGATGATTCAGTCATTCCGGCGTTTTTTATTACCGTTCTTTTCCCCAGTGATGTATAACCTGGGCGCAATTATTGGTATTTTGTTTCTTTACCCACCGCTGGGAATAAAGGGTTTGGCGTGGGGAGTTCTGCTGGGCTCGGTTTTGCATCTTATAGTAGTAATTCCGCTCCTGCGCCACTTAGGGTTTAAGTTTTCTTTTTGTCTACCTTGGAGAGATCCGTCTCTGCGGGAAATGGTGCGCTTAGCATTTCCGCGCACATTATGGGCGGGTGTCTACCAGCTTCGTGAGGTAGCCGAGGTGGGTTTTGCTTCCCTGTTATCCGCAGGATCTATTAGTGTGCTGGATTATGGTCAATCATTGGTTAGGCTGCCAGTAAGCATATTCGGTGCTTCAATATCTCAGGCTAGTTTACCGGCGTTGAGTGAGCTCGCCGCTCGTAATAAAATGGAGCAGTTTAGGACAACATTTATTAATTCCTTCCTCCAGATTTTGTATTTAGTTATGCCTGTTAGCGTTATTTTCATTGTCCTCAAAATTCCTATTGTTCGGTTAGTTTTTGGGACTGGAGATTTTGCCTGGTGGGATACCGTTTATACTTCATGGGTTTTGGCTTTATTCTCCATTAGTTTGTTCGCTCAAGCTGGTAAGGAGTTGATTATTCGCGCTTTTTATGCATTGAAGGAAACCGATACTCCGGTGATTATTGGTATCTTATCGCTACTAATTGGGATTATTCTTGCGGCAATTTTAATGCCTCAATGGCGAGTGCGAGGATTAGCATTTGGTTTTTCGGTTGGCATAATTTTAGAATTTGTAGTTTTATTAGTAGTTTTTGTGAAGAGAGCTGAGATTAATCTTGAAAAGCTGTCGTGGCCGGCGGCTAAGATATTTTTTGCTTCAGCGGTTATGGCTGTAGCAATATATTTGCCGGTGAGAATTTTGGATGAAGTCTTTATTGATACAACCAAGGTTGTTAATTTGTTGGTACTCGTCTGGGTAGTGCTAACTTTTGGTGGCAGTGTTTACTTGTTTCTTACTTGGATATTAGGCTGTGAAGAAATTCGGTTGTTTTTCTCGATATTGCTAAAAATTAGAAGCTGGAGGGATGCATTGGTGGGGATGAATGATTTGACGGTCGATTCTGTTTCTTGCGAAGGAGAAGAAATGGGCGGGGTGGAGTAGTTATTTAAGAGATAATTTTAGCTTTTGTTTAAATTTTTATACACCTCGGGAGGGAGAGTTACCTTTCCAAACTGCTTCATTTTTTTCTTGCCTTTTTTCTGTTGCCGCAAGAGTTTATCCTTTCTAGTACGATCCCCGCCGTAAAGTTTAGCGGTGACATCTTTGCGGAAAGCTCTCAGATCTGCTCTAGCAACGACCTTGTTCCCAATTGCTGCTTGAATAGGAATAGAGAATTGTTGCCGCGGAACGAGATTTTTTAATTTATCAACTATCGCTCGCCCTTTCGCTTCTGCGTGCTGGCGCGGAACTAAAAGGGAAAGAGGGGTAACAATTTCTTTATTCACCAGAAAATCTAATTTAACAATATCTCCTTTTCGAAAATCTATAATTTCGTAATCAAACGAGGCAAAACCCGAGGTGGCAGATTTTAGTTTATCGAAGAACCCCTCAAGTAACTCACTGAGCGGCAAGTGGTAAGTTAGTCGGAGGCGCTCATTATTCATTTGACCTATATTTTCTGCATGCTGCTGTTGCCCTCGGCTGTTTTGACAAATCTGCATAATAGCACCTAGGTATTCCTGTGGGGTAATAATCATTGCTTTAATCCAGGGTTCACGTATTTCATTTATCCGGCTAGAATCTGGTAGTTCGTCAACTGATGTTACAGTAATTAAATTCCCGTTGACCAGCAGGATCTGGTACTCAACAGTGGGAGTGGTTGGGATGACTTCGGTATTAAACTCTCGGTGCAGGCGTTCCTGACTGATTTCTAGATGGAATTGTCCTAGGCAACCAATGCGGAAACCACTACCTAAAGCGGGTGAGGATTCTGGTTTGTATGTCAGCGCAGCATCATTAAGAGACAATTTGTTAAGTGCATCACGGAGTTCGTTAATCTGGCTGGCTTTGGCAGGATAAATCCCTGCAAACACCCGTGGCTTAATTTCTTTGTATCCCGGCAAGGCTTTGATATTTGACATTTCGGCTTCGATATTTGTTACAGTATCTCCTGGCCGGCAGAGTTTAATATCTTTGATTCCCGTAGCCAGGTATCCGACTTCCCCTGTGAGTAATTGGTTTTGAGGTAGTAAGTTGGCCTTTAGGTACCCACATTCCGTCGGAGAGAAAATAATGTTACTGGCTATTAATCTTAATTTTTGGAAAGAACTGCCAAGCTTGGCAATTTTACCATCCACGACTTTGACTAGGAGGACTACGCCTTTATGAGGATCGTAAAAAGAGTCAAAAACTAGCGCCCGTAGTGGACCAGACTCTTGACCTGTCGGGTGTGGAACTCTGTTAATGATGGCTTGTAGAAGTGAGCGGGTCCCTTCACCGGTTTTTCCTGAAGTGTATATGAATTCATCCTTGGTGAATCCGAGATTTATAAGCTGCTCCTCTGCAGTTGAATCAACATTGAGATCAATTTTATTAATTACGGGTATTAGTCTGAGTGAGAGATCTTTAGCCTTCTGGTAGTGGGCTAGCGTTTGTGCTTGTACACCTTGCGCTAGGTCGACTAGTAAAACCGCGCCTTCGCAAGCCGCTAGGGAGCGGGAAACTTCGTAGGAGAAATCAACATGACCTGGGGTGTCAATGAGATTGAGGATGTAGTTAGTATCCTCTAAAGCTAAGCTTTGAGGATCTTTAAAGCTTAGCTTTGTTGGCGGTGTATATTCGATTCGAATCGGTTGGAGTTTAATGGTAACCCCCCTTTCTTGTTCTAGGTCTAGTTTATCTAGATATCGCACCCGCATTTCCCGTTGAGGGATGGTGTTGGTGATTTCTAGAATTCGATCCGCCAAGGTGGATTTTCCGTGATCAATGTGAGCGATGATAGAAAAGTTGCGAATGAATTTTTGTGATTCCATAGGTGAAAAATAGGGATCATCCCTAAAATAGGGATGATCCCTATTTTTAGTTACTTGCCCGCAGGGATATTATACCGGAGTTCTTCGTAAAATCCTTCTTGTGGTAAGAGTTTACATCGTATGTGGCGAGATGGTAAGATGAGGTTGTTTTTAAAGTGATAGCCTTATTATGATGCAGGAGAAGAAAGTAATTACTAAGAAAAGTGGAGACTTTTCCAAATGGTATATCGATGTTATCAAACAGGCTGACTTAGCTGATTATGGCCCGGTTAAAGGAACGATGGTGTTTAAACCATATGGATATGCATTGTGGGAGGGAATTAAGAGGGAGCTGGATGCCAAGATAAGAGCAATGGGCGTGGATAACGCCTATTTCCCGCTTTTTATACCAGAGAGCTATTTAGAAAAAGAGAAGGATCACGTGGAAGGTTTTTCTCCGGAACTAGCGGTGGTTACTATTGGTGGGGGAAAAAAGTTAGAGGAACCGGTGATTGTTAGGCCAACTTCGGAGACAGTGATTTATGCCATGTTTGCCAAATGGATCCAAAGCTGGCGAGATCTTCCTTTAAAAATGAACCAGTGGTGTAATGTAGTGCGTTGGGAGAAAAGGACGCTGCCGTTTATCCGTACAACAGAGTTTCTATGGCAGGAAGGGCATACAGCTCACGCCACACATGAAGAAGCTTTAGTGCAGGTAGGGTTAGCGATCGAAGCCTATGCCGAGGTTTACCGGGAGCATTTGGCGATGGCTGGTGTGGCTGGTTATAAGAGTGAAAGTGAGAAGTTTGCGGGTGCGGTAAAAAGCGTTAGCTATGAGAGTTTGATGCCGGATGGTAAAGCATTGCAAAGCTGTACATCTCATGACCTTGGTCAAAATTTTTCGAGAGTGTTTGATAT
The DNA here is from genome assembly GCA_018824115.1 of Patescibacteria group bacterium. Taxonomy (GTDB): domain Bacteria; phylum Patescibacteriota; class 4484-211; order 4484-211; family 4484-211; genus JAHJGY01. The sequence continues at coordinate 27,692 of JAHJGY010000018.1, forward strand.
CACTTTTCAGAATAAAGAAGGCAAAGAAGATTATGTCTGGCAGACTAGTTGGGGTTTTTCTACCCGTTCTATTGGCGGCTTAATTATGGTTCACGGAGATGATAACGGTTTAGTCCTACCGCCTAAAGTATCTCCAGTGCAAGTAGTCATTGTACCCATTCAGAGCGATCGGCCGGAGGTTAAAGAATTTTCGGACAAGGCGTTTTCTGCCCTCAAGGAAAAATTTCGCGTTCATCTAGACGATCGTGCTCAGTACACTCCGGGGTGGAAATACAATGAGTGGGAGCTTAAAGGGGTGCCGTTGCGGTTGGAAATCGGACCTAGAGAAGCAGAGAAAGATGAAGTGGTGATGGTTCGACGAGATACTTTTACGAAAGAAAGCGTGCCTGTAGCCGGGTTAGCAGAACGAATTGACGAGATGTTGTTAGAGCTTCAGCGAGCTGCGTTTGAGCGAAGTCGAACATTTATGGATAAAAATACCCGCGAAGCGGGAACGTATGAAGAATTTAAAAAGATTATGGCTGGCCCCCGGGGATTTATTAGGGCTTTTTGGTGTGAGGATGCGGAATGTGAAGCCAAAATTAAGCAGGAAACCAAAGCTACTACCCGTTGTTTACCCCTGGATGCTAAAGAGGAAAAGGGAAAATGCGTTCATTGTGGTAGTGATGCTACCCACCGCTGGCTTTTTGCCCAGGCGTATTAGTGAAACTCTGAAAAAGCAAGCAACAGCACAGCTTTTTCAGCAAGTTGAACTAACCCTGCTTGTCCGCCTATGGCGGAAGCTAGTCGAGTCTCAGCCTGAGGGCTTTTCCCTCAGAGTCGAATGACTTGTCGAAGGGTAGACTTGACTAAATCAGATCGTCTGGGCCAATGGGTTCGGACTTTTCCCCTGTTGGCCGCGCCTGACAAGGGCTTACCCTTTGTTGGGTTGGTTCCGCAAATTCCTGCACGCGGCCAATAATGCCGGTAGTCAGCCGCACCTTGTGACCGCGCGGATGGGTGTCTTTTTTAGTTAACACATCTTGGACAACCCCTGTTGTAAGTTCCCCAGTGGTGTAATCTTTCTTCTGTGCTACCCTTACTTTGTCACCCGGTTTAGGCTTGCGTTGGTTCATCGTTCGCTCGGCCATCTAATGATTCTATCACAAGAGCGAAACAGACTCGCGCCAGATATGCTATAATACTATAGGTTGGCAGGCACAAACAATTTATCTTTATACCTTTAGGAGGTGAAGGATGTACCTTAAGTCACCAGATGGTCGCACGACTGTATTTTTTGACGTGTCCGGAAGTGTTACGGGTGCGTTTTATGACGTGACCAAGTACGTAGCTACACCAATGGTAGTTCGGGTTGGTGACAAACTCAAAGTGCGGTCTCACTCGCATGCCTGTTTCCCCTACTTCGGTACGCCTAAGCCGGGAGGGCCCTTTCAGAGCCTGGATCCGCACGGATTCCTGCGACAGCAAATCCTTGAGGCGCAACTGCTAGATCCTCAAACGGTGCAATTTGGCTTCCAGGGCGGCGAGTGGGGAAGTCCCCCACGGCCTTGGGATTACCAAGGGCTGCTAGCTATCCGTGCTCTGGATAGGGGTTTGTCATATTTTGTCAAGATTGAGAACTATGGCGCATTGGCAATGCCGTTCATGTTTGCCTGGCATTTGTACCTCTGCAGGCAAGGACTGGCGGTCATCGGGATCGATGATGAGCAGATTAGAGTCGAAGGGGCATACGCAAAGATGCACTCTGCGCCCAGGAGTGGGATTGTCACTGCCAATCTGCACGGCATCGGGACAGTGAACATGCTACTCTCTGGTGCTTTTGCGGATCCGACGTCACAAGTTATGGTCTGGACTGATTGGGCGCAGGCCCCTGGTGGTGCGGGCTATGTATGCTGTGAGTCTTTGACAAATCACCCAGATGTTCCAGGTTTGCTGCCTCCAGGCGGCGAGATGTGGGCGCAATGCGTCCTACAGTTTGTCCCTTTGGAGTAGCAACCAAACAGAATCAGATGGGGGAGTTGGCGGCATGCCTGCCAATTTAGTCAACTCCCCCGTCTCGATTTTTCTACCTCGACCTTCTCGTTTCAATTTCAGGAGAACCATAGACCCGCTTTACTAATTTGGGGTTGCAAAATTATACGTTTCTAACTAGAATTGTTCAACATGGCCGATTGGTTGTTTTCGAACAGTTATCGTTTTTTAAAGATTTGCGTGTCAATTACAATTGCGGGTACTCTCATTTGGTGGGGTGTAGGACGTGCGGTCGATTATGATGTGCGGTTTGGAGAGATGGTAGCCAATCCCGGGGCTTATATTGGACAGAAGGTTTTTGTTTGCGGAAGGATTGTTGCTAAAGATAGCGAAAGAATAACATTAGTTGACCGCGGTGAGGAGATTCTTCTTTCTTTTACTAATAAACCGGAGATGGCAGAGATGCCTCTTCAAGGAGTACTAACCGGGGAGGGAGTCTTTACAGCGAATGGCGTAATTGAGGTCACGGAATATCGGTATCAGCAGTTTCGCGATATTAAAGTGTGGTTGTCATTGATTATTACACCCGTAATGCTTTTGGTGTTTTTATGGAAGTTTAGATGGGATTGGGGGAGAAAGGAGTTTGTTGGGAGAGATGCCTGATTTAACCATTCATCTATTAACAACTTATATTGCCAACCATAAACTAAAACTCAACCCCTACTTTATTCTTGTTGGGGGTATTTTCCCCGATTTACTGGGGAGGCCATTGATAATCCTTTTGCCTCAGAACTATCTGTTCAGCTGGGTTTCGGTTTTACTGCACACGCCTGTACCGGTATTTTTACTTGCCTATGTTGCCAGCCTTTTGTTTACGGAGTTTAACCGGAAAGAGGTTTTCGCCGCCTTGTCAGTTGGCGCGCTGGGACATATGTTATTAGATATGACCCAGAAACACTATGGAGATGCTTATTATTGGTTATTCCCCTTTTCTTTTAAAACTTTCGATATACCTCTGCTGTGGTCGGATGAGTATATCTTAGCAATTCCAGTTTTTGCGGTGGCAGCTGGGTTAATCTGGGTTGCAAAAAAATACCGATACATGAAAACATTAAATCACGAGATCGTAAAAACATGAAAACATGAAAACAATTGTTCTTGTGTTATCATGATTTCATGTTCACTGCCACCACCCAGGATTGTTCTGAAACCATTGGATTGTTTTCTGTAGTGATTCAGTGAAGGTGGTCTTAGGTTCCCACTTAAGAACACTTTTTGCTTTAGCTGAATCGAGCGGAGGAGAGGAAAATACCTGCTTTTCTTCTGCAACAAATCTTATTAGACTTTCCGGCCTATCTAAATTGTTGAGAATAAGCTTAGCAATATCCAGAATAGAGTGTTGGGCGCCCCAGCCGAGATTAAAAATCTCACCGTTTATTGTTTTTAAGTGGATGATTTGATCGATAGCGGTGCATAAATCATCTATGTAGAGCCAATCTTGTGCCTTTTTCCCTTCTTGATAAATGGGCAGAGGATTATTTTGCAGGGCACTAGTGATTAATAAAGAAATAAGGTGCTTTGGTTTTAGCCAGGGACCCAAAGTTTCTGCTGGACGGAGGATAATTACAGGTAGTTGATGTGTGTGGTAGAAGGCCAGGGCTAGAGAATCAGCGGATATTTTGTGAGCACTCTCAAAATCGTGTGCCTGGATTGGGTTGGTTTCTAAAACAGCTTTCGGGGAGATGTTATCTGGATTGCCAGCGTACACTTTATTCGAGGAAATGTAGATAAACCGCTCCAGTTGATTTTCACGGGCAGTGTCTAGAAGAATGTATTGGCCGCAGATGTTACTTTCTACTTGTTTAATTCCTGATTCTGATGTGTCGTGAGCTAAGTTGATTAATGCTTGAATCTGGTGTTCTATAATGGTTTTACTGACTAATTCCTGATTGCGGATGTCTCCTCTAATAAGGGTATATTGGACCTTGTTGTAATCCCAGCTTTCCTGATCTAAGTTGACGATCTTATAGTCGGGGTATTTGTTGATCAAGTACTGGATCAGGTTGCGGCCTATGAATCCAGACCCGCCAGTTATTAATAGGTTCATGGTAAAACGTTATTTTGTAACGGATATAGCTCCAATCCCTGCATTTCGTAGGTGCCGAGAACGGTCGATGGGTTGGTTGCCTTATAAGATAAACTGTTGTTATTAGAAGCTGGTCCAAAGATGACAGTGGAGATTTCATTTGTCCAGAATTCCCCTAGATTTTCGCTCCTGGTTTTTAAGAATTCTTTTAATTGATCTCTATTTGCAGAATGTCTTTCCAGAAGATCACTAAGCTTTGTGCTCCCGACGGTTACGTTTTGGGTTATTTGTTCTAACTCACTGAAATGCTCTTGGTAGCGTTTTATAACAGTAAATAGTTCTTCACCTGGGGTGAGTTGGTTTTCTTGGGATATTTCGTGGTAGATTTCTTGGAGCCGTGCATTGCAAAAAGTTAACAGTAATTGAGCGCGGATTTCAGAGTTAGGGGTGGAAAGGAAGAGCTGAACATTTTCCCAGAGTGTCTTTAAATAATAGAGAGGTGAAGAGGGGACAACGGTTATTTCTAATCCGGCACTGGAGAAGTAGTCGCTAATTACACTTGCCTGCGCACTTGCTGGTAAATACACCAAGGTGACGATAATCACAAGGCAGCAGACTAAATGAAAGTGTTTGTTGCGGGATAACATATGCTGTAAGTGGCGACTTAATTTTAATCTAGAGACAGGGTAGAGTCAAACCGGTTTTGTTATATTTGCTTCTTTCCCGTATTCGGGTGCAGCAAATTTCCCAATTGGTTGATCGTTGATAGGTATGTTTAGAGCGAAGGCGAAAGAATTTGCAACCGCGACTCCGATTCTTAAACCAGTAAATGATCCAGGGCCTAAGTTTACACTGATGGCTTTTAGGTCAGATAGAGGGATCCCGGTTTTTTTAAGTAATTTATCGATTTTAGGCAGTAATTTTTGAGAAAGTTCTCTTTTAGCAGGAAAAATATTTTCGGCCAGACATCGGTTATTTTCGAGTAAGGCGATTCGAGCTTTTTCGTAATTGGCGGTATCAATAAGTAGAGTCATTACTTCGAATTAAGAATTATGAATCATGGTTTTAAAGTCTGGTTTCCTTATTTTCCATAATTCACTATTCGTAATTCATAATTCCATTCCAGTAATTATTCTCTCGCTTTTCGACTTATATTCGAACATTAGATAAATTGTCTCTTGGGGTAACAGGGCTTTCGCCTTCTCCGCCCACTCGATGATAACAATATTTTGAGGGTGGTACCAGATTTCTTCTAAACCGAGAGTTTTTAATTCTCCGGGGCGGTCAATACGGTATAGATCCACGTGGTAGAGACTAAATTTTGGGCTTTGATATTGGCGGATTAAAACAAATGTTGGACTGATCACTCTTTCTTTAATTCCCAGCTCTTTAGCTAGTCCCTGGACAAAGGTGGTTTTACCACTGCCCAGTTCCCCAATTAAACCAATTATTTCCCCACCTTTAAGTTTTTTGGCAATGTTAGTGCCCAACTTGAATGTTTCCTGTGCGCTGTGACTCAAGTGTTTCATGAGTGACCTGGCTGAATAATACTTATTATATCAAGCCTGAATACAAGTGCCCCTGATTCTCCTGGGAGCCGCAAGCATGGTTCTCTTTGCGATCCAACGGTGAAGTGATCAATTCCCATGAGGCCGACTTTAATCACTGACAAGAGTACTGTCTTCTTTCCTGCAGATTTGCGAACTTTCTAGTAGTACTGAAAAAGGAAAGGGTGTTTTCTGTAAAATAACAGGCTCGTGTATCATACTTAACGGAGAGAGCCAGGTTAGCTGAAAAAAGGAGAGTGTAATAGGAGATTATTAGCTTTTTGGGGTCTGCCGATGGAAGGTTTCTTTAACTGCGGTTAGTGTTGCGCTAAGGGTTTTGTAGGAGCCGTTGAAGAAAACGGCGGCACCGATAGTCATAATCATTAGCCCGGTTACTAGACCCGCAGACATTCCGGAATTGGTATCGGGTAATTCTTGGGCACCTAAAACCTCACCTTCATTTTCCGGAGTAGGAGTAGGCATTGGTTTATCGGTTGGTGTCGGGGTGATTTCCGGAGTTAATGTAGGAGTTGGTTCTATTGTTGGTGTAGGCGTAGGTGTAGGTTCAACTGTAGGAGTAGGGGTAGGTTCTGGCGTAGGCGTAGGTGTAGGTTCAACTGTAGGAGTAGGAGTAGGTTCTGGTGTGGGCGTTGGCGTAGGAGTTGGGGTAGGAGTCGGAGTAGGCTCCGGCGTGGGGGTAGGGGTAGGTGTAGGGGTCGGTGTTGGTTTACAGCAATAACTACCTCCAAAATTTATTGATTCACTACTGTATCCAACCAAGGTAACTTTAAAAATGTGGCTGGTACAGATGTCGATTTCGTAGTTAAGCCAATTTATTTCTCGGATATCTTCAGGCCATACATTTTCAAACTTTTCAATCTCATTGCCATCAACGTAAAAGATAAGTGTGTAAAAAGTACCCGGTCCGGAAACTTTAGCGCCCCCTGTGTAACAGTCGGCCCAAATCTCCGGGTGACAAGCATAAGTAGGCTTGCTGCCAACAGAAAGGCAGAATATGATCGTAGTTATTAGAAAAGGAATCAGCTTTTTTTTCATTGTTATATAGCGATAAACTTTAGGGCAGCAACAGAACGGGATTAAACTTATAGCGAGATTATATCACCGCTACCCCGATATGTCAATAGGAGATATACAGCGGCTATCTTGACATTGTTTTATCGGACACACAAGTTTTTTTCTCAAGTTTAATAAACACTGTTTTTACGACGTAGCGTTGTTTCGAGAGAGATCCGTCACAAGTGATGAGGGTTAGTTGGGGTTTGTCAGTGGGATAGAATACATTGACTTCCTTGGGGTCAACTTGGGTCAGTTTCTCAGTTACCTGATATGTGAAGCGGAAGTTTTTAGTGAATAGGATGATCTCGTCACCGTAAGAGAGTTTTTTGATACTGGCAAATGCTTGCGGGCGATCATGCCCAAACAATCCGGTATTTCCGTATATGGCGTTAGGTAAACTTGTGCCTTGAGCATAATTCGCTACATAATCATGAACTTCCCAAGTTCCGTCTTTTAGAGGTACCAACTTGATGTCTAAGTCTAAGTCTATTTTGGCTATAGTTAGTTTTTCTGGTTCTTCATTAGGCTCGGGATTATTAGTATCGCAAGGATAGGTGATGGTAGGTGTTGGTTGACCTGCGCTGGGGTTAATGGGTTCTTCTTCTCTGACTGTAGGCGCAGGAGTGCTCAGAATATCGATATTAAACCAGTCCCGAAGTGGAATTAAAGCAGAGGAAAAGTAGATTACTTGTACGGTTCCCAGGATGAAGAGGAAAATCCAGAGTGTTAATATGGTTAAGGATCTAAAATTGTCCCACGCAAAAGAGGTTCGGAAGGAATCAAATAGATTCCGCATTGCGGAAGGCAAGGTTGATACTAATCGATTGAAAGCGATCAGCTTGTTCGGTAATAACGAGCTAGTACTTTTTTCATTATTTGCTTTTATATTAGGGGTTAACAAGATATTCATACGTATATTATATCAGACGCTAGGGGATATTTCAGCTCATGCTAATTGACGGTCGACAGAACTATGTGTAGACTGAAGTAACTGAGAATCGGGATATGACGAAAGAACAACAACTCCCAGCTTTAGAGGATGAATTTAGTCGTGAATTAACGAATTCCATGGTGGAGAAGTTTTTGCGGCGGGTGGTTGGTTGGGTAGGGTCGTGGTTTTTCCTTTTTCTTAATGTTATTTGGTTTTTTATTTGGATCATTTGTGGACGGTATTATGACTTATTAACTTTTTGGGTTTCTTTAGAAGCGATTATCTTAGCGATATTGATTTTAATCAATGGGAATAGAGGTTTAGAGAGCGATCGTAACCGCGCGATTAAGGATTACAAGATTGATTTGAGTACGGCCAGGAAATTAAAAAATATTGAGAAAGAGATTAAGGAGTTGAGGAGTTATATTCAGAACCGCTTTCCCGTAACTTAGATTTAGCGCAAGCAACTCATCGTTCGCTGGGCAAAAAATCACTCATACCACAATTTTAAACACCCGAATATAAAGACAAAGCCTACCGTGATAGGAGAAACGATTTTACGAGCTGAGCGGGCAGTTATATTTTTGGTGATTATTAGATTCCAGCGAATCTTATTGGGCCAACATCTTCCTGCGATTGATTAGGTAACGCGAGAGGGTTGAAATAGCTATAACTATTGATATTGAGCTTATGACGACAAACCCTGCAATAATAAGTTTGTTGGCGTGATTTAGAATTAAATAAGCAGAAGCACTGGTTGCTGGTAATACGGTTGCAGTTCCTAGAACTTCGCTTTTTCCATAATCTGGCATTATTGTTCACCTCCTCAATGAGCGCCAGAAAAACCTGTCAAGGTTTTCTGTTGCGCGAATTAGTCCGCCGCAGCTTGAAGAGCGGAGGCGGGCTCGATGACCCCGATGTCCATCGGGGCAATTAGTCCGCCGATGGATGGGCTCAATAAGACATTTATTTTTACTTTAAGAGTATCTTCTCGGGGCAGTTGAGCAAAAGTCTATCTTGTACACCAAGTGTCTGTGTAACCTAGGCTCCCGAATAATTTAAGGCCTAGAGCGTTAATTATACCATAGCTTGGTAAGCGACGTGCAAGTTTTGGGGAGATAGTCCTGTAGAGATAGAAAAAATAGGAGCCGAGTAGGATAAGCGTAAGGATGTTGCTGTAGACGAATTTTGGAATAAGAGTGAAGTAGATGAACCAATCTTTTAGATCGGCCTGCTGGTAATGGATCATCGCTATAGTATTGTAGATTATAGATGTTATGAGTTGGATGCCCGTGACAATGTAGATAGTGGCTACATATTGGGGAGGGCTGGGGTTGGCGCGCATAAAGAGGGAGAGTAAGATTAGGCCTAATGTGCCAATGAACAGCAGATGGCCAATAACGTCCTGGATTACTGATGGGGGATAATGGAGGAAGTTTCTAAGTACAATTAACCCGTTGTAGGTCCAGCGGATTCGCTGTTTACGTAAGGAAGATAGATTATCCGGGACTTTGGTCCAGCTCGTTGCTCGAGGAATTATTCTTACCAGCCAGCCCAATTCCTTGATGCGGGCGGTTATCGCGTAATCCTCGATAAGAATACTCTCATTAAACCCTCCAGCCTGTTCTAGTGCTTGGTAACGGAATGCGGTAAGCATGCCTGGCATTACCATAGGTCCCTGGAAGACCTCATTATCGGCTAATTTTGTGATATTAAAGCCATGATATTCTAGGCTTTGTAATCTGGTTAGTAGATTTCTGTTTTTATTCCTAATTTTAACGAGAGAGCAAACAGCGCCGAGTTGGTTATTTCCGTAGAGAGCTTTAGTAAGGATGGTAATGGTGTCTTTCTCAATGAGGACGTCGTCGTCAAAGGTAAGTATAATGTCCGGACGAATGTTTTTTTGCTTTACGAACTCGAGGCCAAAATTTAAAGCCCCTGACTTATGTCTATTTTGCGTGGTGTGAATTACCTCTAGTCCAGGGAGGTATCTGGTAAGATTCATAATTTCAGTAAGTACGCGTTGGTGTTTTGCCGGAGTACAGTCGTCGACAACAATGATTTGAACCTCTGGATTCCAGAGATTCAGTGCACCCACTAATTTGAGTGTTGTTGAAGAGGGTTTGTAAGTTGGGATAATGGCAACGACTTTCGTTTGCATGGGCAGCTTGCATTATACCACACGCTAGAGGATACTTGACGTGGAGCGTGAGAGCAAACAAAGCAGGTTTATAGGATTAATGTATTAGAGTCGGAGAAATGACTTTAAGAAGGTTTCTTCCTCACCGATGGTAGTTGTTTCTCCGTGCCCGGGGTAAACAGTTGTTTCTCCTGGCAGGGCTAATATCCTCTTTAGAGAATGTTGGAGTTGTTCAAAATTGCCATAAGAGAAGTCTGTTCTGCCGATGCCCTTTTTAAAGAGCGTGTCTCCGGAGAGGAGGATTTTGTATTTTTTGCTGTACAGGCATACGCCGCCAGGCGTGTGTCCGGGCGTGTGAATAACCTGGAGTTTTACTATTCCAAAGGAGATAAACTGTCCCTCGGTCAGAAATTGGTCTACCTGAGGCGCCGGTACTGCTGTTTGGACTTTTGTCCAGTAATCAGCGCTTTGGGCGGCGTTTTTTAAGATAGCCTGGTCGGCTTTATGCAGATATAGGGGAATATTTAGTGTAAGCTTGAGATCGGTGATGCCAAGAACGTGGTCGAAATGGCCGTGCGTGGCGATGATCGCCCGGGGGATGCATTGGTTTTGCTGGAGTTTGGCAATAAGAAAATCGGCGTCGTCACCGGGGTCAATAATGGCTGTTCGATGGGTCTGTTCGCAGATGACAAAATAACAATTAGCTTGGAGCTGTCCAACGGGAAAGGTGAGGATTTTCATTTACGTCTTGGCGGTTTTCGAGGTTAATGTTCGGATTTGCGGCGCTTTTTTTCTTTTAAGCGTTTTTCTTCCGAGTCAGTAAGTCTCCCGCCATGCCGCTCCTCGCGCATGAGGAATGTATCATAATCTTCCAGAGCACTGGCTACTGCCTCTTCGGCTTTTTCCAGTAATTCGGCCGATGCGGGATCTTCGGCTAGAAGTGCTTTTTGTGCTGACGTTACTGCGGACTGTAACCCAGCTTGGAAGCTAATTCTAGGAATTCCGGAAATAGCATCATTTAAGCGGCTTAGTCGCTCCCAGGGCCTTAGCTGTCCTTGTATTCGGTCAGATTCGGCACGCAGGGCGGTAAAGTCTTCAACGGGAATTCTTTCTTGGTCCAGAGTGTCTACTAGGTTTTGGTCTAGGCTGGCAAGCATTTCCGAAAAGATAAGCTGGGCTTCTGGAGGTAATTGGGCGATTCTTTCCCGGAGATTTGTTAATGTATCTGCCAAGCCTTGAGCCTGGCGTTCAGCTACTTCCACGTTATCGGTAAGTCTTTTCCCCTCCTCCTGATTTGCCACTTCTGTTTCTGCCACTGTTTCTTCTTGCGGAGCTGGAACAATTTCCTCTGCCGGGGTAGCAACCTCGGCCGCAGATTTGGGTGTAAGGTGCGTCTCTTGGATTGCCTTTACTATTAGCCCGTCTTGTACCAATATTTCCGGCCGAAAGTTGTCCGGCCGTCCTTCTACAACGGCCAGGGGGACAGGTTTACCGTCTTCATCATGTGTGTAGACTAATACTGCCTGCACAGGCTTGCCATTTGTTTCCGGGTCTTTGACTGGTTCTCGCCGGTACACGGCCTCCATTGATACTTGCGAGCGTTTGTCTTCTGTACCGAGAACGCCTCGGCCATCGTAAAAATTACCCTCGTGGTCGAGTAGTGTTACCGGGGTAACTCGGATGACTCCGTCCCCAAGTAACCGCTGGATTCTCGTCTCGTCGGTTTCTACGGGCGCGGTTGTCTCTGAAGGAACTCCTGCTTCCACTCCCGCTCTTTGTTGTGATCCTGTCATAACCATATCAATAATACTCTACAGTTGTACGCTAGAGGTGTCAAGGAGATATTCCGGGTAGGCGGGTTTAGGGATCATCCCTAAAATAGGGATGATCCCTATTATTTGCCTTTAAGTCAGGGTTTATTCCCAGCCGCGGAGTCGGTAGTACTCGGTGAGCATTTTCTCAAAATTTTCTTTACCAATGGCTATGGTTTGATCTCTAATTTCCATAGGATAATCCATTATTCTGGTTGGAACGGAGTCATTTTCCTTAGTTAGTCCCAGTTTCTTATTGATCTCTCGTTCTTTCTGGACAATTCTCTCTCCGAATTCCTGGGGAGTATTAGCTGGTAATTCAACGTTAAATAAGACTTCGAAGCTTTTGATATATGAATCGTTGTCCAAGAAATCGCCGGCAAACATACAAATACCAATACTGTCTCGGAAAGCGGATTGGTTTTGCTCACTAATGACGAGCGCGGCTTTGTTTTCTGTACTTAACGCGGTTGATTTGTCTGCTAATTCGGCCCATAGAGTTAGACCTTTGCAGTGATCTCCTCCGGTAGGGCAGGTGGCGTAGTGGAGAATTCCTCCCCAGGTTCCGCGCGGATCCCAAGCGGGTAATTCTAGCCCTTTGGCATGGGCCAGGTTAGAAGGTGTTCCGGGGAATTTTTCCGCGGCACGAATTGAGCCCTCGGCTAGAACATCTCCAATACCTTTTCTATCTCCGATCAACTTGATTAGTTCTAATTCTTTCTCAATAGTTACTGGTTGATCGTTAATTAATCCTTTTTCTACGCATTCTTTGTACCAGGCAATAGTGGCGCCGGTACTAATAGTGTCAAGGCCATAGTCATCGCAGAGATAAGCGGCTTCGCTAATGGCGTTTAAGTCGAAGTTACCGCAGCTAGCTCCTAGTGCCCAGATAGATTCATATTCTGGCCCGTGGATCTCTTCTTGGCGGTAGGAAGTTTTAACATAACGCGTGCAGGCCAGGGGGCAGGACCAGCATGCGGATTTTTTAGTGACTATCTTTTGGAAAGCTTTGTAACCAATGGAATTAAGTTCCTCTGCCGTTAGGTGATTGCGGCGGTAGTTACTGGCCGGGTACGTTTGTGAGTTCGAGGAGATATTTGTGGCGATTGGTGTGCAGTGAGAGAGAAAATCTGGGCTTTGTTCGTATTCAAGCCGTTTTTTGGTGAGATCCTTAATTAGTTCGGTTACTTCGGGTTTGTTCGCTGTCTGACTCATTGTTTGGTTCCTTTTTACAACAATGGCTTTAAGTTTTTTATAGCCAAAGTGCCAGCCAGTACCAGTTCGGCCGGCGGCGCGGTCATCAAATTTAAGACAGGCAAACCGGGCCAGGTTTTCTCCACCCCGGCCAATACAGCCAAC
>JAHJGY010000019.1 GCA_018824115.1 Patescibacteria group bacterium
CGTCTCCCCCTACCATCTCAAAGAATATATTCACTATTGGAGTAATTCGAAACGTATCTATTTATCTATCGACAGGTCCGCCTGCCGAATCAACGGGACAGGTAAACTGAAGCTGAAAGTTGCCCCTTTTTCGAATTTTGAATCTACCCAAATTTCACCTCCGTGCATTTCCACGATAGACTTGGCAATGTACAGCCCCAAACCCGTTCCCTTAGATCCTTCCTCCAAGAGGCCCGAAACCCGGTAAAACTTTTCGAACAAGTGCTCCTGATTCTTCTTGCGTATGCCCTGTCCGGTATCTTTTATATGAGTTACTACCATATTTTTCTCCCTATCATACTCACACCACACCGTCACTTCACCCTTCTTGGTATAAGTTATAGCGTTGCTTAATAGATTATTCAGAATCTCTCCGATACGCAGAGGATCAATTTCAATTGAGGGTATTTTCGTTTTCGCTTTTACCAAACTTAGTTTTAGATTCTTATCCTCAGCCGCAGGTATAAATTCTTCTACATGTCCTTTTACTAATTCCTCCCAATTTACAAATTTTTTGTGCAACCCCATTTCGCCTTTCTCAATTTTGGTAATAGACAGCAAATTCTCCATGAGAGCAACTAGTTTATTACAGGAAGTCAGTGCCCGATTTAAAAATTGCTGATATTCCTTTTTTAAATCCTTTCCGATTTCCTCTTCCAGAACAGAAAGGTACCCCATTATAGAAGTAATTGGTGTTCTTAACTCGTGAGCAGCCATGGCCACAAAATCCAGCTTCATCCGATCTAACTCCATTTCTTCGGTTACATCATGGAAGGTAAGCAAGTAAGCCACGTCAGAAATGACAGGTTCTTTAATCGTTACCCCCATCAAATTAATATATCTCTCTTTCTGATTCTTAGTCACCAGCTTAAGGCCAAATTTTCTAAGAATATCCGTATCACACCACACACGGTTCCCATCTTCTTCATAGATATGAAAAAATCTGTCGACCTTTCTCCCAATCACTTCTTCCAAAGTCCAGCCCGTAATCTCTACGGCAGCGTCATTAAAAACAACAATTTCACTTTCCTGATTAAGAGCTATAACCCCATCTGCAATACTGGAAAGAACTACCGACAGTTTATCTTTACCCGCCTCAATCAAAGTCCGCTCACGTTTAAGTTCTTCTACCATCTCATTAAAATAGGCGGCTACCTCAGTAAACTCATCATCGGTAACAATAGAAATTTTTTTGTTCAAATTCCCCTCAATAATATCTCGACTCCAAGTAATTAATTTTTCTAGCGGCTCAACAATACTGCGAGTAAATGTTGCCGCAACAATAAATACATAAACAATACAAAGCAACATAACAATAGCTGAATACGCTAAACTCTTTGCTAACGCTTCCGGGTAACTAATAGCTATTTCAGTTAAAAAAAATGCCGCTAAGGAAATTACCCCCGCTGTCATACTAAAGAAGATGACAAAGAAGACCTTAGAGAAAAGAGCGTGTCGTTTTATCTCTAAGCGTTCCTGGAGAAGCTGGGGATACTTGGAGGCTAGAAATGCAATGACGGGCTGAAAGTAATTATGCAAAAAGACGTTGTTCAAGAGAGCGTGCGCAACACTAACTACAAAACCCACGGCTATCGTGGCCACAGTTAAAACGTTAATAAAAGGCATAAACTCCGGAATCAAACCTGCCCGCAGACTAAAAACTCCTATGAGAAAACCCGACAAAACAGAAGGACAGATTATAAAAGCAATTCTCATGGGAAACTCAACTAAAAGTTTAATCGCCCTTTTCGCTCTCTCTTTGTCCACTTGTACACCCCGGTGCAGCTCGTCCAAAAGCTTCATCACCGGTCTTAAAAAAATCAGTGGCAAAGCCAGGAAATAGGGGATAAAAATCAAGCCATAGATGGATAAATATAAGATTGTAAGTTTTATTAATGCCTTTGCTGGAAATCCCACAAATTTGGTAACTATCAAAACCAACGACAATCCAAACAGCAGATTAGATAAGGCTTGAGCTTGTAATTGAATCTTAGCTATTTCCCACTTATTTAGTTGGGGACTATCTCCTTCTTGATCCTGCATCCTAAAGTTTTAATACACCAAGGCCATTCTACCCATATTACTACATGATCGCACCCTAAAGCGTGAGAGTCAACAATGTCACCTGTCGATTGCTTAGGTAGAGATTGGCATGATATGCTCTTGCCATACGTGATAAAATATTGCAAGCAAAAAAGGGGGTGATAATTAATGACAAAAGATGATGTAAAAATAGCTAACAAATCAGCTGATGAACTAGAAGATACCACACCAGCGGAAGACGAAGCAATCGTGGAAGACGATACCGCCACACCCGCAACGGATGAAACGCTCGAAATCGATGAGGCACCCGCGGCAGAAGATACCGCCGCACCAGCAGGCGATGAGCCAACTCCAGCAGGTACTGATCAGCAAGGCCGTCAGCTCTATAGCGTAAAATGCTCCGAGTGTGGAAAGCAGACTGAAGTTCCCTTTAAACCAAGCGGGGACAGACCAGTTTATTGCAGAGAATGCTATATGGCAAAGAAGGGTAGATAATCAAGGCTTTATCAAAAACGTCTTTAATTCTAAATTCCCTTGCTCCGTTTCAAGTCAGTTCCTAGGCGACTAATATTTTGTCGATCTAGGTACGTTTGCAACGATCTTCACAATATGTTGGCAGGAGAAGAACAAAGCCCAGCTATTATGTGGACGCGTGGTCCGGTTTTGCACGAAAAGAAGTATGATCGGTTTCGCGAGATAGCCACTGCTCTCCAACAAGTAATCGGTGTTAGTGCGCCCATCGAAGAATTCTGGGTGTCGAGCGGGAGTTTCAACGGGTTGAGTCCCCACGATATCCCTGGAAGGCAGTGGGCTATTGTAACTCTGTCGGAACATGATAAACCCGAGATCGCCGCGCATGAAATTGCCCACCAAATACTAGAAGGTGTCGTTGCTGGTATGCCCAGGCAGGGAGTTATTCTGGAAGGATTATGTGATTTAGCGGCACTGGAAGCGTTGGGTGTGATTAAAGGTTCTAATCCCGCAGAAATAATAAGACAGCGGGCCGATCGCTACTCTAGAATTCAAATTTCACCCGAACAAGAGGCGCTGTTAGACGAAAGTGCTGATTTAACCACAGTTGATTTTCCACCAACAAATGAAAGCTTGGGTCACTTTATTGGACGTAGGTTCGCGTATGTTGCTATGGCTGGTTCGCCAGATATCCCTCTTGCTCATTTACTGCATTGTGTAATAGCAAAACCGCCTAGTAAAGAGCAATTACTAGATCCCCAATCATATATAGATATCGTAAGATCTCATCCGTGGACAAACAAGTCAATTGAGCCAATTGAGACAAAATTTCGCGATCCTCCCGAGAGACTTATATAAAATAGCTTCAGTAAACGAGGGAAAGGCACATGCAGTTATTAAGTTATTAACCGTTTGTAAATAAAGATGGCGAGAGGGGGTACCCCTCTCGCCACAGTCAGTCGGGTTAGGCGCGTTTGTCGTGTTGGGGACGGCGCGCCTCTAGCTGTACCTGGTCTGGTCCATGAAATTCGTGGCATGGAGCACGCATAGCTCGTGATAGGCACGAATCCTAACTGCACCAACCGCCAGCGCGTTACAAGCACTGGCAAATTCATTTGGCGGTATCCCAGAAACGGCAAGCAGCTCGGCGAGCCGCAACTGTAGCTGCTCCAGCGTGTTCGCGCCCTTGCCAGCCGCATGAGCGGCGGCAACGGCAACAAAGGCCGCGAGCCGGTCATCGTCTTCCAGAACCCAGGCATACTCTTCGGCGCCTATCTCTCGGCCAATATCAGCCAAAAGGAGCAGAAGCCTCTCAAGTTCCTTTGGGTTCCCACTGCCAATGACGCCAGTGCGTCGCTCACCCAAAATGAACTGAGCCCTGTTATAGACGGCAGCCAAGGCCCGACACCGCAAAGCGGCGGCGGCGTCATGCAGGACAATGTCAACATCCAAAAGCTGCTGCACTCTTGCTCGCATGTTAACCGCCGTATCCAGAGTGTGGGCAAGCCTTATTGTATCGACACACGCTTGCCTGAGTAGAGAAACACTCAGGGTCTCTTCCCAAAGTGTCAGCACTTGGTTGTAGCGGTCGTTCGCGTCCTGCCTCTGCTCATGAGAAAGCCCTTCGTAAACTACCGTCAGTCTCCTGACCCGTCCCTCCGTTCCCATCTTGTCAATCACCGGCTGGGCGCAGTTGGCCTCGATCGTTTGGGCCACCACGTGAAAGATACCCAGCGGTATCAACTCCTGGATATCAGTCCGCCAATACCTTCCAGTGGCTTTAGTAAACACAGAAACTTGGCTTGCGCCAAATTCTGTCGCTCGCAGATCCACAAAAGCCAGGTGAACTGCGAAAGCTCTGTGGTAATTCGGTTTCTCGTCGAAAGCTGTAACCGCAGCATCAAACGCAGCCACAGCTAGCCCAAACGACTCGTACTTCGCCATGACACACCTCCCGTAATATTAATCCCCTCATGAAGCATTAATTGCTTCTTAAAAGAGGAAAGGGCCAATAAAACAGCAATTTTGATAGGGCACCTCCTTGTGAAAGTACACTGAACCACACCGTTTACCGTGGTTGTGTGACTAGTAATACCATAGAGCCCCGTAGTGGTCAAGTTGCGGATAGAAGCAAGGGTCGTAAGAAATGGGGCTGTTCTTATATTTTCCAACTAATCCAAATTTATGATATTATCTAAAAGATAGTTTTTACTATTCAGTTAGGAGGTGATTTATTGATGCGAAAAATTTATGGGTCATTTGTCCTATCTGCCTTCGTACTTGCCCTTGCTTGTTCAGTCTCAACCGGAGTGAGTGCACAACAAAATCAGGAGCAAAATGCAGTCCAGACAGAAACACAAAACCAGGGAGCTGAAACCCAGGTACAAGTTCAAACTCAGGAAACGGCAAGCGAGCAGAATGTTACTGCAGCCGGAGCACAACAGCAAGTACAGACTGCCAGGCAATCCGTGGGAGAAGCTGCAAAACAAGCTGACGCTTTATACCAATATCAGTTCCAGGGAGACAATGAGAGCCTTGGCGAACAGGTAAAGATCAAGGCCAGAGAGCAAGAGCAGGCACATCTGGAAATACAACAGCAGTTAGACAAACTGGAAACAAGAAAAGGAATTGTTCGCTGGTTGGCAGGTCCTGACTATAAAGCTATCCAGAAACTGGAACAATTAAAGGATGGGAATCTGCTAAGGATTCAACAGCTGAATAATCTAAAAATCCAGACACAGAATCAGGCGGAAGAGACCATTCTGCAAAATACCGTCCAAGCAATAGAGCAAGAAAACACAGCTCTCCAGGAGGAAATCCAGGATGAGAGAGAAACCAGAAGTCTCTTTGGCTGGATGTTCCGATTCTTTGCCAAATATTTCTAAGCCTTAAATCTGTACCGAACCCACTCACAGACACAGTGGAAGCTAGTGGTAGTAGGGGGTTTATCCTATCATCTTCCAACGGCTGTTATGCCATGATACAATAACTGGTTGCCTAGGCTAGCCCAATCATGAAAAATTTTATTAGCATTAAAGGTGCCAGAGAACATAATCTTAAAAACATCGATCTCGAAATCCCCAAACATAAATTGGTCGTTTTTACCGGGGTCTCGGGCAGCGGTAAGTCCTCCTTAGCATTTGATACCATTTATGCCGAGGGTCAAAGACGCTACGTGGAATCTTTGTCTTCGTATGCGCGTCAATTTCTTGGCGTGATGGATAAACCAGAGGTAGATCAAATTGAAGGACTGTCGCCAGCTATCTCTATTGGCCAAAAAGAGATTTCACATAATCCCCGGTCAACAGTTGGTACGGTCACAGAAATTTATGACTTTCTCAGACTTCTGTTTGCACGCATCGGACATCCCCATTGTCCTCAATGCGGAAGGGAAATTAGAACCCAGTCGCCTCAGCAGATAGTTGATCAGATATTAAGCTTAATCAAAGAAGAAGATAAAGAATCGTCCAGTAAAAAACGGGGCATCCGAGTACTCATATTATCGTCCTTGGTTAAAGACCGAAAAGGAGAATATTCCGGATTATTGGACGATTTAAAAAGAAGAGGCTTTGTCCACGTCCGCATCGACGGAAAAATAAAACGCTTAGATGAAGATTTCATCCTAATACGAACTAACCGGCATACCATAGAGGCTGTTATTGACCGCCTCGTAGTCACAAGTAAGGACGCTTCCAAAACCGCTACTCGCTTGGCCGAGTCTGTTGAAAAAGCATTGAAACTAGGGAACGGCGTTTTGATCGTCTCGGTAGTCAGTGATTCCTCATTTGAATTCCCAGAACACCCCACAGAAATGACAGATCATCTGTTCTCGGAACTCTTCGCTTGTCCGGACTGCAACATTAGTCTGCCGCTCTTAGAACCACGTTCTTTCTCATTCAACTCACCTCATGGAGCATGCCCAGAGTGTGGTGGGCTAGGTATGAAACTAGAAATTGACCCGGAGAAAATCTATAATCCCGACCTATCGATTAATGAGGGGGGTATATTCCCCTGGTCCTCTGTGGGAGAAGGGGATTCCTGGAGATCCAAGATTTTAGAGGCTGTGGCGAAAAATAATAGCTTTTCCTTAGATAAACCAATCAAGGAACTTGACGAGCACATCCTGGAGTTGCTTCTTTTTGGTGACGGAGAAAAGAAATATACCATAGAAGTTTACGATCATTCCGGCAATCGTAAATCATACGAAACAAAATTAGAAGGTGTAATTAACAATCTTGAAAGAAGATTCCAAGAGACTGACTCGGAAAATATTAGATCCTGGATTAAAAAATTTATGAAAGAAACACCATGCAATGTATGCGGTGGAACCAGATTAAAACAAGAAGTATTATCGGTCATAATAAAAGGAAAAAACATTGCCGAAGTTAGCCAATTGTCAATAAGAAACTTCCATTTCTGGATCAACGACCTTTTTCCCAAAACAAATCTTGAAGAGTATAGTTTGTCATTAAGAGAGAAACAAATCGCCAAACCAATCATTAAAGAATTAAAGAATCGGGTAAAGTTTCTGCGGGATGTCGGATTAGATTACTTAACTTTGGAACGTACCGCCTTTACTCTATCTTCGGGGGAAGCCCAAAGGATCAGACTAGCTTCCCAGATTGGGTCGGGCTTATCTGGAGTACTTTATGTTCTTGACGAACCCTCAATTGGATTACATTACCGCGATCATGAAAAACTGTTAGATACACTTACCGATCTTAGGGATCTCGGCAACACAGTTATTGTGGTTGAGCACGACCCTCAAACTATACGCAAGGCAGATTGGGTGGTAGATTTTGGGCCTATGGCAGGGGACGCGGGAGGACAAATCATCTACTCTGGCGGAATTGAAAATCTCCTAAAAAATAAACAATCCTTGACCGGCCAGTACCTTTCCGGAAAGAAAACAATTTCACTCAAAGAAGCCAAACGGAAAACCGGTCATGGTTTCCAAAAACCTAGTGAAGCTAACGAAGCTCATAACTCTAAAAAGCTAAAGCTTCTTGGCTGTCAACAAAACAATCTTCAAGACATTGATGTGGAATTTCCTCTAAATAAACTAATCTGTATTACCGGCGTATCCGGCAGTGGTAAATCAACATTAATAATGGACACCCTGTATAAACGACTAGCAGGTGAGTTTTTTAATACTAATGAAGTGCCCGGCACGCACCGCTCAATTGAGGGTCTAGAGAACATTGATAAGGTCATCAACATCGATCAATCAGCAATTGGAAGAACACCGCGCTCAAACCCAGCTACTTACACGGGTACATTGACACCAATTCGTGAGTTGCTATCAAAAATACCCGAAGCCAGGGCTAGGGGATACCAAAAAGGTAGGTTCTCCTTTAACGTCCGTGGTGGTCGTTGCGAAAATTGCCAAGGAGATGGTTTAATTAAGATCGAAATGCAATTTTTACCCGATGTTTACGTTGAATGTGAAGTATGTGCAGGTAAAAGATATAATCGGGAAACTTTAGAAATCCGCTACAAAGGATTTAATATCTCCCAAATCCTCGAAATGACTGTTGATAAAGCCCTTGACTTCTTTAAAAACATCCCCCAGATACAACGCAGACTAGAAACTCTGTCCCGTGTTGGTCTCGGGTACATCAATCTCGGCCAACCGGCGCCAACGCTTTCCGGTGGGGAAGCACAGCGTGTAAAGCTGAGTAAAGAGCTATCCAAAACTTCCCGAGGCCACACCCTATATATTCTCGACGAACCGACGACTGGGTTGCATTCATATGACATCCAAAAACTACTTCTTGTCCTGCACCAGCTAGTAAATCAGGGAAATACGGCCATCATCATCGAGCATAATTTAGATGTTGTTAAAACAGCTGATTGGATTATTGATCTAGGTCCCGAAGGTGGCAGCCTCGGCGGTAAAATAGTTGCTCAAGGAACTATCGCCGATATTATTAATAATCAAAAATCATATACGGGCCAATATCTCAAGGAGTATATGAACGCTAATTTTGCGGATAAAGACCAACACGAGTAAAATGTAACTAATGAGAAATAGCAAAATCCAAAACACAAAATTCAAATACCTAGTCTCACTTCTCATTCTACTTACTGCCTTTACTCTACATGCAGCTCCGAGCGTCCAGGCCGCGGATTTTTCTACAGATTATAAAGTTGAATATTCAATCGACACCCAGGGTACCGCGACTATTAAGCAAGA
>JAHJGY010000020.1 GCA_018824115.1 Patescibacteria group bacterium
ACCATGATTTTAGGATCCAAACGCATCTGTTCCAACAGCAAATCATCAGCCAACCAAGGATACCCTACATCCTCAAATCCTCGGAGCATCAACTCCGATCGCTTTTTATCTCCCGTAGTAGCGGAATTTATTCCGCGATCTATTTGCCCTTCTGTCTTCGCGGTAATAACAAAACCAACATACTCTACCTTCATCACCTCTTTTAACGTACTCTCTACCCGCGACAGAATCTCTTCCAAATCCACACTCTGCGCCATCACTTTTCCTAAATTCCTCAGGAGCTCCTGTTGGGAAAATTCTTTTTGAAAGAAAAGCCTATCAGTAACTGCTTTTAAACCCAACTCTAATGGACGGTAAAAACCCGCTATCAGAAAAGCAACAATTACTGCGGCTAGAGTATAGTTTTCTACCCCTAGAGGAATATACAAACTCTGATAAATTCTTATTCCTCCAATGAAAAACGATGCCAACACCACGATCACCAACAAACGGAATATCCCCGTCCGCACCGCTACCCGTATATCCATAAAGCGGTGTTTAACAATGGCATAAAGGGCTAACAATGTAAAAAGAACAACACTATATATGCCCAGCCGTGGGACGAAAAAAACAAATATTTCCTGCTTAAATATTCTAGGCAGAATCAAATTTGTAACCAGCGCTGTTGTGCCCGAAAGCAAAAGTCCAGTAAAAATATAGAGAAGTTGCTGTTTTTCCCTTCCAACTGCACCAACTAACCTCTGGAAAAGAACAAAGAGACTCCAAAGGATTAAACCTACTATTACTATTGAATAGCCAAAGTAAAAAACACCAGGAATAACATCCACTCCCTCAGGTAACACGTGAACACCCTTAACCACCAACGGGCTCAGCGTAATTAGTGCTGTTAAAAAAGACACTGCATTTACAACAACGTCAGCCTTCCGCGATAAAGCTAACCCCGGTTGTGGGAAACTAACACAAAACTTGTAAAAGAAGTAAGCTAAAGGTACAGCACTAAAAAAATCTATCTTTATTAAAAAATGAATGTATCGCCTGGCATTTGGTTCTCCTTCCAAGAAACTTGCCGCCATCCAGACCATCGCGGATACAACAAGAAAAGAAAAATACTGATTGGGTTTACCTCGGGGATTATTATGCAGAGCCAACCAAACGATCGATCCATTAAGCAAGACTATGAAGAGGAACAAGAATACATAGAAGCTCATACTACACTTTATACCACAAGACTCCCTATTTTAAAAAGGCGAGAGAGGCTCAAAACAGCTTTGTTTTGGTTTTGCATTATTTGAGCCTCTCTTAATTCAATGAAGCAGTGCCCATTCCAGGACTCTCCCCCATAATAGACGTGCTACTCTGCTACGATCGAGAAGCCCTGCGCCGAAGCGGGTCCGGCGTAGTGGCTCTTCACCCAGAACTAAGGCCGCACAGTCGAGAGAACGTGGATCGGGGAAATAATCCCGAATCCCTCGGACTGGGCGGAGGAGCGGCCCCAGAAGTGGCATACTGGAAGCCTTAACGAAAGTTCGTAAGAGCGGATCGCGCGGTCCACCAGCCTCCTCCCCTAGGACATATTCATCTAGGTCAATACCTGTTAACCTGTACGCCTCCGCGTAACCAGCGAGCTGGACTCCAGCCAGAACTCCCCTGTACTTCAACTCGGTGACACGACGTGCCAGTGCGGCTTCAAGCAGATCCGAAACTTTTACATCAGCCCTAGGATCCGCCGCCACACCCACAACAAAAACCCCATCCGCTTTGGGCGGGGCAGCGAAATCACCGTCACCAGCACATTCCCGCCATACTAGCTCCTCTCGCGTTAAAAGTTCGACGAGATTGATTGGCCGCCCGTAAAGAACTCCCGCTACGTTCCCCATGCCATCCTCTACAACAAAGCAAGTTCCAGGCGATGTTTGCACACGACGCAACAATTCTTCTGGATCCGCCTGCTGGTCCTGGTCCGGGAAAGCCGCCTGATCAATTTGCACAAGCCGCTGCCAGTCTGTCTCGACTGCTCGACGCACCAACGGGCACGGGAACAATCTCCGACGAACCACCCACAATGTGGCAATTGTGTGCAATAAATCTACCACGATATAGGTGTATAGCCCCAATCCCTCCAAAAGCGGCACGTGACTAATGAAAACTGCCACAATTCCGCCTAGCAACGGCTGGACAAGGGCTACGGTGCGGTTCACCAGGAACCAACGCCAGGCCACCGGACGTTCTGGCGCAGCCTGCGCCAGTGCCGCCTTGAGATTGAATTCCCTTCGCCTAAGGAATTCGATCACTGATGACAAGCCTGAAAGATAGAAAGCCGCCATAAAGGCGGAAACATCCCAGCCGATCTCGAGAACTCCATAGATCAGCACCACGGGCATAATCCGCTTGAGGTCCCAGTGAATACTTCTACCCCAAAGGATTAGGCCAATAAGGGACAGTCCCACCAAGATCTCCTTCCACCATCCCCGCAAAGTGCGGGGAATTCGTCCAGTAAACATTGTTCACCTCCTTCCCGCGTGCTGCGGAAAAATTAGCTTTTGCCGGTCCAAGTACCGGCCGGTCGAAGCACACGAACTTCCGGCGGTTTTACTATCCAGAAACAAACTGCATCTCAAAACCACCGGAAGTTCGTAGCCACAACACAATATTAAAGTACTATTTAATTTACTAGAAGAAAATAAACTCCGAATTGTCTAAAGCACCAGCAAATAATGAACTATCTATCACTTCCCAAGCTTTCTCTTCTACTGATTTAAGCCGCTCAGGTAAAATTGTTACAAGCTTTTTTCCGACAAACGGTTTCTTAATTTCTTCATTCAAAGAACGGTAGTACTCTACTCCATTGGTTATTAGCCCTAAACGAAGCAGATGCCAAATAACAATCAAAAATGAACAGGGCAGACGTGAATGCTGCTCAATATACTTTCTTATACTTTTTTTACGACGTTTCATATTTAGCTGTTCCAAGACTTTCTCCTTTAAAGAAATCAGGCTCGCTTCATAGGCGATAAATTCCGGTTCAGCCTGATTGCGCGCAAGCTGTGCAATAAAGTCTTGCTCGTTTAACATATTCTCCGATGGATTATAATCATCTATCAGGATAACCTTACTGTATGTTTTCCCCTGTTTTTCTAAACCTTGTACCACTCTATTGGCCAACCAGGCCGCTTCTCTATGCTCACGGCTGAACTCTTCATTTATATAAACATGGGCGAATTCGATATTGTAATCAACTTTTTCCATAAAGATAAAACCCCGATTCGGGTCGAGGGAATCAGTCCAGACACAAAGGGACTTTACTCGTCCTATCCAGATAAAGCAATTCATAAGCTCCGCATTCTCGTTGCCCGTACCACCCTTTAGTAAAACCATTTTCTCTCAACCCAATCTCGCCTGTTTTGGGGTTAAATTTACCTATTTGGTACTCCGGAAACATTAACAATATGCAGGGATAAACTCTATTATCAGGACTTATAGCAACCATACCTCTCCCTGCTAAACAAAAATGGGGATGGCAAGATACCCTTCCTCCTCTCCCCCTTAAACCGCAAAGTCCAGAAGCGTACAATTTTAATCGCTCCGGTGGAATTATCCCTTTTTGTGCCTGTACTTGCTTAAAAAATATTCTCGTTTGTTTAGGAGACAGCGTCAAAGATATCATTTCTGGCCTAGTAGGAACCAAACGATTGAATTTTAACGCCCGAAAACCAATCTCTAAAGTTTTCTGGACAATTTCCTCTACCCGATTGTAATTCCGATTCGTAACAATAAATGTAGCCGTAGGTATTAAACCTACCTGCCTCACCACTTTCACTGCTTTCGTGACTATAATTGGGCTGACACCTCTAAGAGGGTCATCCTTATCATTAAGAGTAAAGCCCACTTGTTCTATACCCGCGTTAGTGAGCATTCGAGCTAGTTCCGGGCCTTCTTTTGAGGCTAGGCGCAAACCATTTGTTAAAATATATTTCGCGCCAACTACGGTGTATAAAGCTAAATATTCTGGGTGAGACATGATTTCCCCTGTTGCCGGAATGACCCTTATCCCCCGCTCTACTAGTTTAGAAACAGCCGAGACTGCCTCTTCAAGTGGCCGCATATGGGAAAAGTCACTAAAAAAACAATGCCGACACTGCGCCCAATCGCATTTGGTTCCAAAAACAAACTCTACCTCCTGAATCCCGCCGACATCACCCACAACATCCCTAACTCTCTGATTGTAAAAAATAAAAGAATCACTTTTTTTCTTAATCATTTAATAGATATTTAACAAGTCCTCATCACCTATTTCATCCCCATAATTCTCAAACAATAATGATCAGTTAAGATTCAGAAGCTCGGCTTTCTTGATAATCCTTCCTCATAGTATTTCTCTGCCTCCTCTATTAACTTTGGGCTTACTTCTCTAACCTTCTCCCACCAATTTTTAAAATATTCCTGCTCCTCCTGCCAAAAATCCTTGGACAATACCCCGGCGAAAAAGTAACTCGCTAAACTTTCTTTTGACGCCTTAAACATAATCAAATTCTACCACCCCC
>JAHJGY010000021.1 GCA_018824115.1 Patescibacteria group bacterium
GGGATAATGCTCAAATACCTGGGAAAACTCCGCCGCTTGCTGAGAAAACGATGGATATATCGCCACAAACATCCATACTAAAACAGCGCAAATAGCAATATAAACTACCAGGGACAGTCGGCGATCCTTAATTGTGCGTAAAATTAAAGCTAGCATTCAATGAGGCCCTAAAATTGCAAACACAGTGTAGCAATTTTAGCTGGCCGAATTAACCCCGAACCGAACTACGTTCTGGTTCGGGGGTTCAATGAGGCTCCCAGCAGTAGACACTACTGGGGGCCTCATTTGTAGTATTCCATAAACACCTCTTCTAGACTGGCGTGCGTTATTTCGATATCAGTCAGCTTATACTTACTCAACTCATCCAATAGAGGATCAATCTCCCCTCTAACGCTTATTACCAAACCATCTGTAAACTTCTTAGTTATCTCTACCCCATCACGCTGTAATTCACTACCCGGCATATCACCTTGGAAATAGGCATAGATTGTATAGATCTTCTTCTTTTTTAATTCTTTAATACTTTCTACCGCAACAAGCTTGCCAGCTTTAATTATACAAACCCGATCACATACCTTCTCCACCTCGGCCAAGTTGTGTGACGACATAAACACTGTTCGCCCCTCCACCGCCCCCGATCTAATAGTATTGTAAAACGTATTTTGCAAAAGGGGGTCTAATCCCGCTGTCGGCTCATCAAGAATTAACAGCTTGGGTCGATGCATTAGTGCCAAAATTAACCCTAACTTTTGTTTATTTCCCGAAGACAATTCTTTAACCTTCTTCCGTGGATCAAAACTAAATTCGGCAATAAGATCCAAGTCGTAATCAGTCTTACCCTTCATCCTCTCGATTAAATCGAGGTGTTCTTGGCCAGTCCAATGATTATAGAGCTTCACGTCGCCAGAAAGAAAGCCGATATCCTGCTTTAGTCGAGATGATTCTCGTTGAGCGTCCTCCCCTAAAATTGTTATCTCGCCCTCGTCTGGGCGGAGAAAATCCATCATACAACGAATAGCCGTAGTCTTTCCTGCCCCATTAGGACCCAGAAATCCCATAATCTCCCCTTCTTTCACCTCGAAAGAAACTCCATCTACCGCTTTTGTTTTTCCGTAGTATTTTTTGAGGTTGTTAACGGTAATTGTATTCATTTAACGCGTTATCCATATTAAAAAATCATACCCCAGCCACACCTGAATTATAGTATAACAATTAACCTTCCGTGATTACGTCTAACAAATCGCGGTAATGCTGGTTGAGATATTTCAGGCTTAACGACTCCCTTGGCTGATGATACGGAAAATCAAACTCCTTTACATACACCGATGAGAAAATCTCTCTAACCCGGGCAACTGTAAGCTGATAATCAATTAACGGATCATTCACGGACATAGCAAAATAACACCGATGCGGTAATTTAGGTAATATCTCTAGCGGAAAAGTATGAAAAATATCATCGGCTTGTTCTAACAACACTTTAAGTGTATGAGAAGGAATTCTACTCACCTCTTCTTCAAGTAAATCGGCATTTTCTACTCGCACCATTCCTTTCAACGCCCGTAGTACCAACTTTCTAGAATATTCCGACAAGAAGGCGCGGTGCAGAACATTTTGCATAGGAGCGTGTTGACCCAAACGAACTAAACATTTTGTGATAACCTGTTTTACCCAAGGATTTTTTAATGCTCGGGAATCAAATAGCGGCGAGACTAGAATCACCTTATCGATTCTTTGAGGTAAATGTTCTAACACTCTGACTGCCAGAACTCCTCCAAAGGAAAACCCCATTAAATTTGACTTCGCGATCCCCTGACTGTCCAGAAAATGGTCTACTGATCGCGCTATCAGCTGACTGCTGTAATTCTTCGCCAAAAGAACTGACTGCCCGTGCCCAGGTAATTCAAAGAAATAGATGGTGAATTTCTGCGCCATAAATTGAGCTAATCCCAACCAGTTATCTAATTTAGAGTAAGTAGCTGGTAGTATTACCAGCGGAGGCCCCTGACCCATACGAATATAGTGCAGTTTGCAGTACGGCAGTGTAACTATGTGTTCGGAAACATTATTCATTATAAAGAATAGGATATCATGCAATCTCTCTGGATGCTCCCCGGAGCACTGTATTCTGTCTTAAACTAGCCGCCATTTATTCTCACAACAACCCAGCCCTTCCGACACGCCGAATATTGATATAATTCAAGTCTAATGAAGGGCATTATACTAGCCGGCGGACTAGGAACCAGACTATACCCAATAACCAGAGTCATCAATAAACACGTTCTCCCTATTGGAAACAAGCCCATTATTTATTATCCAATACAAACCCTGCTTAATTCAGGAATTAGAGAACTGGGCATTGTAACCGGTCCCCCTCATGGGGACCAAATTAAAGATATTGTCAATTACTACCCTTCCCGAAACAAACTGGAAATCACGTTTATTAATCAACCCGCGCCGTTGGGCATGTCAGAAGCTATAGGTAGATGCGAAGGTTTTGCCAATTCCGAACCTATTATTGTTGTTACTGGTGATAACATCTTTGGCAGCAACTTCCGGAAAGAGGTGCAAACATTCTTGGGCGGCGCAACAGCCTTTTTAAGGAAGGCCAAAGACCCTCACCGGCATGGTGTTCCTGTATATGATAATAATGGGCACCTTGAAAGAATTATTGAAAAACCAACTAAACCTACCGGTAATTGGGTTGTTACCTGCCCATACTTATTTGACACCCAGGTGTTTAAGCTAATTAACAAGCTAGAACCATCTGAACATGGCGAGTTAGAGATAACAGATTTACTCTCGCAATATATTCAAAACAATAATCTAAAACTAACAAAGAGGGATGATTTCTGGCTAGACGTAGGGACGTTTGATTCCTTTTTCGAAGCAACCCAGAGGTTTACAGCGTAATTGCACACTCAACATGCCCGCCCGGGACCATCGCCCAACCCTATGGCTACATTAAACGCGCCGTGGGGATATTTTACTTCATCCTCTTTACTTAGTGTGTAGGAAAATAAGTTGCCCTTGCTTGCTTCTTCGTACGTGCACATACCGCTTTCCACATACTTACAAATCCCCCATTTCTTCCTTAAATCATCTTGCACAAAACCCATAAAATTAAAACTGATATTTCTCTCCGTGTCGCTTTTAACAGACTTGAAATAAGAATCAATTCCGGGAATGCAAGAAACGTACTTGTCAGCCCTTTCTTCATTTAAGCAGTAATGCTCGGAACAAAGATAGGGCGTTATGAAAACACTAAACTCAGATACATTAATATCTGGGAAAAGGCCCCGGAAAAATAGCAGGGCGTGTTCGTGCAACCCCTGAATCACCTGCGGTGCGCCCAAATGCAAGCAGAGCACCCCCGGCCAATTCTTATGAACAAAAAGCATAACCGCGCAATCCCGCGGGGCAAATACCACCTCGGCCTCTCGAGCAGTCAGGACAACCGCATTGGCCTCGAGAGGAACAAATTTGTACCCCTGATCATCTGGTTTAGCAGTGTAATTCAAGTACCAACGCATTCTCTCGGAGAGTTGAATTATTGTCCCCTCTGGCGGTGTAGTCATCACACCAACGAATTTCGTTTTCAGCAAGTCGGCTATTTGTTTGTCTTTTTTGGCTATCTCATCCCTAACTTCCCTTGAATCCGCAAAAAAAGGATTCATATTTCCCCAAACATTATTACTATACGTAACGTAGTTCCTTACACCAAACTTATCTTCTAGCTCAGGAAAACTACCCAAGCCAGTTTTCTGGTTAATTACAAAACCACTCATTACCAGAAGTATACAATAACTGATCCCGTCTTATCCAGCCAATACCCCATAACATTGACCCCGCGGCCGGCAGAAGCGCCTACGTAACCCTGAGCAGAGTAGAACCTGGCAGCCAAAGCATCGTAAGCATTGGAGCCTGGGCAGGCCCGCCCGACGCCACATCCAAGTCGCCGTATGTGGCACAAGTCAAAACGGGTGAGCTGACCTGGTTCGGTCAGGCGGAGGGATTATCTTTGACACCCGTGCCGGGCCTCGGCGAACTCAGCTTTGGGTGGATGGGTGGCGCGCGGTTAGACTCCTATATCGCCGCTGTCAGCAAGTGGCGGCAAGAACATGACCGCCTACTGGCGCTCATCCTCGTCTACTCTATGCGGAACCCCTTGGCTCTGCACCACATCGGGTTCCGTCACAAGACCGAGGCCGCCATGCTGGCCGCTTCGGCCACGCTCGGCCCTGTGCCGCTCAGTGTCCCGCCGAGCGATCATCAGCGCCACTATCACCTAGTTGCGGACGACAGGGCCGCCCACGGCAAATACTACATTGAGCATCAGTGCTTCGCCGACCCTGGGGAATCTTTCCACTGGGACGTGGTCACCCCCGACCCAGAAGGATTCCTTGCCTTCATCGCTGGGGCCTATGGCCGGAAACCCACACTGTGGGACGATCCCGGACAGAACGGCCCGCATGGCGTCGTTTGGGTCGAGGCCGCCAGCGACAAAAGCATCATGGGCGTAATGGCCCGGCCCCGTTACTGGGAGATCGAGACGACCGCTTAGGCGGCCGGACCACAATTTATCAATTTGTGACCGCACTGACAGAGAAAAGACGGTATACCCCGTAATTCCAAAAAAGACCGTATACCGTCTTTTCTCCCAGTCAAAAATCCAAACCACATTTTCTCCCTTATGTTACAATTACTATAAACTTATATAGCATTTCCTAGCGTGCCGCCTTATTGTAAAGCCCTTTGATATAACCTTAAAATTTAATAGTTAACGTTTAAAATTAGAAAAACGCGTGCGTTTTTCTCGTGGTGAGTGTAGCGAGTTTAAAACATAGTTTTAAACAGTTTTAACTACTAAACTTTAATTTTTAAATTCAATGGCGTTTAGGTTCGAAGACTATCAGGTTTACAAAGACGCTCGGGAACTTTTCAAAGTTATTAATGAACTGTGTGTAAACTTGCCGAAAAAGGAGGTTTACGTACTTACTGATCAGATTAGGAGAGCAACGCTGTCAGTCGTTTTAAATATTGCTGAAGGTTACTCTAGGGAAAGTGTCAAGGAACGCAGGAATTTTCTTCGAATAGCCATGGGATCAGCTGGAGAGGTAGTTGCATGTCTGGATATAATGTGTGATATAGGCTACCTCTCAGGTGAGCAGAGAGGCAAAATTTATAAATCTGTAGAGGAGATAGCCAAGCAGTTAAACAAATTAGTTCATAAACCTTTTAATAATTAATGTTGTTAACATTTAAAATTAGAAAAACGCGTGCGTTTTTCTCGTGGTGAGTGTAGCTCAATTGGTAGAGCGCTTCCCTGTGGAGGAAGTGGTTGTGGGTTCGATTCCCATCACTCACCCCATCGCCAGAATTGCCCTCCATGTCAGCCAATACGCACACTTTCCTAAGAAAACTAAATCTATTTTCCGGATTCATCTTTCACTCGAATAGCATCCTGTTGTAA
>JAHJGY010000003.1 GCA_018824115.1 Patescibacteria group bacterium
CTGTCCCCTCCTGAATGGCAGTCCCATCGCCGCAGAAGTTGCCGGCTGGCTGGAAAGACTTGATCTTCCTGAGCCGGTACTTTCGGGCGACAATGACTCGCCCGAGCGGCGCGAACCGCTCACCCACGAGCATTGGTACCTGTACGAGATGATTGTGGCGCGGGACGGTGAGCCCGAGGTCAATATGGCCACGAAGCTTATGAACGCCCCCCACTGCCTGTTGCAGCGGTTTGCCATCCTCTACGGCTTTAAGATAGCCTGGCCGGTGGAGGTGACCCCAAACGGGTTTCTCCGCTATGCCCAGCCGGGACAGCCTGAAGATAGTGAGGTTGTAGACCTAGAGGTGCAGGTAGTACTCCAAGAACTGGCTAGCACGCTGGGTCTGGCAGTCGAGATTTTTTGGTCAGGACTGTCTTTTTATGCGAAATGGCCACGGGCGAATATGTGGCTCGGGGATGGGACCGATCTCGAGAGCGCGAAAGACCGCTTGAGGGCGTTGGCCGCAAGCCCCTACACCCCGCGGCGGGAGGTGAGCGATGGATGACCACTTTGACAGAATGATTAGCGCGGGAGGCCCACTCCAGCTTTTGGTGGTGGAGCAGCCTGTGTTGGCCAAGGCGCTCTCGGCGCTTGCCGTGGCGCTCGCTTGGGACGAGGACAAAGCCATCGATGCCTTGCTGCATGTGGGTATCGACACTTCCCTGGTTACAATCTTATGGGACGTGATTACCCGTGACGGTAGCTACGTTGTTGATCCTCAACGTGTGTTCCCGAGGATTCGGAGGCATAGGCTGGCCAGCTACTACCATGATTTCTTCTTTGCCCGGGCTCAGCGGGGAGAGGCAGGGTTCGACTTTGTTGAGCTTTGTCGGTACCTGATGACGACCTGGCAGGTGGAGCATGCTTGGGCTGAGCTGGAGGAGTTACAAGGCCGCCACTCACATGCCTGCCGTACTGCGCTCATGAATATCATCCACTACACTCTCTATGTGGATGGCGATTTAGCGTTGCAGTTAATTGAGCAACTGGCTGCACAAGCGAGTCAGGCTTTGGCCGATAGCTGTGATGCCGACTACGCGCGTGGGATTTGGCATCGCTTAGTCCAGATATTCGAGTGCGAGCGTATACTCGAACACAATCCCAGCCTTTTGCCGATTCTTGATCGGCTCAAAGCGCTGAAGTATGGCGTTAGCTTTGTTGAAACGGTCCGATTGAGGGAGGAGTAGGGCGATGAGGGCGGGAGTGAATTCAAGAGCCTTTGGGTACCGGGAGGTGCCCGAGGGCGACTGGTTAGATGGTGATGGCCAGCCGGGTTGTGGGACGCGACTGTATGTTGTGACCCAAAGCCCTTTGGCCTACCTCTGGCGATCCGGAAGGATCTGAAACGTTACCCCGGGGTTCGCACGCGTATGCGCGAACCCCGGCTTTTTCAAGTTATTTTCCACAATTTTCAACTTCCAAATTTCCACACCGATTTCCTTTTTACCTTCTATCAAGCATTTCTATAACGCCCGGCGTTTTAAAGGTGAAAATTAGTTTTTCTGAAAGTTGTTAAATTGATTCACTTATTCTAAAATAGTCTATGTCTGTTTAAACGTAACCTATCATGAGTAATGGTAAAAAAATTCTTCTAGTCGAAGATGATCGTTTGCTAAGTGATTTGTATAAAGAGATTCTAGGCAGTGCAGATTACGAGGTGGAAATCGTCACTGACGGGTTTAAGGCAGAAGAGGCAATGAAACAGGGAGGTTATGATTTAGTGTTGTTAGATGTAATGATGCCCCAAAGGAGCGGTATCGAGATTTTAGAATCGTTGAGTGGTAAGGAAAAGGAGAGATGCGGTAAGATTGTTATGTTCTCTAATATGCCGTTTGAAGATTTACCTGAACACAGCGCTAAACTTGGTGTTGCGGCTTTTCTTAATAAGTTCAAGTTAGATCCCGGTCAGTTACTGGCGAAGATTGAAGCCCTCTTGAAGTAATGCTATTCTGGCCAAGTCCGGATTTGTCCGCCATCACACTCGTAAATCACGTTTCCGTTTGGTGTTAGGTATTGTGGCGCTTGTGCCAGAAGTTTGTTAATTAATTCGTTTCCTTCTGGCCCGCCGATTAACGCTTGTTTTGGTTCGTGCTTTATTTCCGGGATAGATTTTTCATATTCGTCTTCAGAGAAGTAAGGAAGATTGGTTACGATCAGGTCGACTTTCTGGGGGAGGGGAGAAAGGAGATTACCTGAGAGGAACGAAATTGAGTGATTTGCTCCGAGTATTTCCCTAGCATTTAATTCGGCGATAGCTAAGGAATCAGCGTCAATATCGGTTGCGTAGATTTTAAAAGTTTTCAAAGCCTGGCTTTGAGTTTTTTCTAAAAGCTTGGCATTTTTAGTCAGAGTGTGGGCGATACTTATGGCGATGCAGCCGCAACCGGTGCCAATGTCCGCAATGGCGAGTTCGGTTGTAGTAGCGGGATTTATTCCGCGACCTTGAAGTGATTGATGCGAAATGACCGCAGTACCACGCGGTACGCGGCAAGATTCAGCTATTACAGAGAGGGCTTTCTCTACCAGAGCTTCGGTGTCGGAACGTGGAATGAATACGCGTTCATCAACATAGAAACCTAGGCCCCAAAACTCCTTGTAGTTAGTTAAGTAAGCTAGGGGAACATGATTCTCCCGTCTCGTTATTAGAGTAAAATACTTACTCAGCATCGGGGCATTGATTCTTTCGTTTTCGTGTGTAAACAGCCAAG
This sequence comes from Patescibacteria group bacterium, assembly GCA_018824115.1. Classification (GTDB taxonomy): domain Bacteria; phylum Patescibacteriota; class 4484-211; order 4484-211; family 4484-211; genus JAHJGY01. Next base: position 2,748 of record JAHJGY010000003.1, read on the forward strand.
TTTGAGGTTTGTTGAGGACGTGTGAAAGAAGGAGTCTTGCTTCAAGTTCTGGTGAATCTAGATGAGCAAGTTGCTTTGCGGCAGTAGCGAGGGTTTTGTTGATTGTCATTAAGATTTATTGGGTCCAAGTTCTCCCATTTCTATTAGAATGGGCATTAATTCACCATTCATTACTTTATCAATTTGATGCCAAGACTTTCCAAGGCGATGGTCTGTGACCCGATCCTGCGGAAGGTTATAGGTGCGAATTTTCTCCGATCTTTCCCCCGAGCCAATCTGACTTCGGCGTTGTGCACCACGTGTTTCTTGTTGTTCTTGCTGCTGTTTCTGGTATAAGCGGGAGCGGAGAATGTTTAATGCCGTTTCTCGATTTTTGAGTTGGCTGCGTGCTTCTTGACAGGAAACAGTGATGCCGGTTGGTTTGTGGGTAACCCGAATTGCGCTTTCGGTTTTGTTTACATGCTGTCCTCCGGGGCCAGAAGCCCGAAAGGTATCAAATTCTAGCTCCGCCGGGTTGAGGTCAATGTCCTGTTCTTTAACTTCTGCAAGAACGGCGACAGTAGCAGTCGAGGTATGAATTCGGCCAGAGGATTCGGTGGTGGGGATCCGCTGAACCCGATGGACACCGGATTCGTATTGCAAAAGGGAATAAGGGGAGGCTGTTTTATTAGAAGAAGATGTGATTTTGAAGATAACTTCCTTGATATTTCCAATTCCCCCTTCGTTAATAGAGAGTTGCTCGGTTTTCCATCCTAGACTATCGGCAAATTTAAGATACATCCGATAAAGGTCGCTCGCGAATAAGCCAGCCTCATTTCCTCCTGCAGCTGCCCGTATTTCTACAATTGCGTTCTGTGCTTGTGTCGGATCACTGCCTTGTTGTTTTCTAGGGTTTTCGATAGAGTCGATTGTTTCAAGTAACGATTCTTTTTGCTCTGTAAGCTGGGCAAGTTCTTTCTCGATAAGTTCCCTCATTACCGGGTCATTGGCCATTTCTTGGGTGTCGGCGATTCTTTCCTCCAGTTCATGTAGTTGCCCTTTAAGTGTTGTTAAGTAGGAGTTGGACATGGGGATATAAAACGCGAGAGCACGAGAGCACGAGAGCACGAGATCAAGAGGGCAGTTGTTTTTATGATTTTATGCTTTCACGTTCTCGTAATTTTTTTGCTTGTGTTTTCTTAGCCACTTCCCGGCGTCTTAAAAATTTATCGACTCTCCCTTCTGTATCCACTAACCTTTTTTCACCAGTGAAGAAAGGGTGACAGGCAGAACAGATTTCTACCCGGATTTCTTTAAGTACGGATCCGCTGATAAAAGTGTTACCGCAAGCGCAAGTAATTTTGGTATCGTGATGGTATGTAGGATGTATATCTTTTTTCATGGGTTTATCGAGGGTGATTATAACCGAAAAACACTAAAATTCAAAATTCCGGAAACAACTCAAGATCGAAAAGTGATTAGTTTACTTTCAGTCACCGCGAAACTGCTTGTTCCCAAAGCTACCAAATTTCGCTCTTCATTTTCTGCGGCAGCGGACTGTTTATCACTGCGTGTTACTTGAAAACACGCGCAGAAAATGATGTGCCTGAAAACAAACACTCACTTTTCGGAAACCTGTGTCAGTAGCCTCGAATAGTTACACTGGTGCAGAGCGGTCTTTTCTTGGTATAATTTTTGTATGACCAAAGCCAAGTCAAAAGCAAAGCTTAATAATCAGCCAATTAAAGGTACCGCCGACTGGTTCCCAGAAGAATTTGTTATTCGCAAGTATATTTTTGATACTTGGCGTAGGGTTTGTAAACAATTTGGATACGAGGAATATCTAACCCCTTTAGTCGAGAATGCTGATTTGTATCGGGCCAAGTCGGGAGAAGATGTTGGAGGCACGGAGTTAACAGTGTTTACTGATCGCGGCGGCAGGGATTTGGCTATACGGCCCGAAATGACGCCTTCGGTAACAAGAATGGTATCTCAACGGTACACTTCCTTGCCAAAACCAATTAGGTTATTTAGTATTGCCAATTTTTTCCGGAATGAGAAACCACAGCGGGGGAGAAATCGTGAGTTTTGGCAATTGAATTATGATGTTTTTGGCAGCAATAGCGTTTATGCGGACGTAGAAATTCTACAAGTGGGATTAGAGATTATGTTATCGTTTAATCCTCCCCCTAACTCATTCGTTGCCTACGTTAATAGTCGTACGCTTATTGATTTAATACTAGATAGTCTGGGGATTTCGGATGGAGAGATCAAGGTCAAACTGATGCGCATTTTAGATAAATGGGATAAGGAGGGGGAGGTTGCTAGTCGGATGAGGCTAGGTAAAGTAGGTTTACGGCTTAATCAGGTTGACGGGTTGGTAAAATTAATTAAGTGTGCCAGCCAGCAAGAGCTGGTGACTAATTTTCCTGAATTAAAGGGAAGCAAGGTGCTGAAGGATATCGAGTTACTGATGGTTACTTTACAGGGCCTTGGGTATCGCGATTGGGTCCAATTTAAACCCAGTCTTATCCGTGGCTTTGATTATTATGACGGCCCCGTTTTTGAGTTCTTTGACCAGAGTCCCCAGAATAAACGTTCATTATTCGGTGGCGGGCGTTATAATGCATTGGCAGGCTTGTTTGATGTTGAGCCGTTTCCAGCGGTTGGGTGTGCGCCTGGGGATGAGACGACCAGATTATTCTTGGATGAGTGGAATCTTATTGAGCAGCTGAACATCCGTGATCCTGTCGGAAAGTTGTATCTTCCCCTGCTTGGAGAGAAATCAATAGCAAAAGCTTTTACTTTAGCAAGTAAGTTGCGTTCACAAGGTGAGATTGTAGAAATTGGTCTGCAAGTGCAGAATTTACGGACTGCTCTTATTTACGCTGATAAGCGCAGTTTTACAAAGATTATTTTTTTGGGAGACGAGGAACTGGAGAGAGGGATATACGTTGTTAGAGATATGTTGACTGGTGATCAGGAGGAGTTCAGTTTCACCACGGGCTAAGTAGTCTATTTTCAACTCTCATCGTTTTTGATATTATTCCAAACATGGAGATTAAGTACCTAGGTTGGTCAGCATTTAAGATTTTTGGAGAACAGGCAAGCGTTATCATAGACCCTTTTGATCCCAAGTTTGTGGGACTTTCTTGGGAGACCCAGAAAGCAGACATTGTGTGTGTAACTCATCAGCATCAGGATCATAATTTTGTTGAGGGTGTCACCGGTTGTCGGAAGGTTATTGATAATCCTGGCGAGTATGAGGTTGAAGGGGTGAGAGTTCTTGGGTTTCTGTCATATCACGATGAGAAGAAGGGAATAGAACGTGGCTTTAATACAATCTATCGAGTAGAAATTGATGAATTCAGCGTGGTTCATCTTGGGGATTTGGGTCAGAAACTTGAGCAGGGACAGGTAGAGAAGTTGGGTTCTGTTGATGTATTAATAATTCCCGTAGGTGGTAAATATACAATCGACTATGAAGTTGCGGCAGAAATAGTTACCCAAATTGAACCCCCGTTTGTCATTCCTTGTCATTACCAAGTGGAAGGAGTAAAGATCAGCGGAATCGAGCCGTTGGATAAGTTTTTGGAGGAAATGGGGGAGACCGATGTTTCACAAGAGACAAGGCTAAAGTTAACTTCACAGGCACAGTTACCAGAGGAGACAGAAGTGGTTGTATTAACGAGTTAATTGTTTTATGTTGATGAAAGTTCCTCCCCATAATATTGAAGCAGAGCAGTCGGTTTTGGGTGCGTTATTAATTGACTGCGATGCGGTAATAAAAATTGCCGAGAAACTAAAACCAGCTGACTTCTACCGGGGGAAACACCAAGAGATTTATGCTTCCATTCTTAACCTATACGAGCGGCGAGAACCAGCCGATCTGGTTACTGTTTCCGATGAGCTGCGTGATCGCAAGAGATTAGAGAAAGTTGGCGGCGATGCCTATTTATCCTCTTTGGTGAATATGGTTCCTACCTCGGCTCACGTCGAGAGCTATGCGCAAATTGTTAAGGGTAATGCGACGCGGCGCCAGTTGATCTCGATGGCTGCCCAGGTGACAGAAAAAGCTTTCTCTGGAGAAGTTGAGCTTTCCGAGCTTCTCAATATGGCCGAACGGGAAGTATTTGCTGTTTCTCAGAAACATCTAACCCGTAATTTTGTCTTAATCAAGGAAGCGCTAGCTGATTCCTTTGATCGTTTGGAGGAGCTGCATAAGAAGAAGAAAAAACTTCGAGGTATACCAACGGGCTTTAAAGACGTTGACAACATCTTGGCGGGCTTACAAGACAATAATCTTATTGTTTTGGCGGCCAGACCAAGTGTCGGCAAAACCAGTCTTGCTCTCAATTTTGCCCAATATATCACTGTGCATGAAAAAATTCCGGTAGGGTTTTTTTCTCTGGAGTCTTCTAAAGAAGAGCTGGTTGATCGTCTGCTTGCTTCGCAAGCGGATATTAATGCTTGGAAGATTACAACGGGCAACTTATCGGAGGATGATTTTAAAAAACTTGGTGATGCCTACGGTATTTTAGGAGACGCCCCGTTTTTTATTGACGACACACCGGGTTTAAAGGTCGCGGAAATGCGGACAAAAGCCCGTAGGTTACAGCTAGAGCATGGGGTGCAACTTATTATTGTTGATTACATGCAGTTAGCCGTTTCCCGAAATTTAGAGAATCGGGTTCAGGAGGTATCCGAGATTTCTCAGGGATTAAAAAATTTAGCTCGCGAACTAAAATGTCCGGTTTTAGCCTTGTCACAGCTTTCACGAGCTGTAGAATCAAGGGGATCTAATAAGCCACAGCTTTCTGATTTACGTGATTCCGGTAGCATTGAGCAGGATGCGGACGTAGTTATGTTTCTATATCGCGCGGGAGAAGAGGACGATGAGAAGGCAGGTAAAGGGTTAGGAGAACATATCCGGGTGAGTATTGCCAAGCACCGCAACGGCCCAACCGGGGAGCTAGACTTAATGTTTAAAGGCTCCAGAACCAGGTTTTACGGAATGGAGAAAAAGAAAACAAAAGTTTAGTTTTGTTGGAAGCAGACAACCTCATGTTGAATATAGTCCTTAACTGTTTTCCAGTCTAGTGCTTGGTCAAAAATGGCAATGCGGTTGGTTTCCTCACCTAGGGTTTCCTCGGCATTCTTAAAAAACAAGAGTCCTTTAAGGATAGTTATTTTGTTATAGGCGGGGTATTTCTTTGATGTCCAACCGAGTAATTGGTTTAAGCCAAATTTTTGGATGAGGTAGTAAAGGTCAACAAAATCTCGGGAGTTTCCTCGTTGGGCAATAGCAATTAGTTTCATCGCCGCGATGTCTTCAAGGGCGGCAATTTGCACGCCTTCTAGGGTATTTGCTGTCCGGATAAGTTGATAGGGGTAGTAAAAGCAGCTTGTATTGATGCCATCGACGACTAAATCAAAAGTGTTATTGATGTCACGTAATACTTCTGGTGTATACAGAGTGAGCTCTTGGAGAAAATTAGTTACCAAAGCGCCTTTAGTAAATTCTTCCGGGCTATAAAAGTCGAAGTCAATCGAGGTTCGGTGTTTTAGGTAAAAGGCCAAGGCAGTTCCGCCAGCTAGGTAGAGGCCATGCCTACTGGTGAAAGCAAGATCTTTAAAGAGTTCCTGCCTTTTATCGTCTAGGATTTCTAAATGCTTAGGTTTGTGGGTGGATGTTTTGTAGGGCTCGGGCATAGACATCGGAATTAACTTTTACTCTGTATATTTGAAGCCAATAGTTAAGCGATTCCGGCCACCATGTTCCTGGGCGGGGATTTCTAAGGACGTTTTTAATTTCTTTGGGAGTGTAGTTCTTTAGGATCCATTCTACTTGACTGTCTGTTCCGTGATTAAGAACACTGGTGATGACTAAATTCTTGTCTTTGGGGTCGTCGGTATTTAACTTATCTAGCCGATAGGACCAAAGTGCAGATTGCAGGTGAGAGGGAATTTTAGATTTAGCCATGCCTTTAATATATCACAATTTAAGTAGGAAATTATACTAAAGCGTTGCTTTAGACAGGGCTCTGGGGGCAACAAAAAAGGGATATCGGTGGTTCCGCAAAGTGCGTGCGGACCGATATCCCTTTTGGGGTTTCGTGTGGGAGAGCCTCAACAACGTCCATTAAAAACTCGTAGTTCTCGTTCCCAGACATTTTTTCCTCCTTTGAGGATACTGACGTCTTTTGTTGTCTGCCCTTGCGGCCGGTTGCCCTTTAGCAAGTATTATAAGATGTGTCAAGCAGGCGTGTTGCAGTATTCGGGGGTAACAATTCATATGTTTCGGGCCCCGCGTGGCTAGGGGCGCGTCCGGGCGGTCGCGGGCGTCAAGTTGGCACTTGACAGAAGTCGCGGGATGTGGTAGAAATAACAAGACTTGGCTTTTTTGTTGTTAAAGCCAAGCTTTAAAGATCGCAGAATAAATTCTGCTATTACAAAAAGTCAGGCTTTAGAAAAAACTAGGATGAAAGAACAATTAATCCGTTTTGGACTAACCGACAACGAAGCCAAGGTGTATTTAACCCTGCTGGAATCGGGAGGACTGGGGGTAAAGGAATTGGTAGATAAAACCAAGTTAGCGCGGGGAGTGGTCTACTTTCTGGTCGATGAGTTAATTAATAAAGAACTGGTGTTAAAAAGGTCAAGAAAGGGGAAGAACTTCTACGTGACGGCCAGTCCTATTTTTCTAAAGGATTTAATTAGTGACCAGTTAAAGGAAGTCCAGACTAAAGATTCGGTGTTAACCAAGATACTGCCTGATTTGTTAGAGAAGTTTCAAAAACAAACCCACAGTCCAGTAATTCAATTTTACGATGGGCGGGAGGGAGTAAAAAAGGTTTACCAGGATACGCTCCAGGAAAAACAGGAGATTTTGGCTATTTTACAGCGGGCGGAAATAGACCCCGAAATTCTGCGCTGGCTGCGGCGTTCTTACACGCTTAAAAGAGCGCGCTTGGGTATCCCGGCTCGGGTTATTTTAGCTCAGGATGAGAAATCAGACGAATACGTGAAGGAAAGCAAGGAGCGGTTGCGCGATGTTGTTACGGTGCCTAAAGATGTGTTTCCCGTAAAAATGGAAGTTGATATTTATGGGAGCAAGGTTGGTTTCATCTCTTGCCACAAAGAAGCGCCTCATTTTGGAGTAATTGTGAACAGCCCTTATGTGGCCGATGCCTTGCGGGGGTTGTGGAATTTAGCCTGGATTGGGGCGCAGGAGAAGAAGATTAAAAGTTCTTCGGGCGTCAGCGCGTAATGACCGCAGTACCATGCGGTACACGGCAAGATTTCGCTATTACTTCTCTACTGCCGCCGGGCGATAAACACTAGTTCGTCATAGCCCAAAGCCTTACGCTCTTCTTCACCAAATTCTTCGCCCTGGGGTATTACCGGGTACCTTTCTATGGTGGTTAATTCAAAATTGGCTGTTTGCAGAAGGAGAGCTAGCTCTTCCGGCCCCGGGAAGTAACGGCGGCCTTGGGTGAGCCTAGCAGGTTTTCTAATTGGGCCGTTAAAAGATCCTCGTCGCCTCCTTGCGTTTGAGCTACGGCAATCACCGATTTCACCAAGAGAAGGGGATTAAGCTGTTCCCATTCGTTTTCATTTTCCATTTCCCAAAAGATGAGTTGTGGTGGCTGTGGGGGTTCATGGTCGAAGAGGGCAGTAAGTGCGGAAACGATCTCTTCCGGCACGCTGTTAGTGGTTGCCTCTGGGGTGGCAATTTGGCTCAAGTCTTCCCAATGGCCGACAGTAATAATGTGAGGATTAAATTGTTGTAACCTGTCTTGGAACTCTTGACCAATATCTAAAGTCTCTGGTGGGGGCTTTATAGCGGGTGCGAGGGTTGGCCGAAGGCCGTGGGCTTTGAGCATGCATTAATTATACAGAAACTGGGCCAAATTATTAGGGGTGAGCTATTCGGGATGGGCGAGTTCCATCATTTTCTGGGCGGCGGCCAGGCGCGATAGTGCGGCCAGTTGGGCTTCCTGTTGCTCTGGGCCTTGGTTGTTTCCTCGAATGGATTCAGCGGCTTGCTCGAGAATTGGGTGTCCCTCAGGGGGTATTAAGGGCAGATCTGGCATCGCAAGCGTGTCTTCCAGCGTTGTGACATGTCCGTTTAGAGAGGTAAGTAATGCGGGAGTCAATCTTTGGGGAGCGATATCTAAGATAAGGCAAGCTGCCAGGTCTGCATCGGGAACGTCTTCCGGGTTAATTCTAGAACCTAAAAGGTCTTCTGCTGCCTGACGGAGAGCGCGCATCGTTTCTATTTCCACCATGGACATAGTGAGAGTTCGTATTTTTTCAATGGTTTCCGCGTTGTTTTGGCGCTCGCTTTCTACTCGCTGCAGTTCCGCTGAAGCCTCTTGACGTTTTTTGGCTTCCTCTTGGAGATAATTACGGTAACTTGCTAATGAGTCACCGGTTTTCTCCATTCCTAAATTTTGTCGCGCGGCATTGTGGGCTTTAAGAAGTTGTTTTAGGTCTTTTTCATGCTCGGAGGCATGAGACTTTAGACTGGCGGGGTGGTTTAAATGCAGGCTGAGTAGCTGCTGGGTGAGGTTTAAAATAATGACGTTCTGCATGTTGCCGAGATTTTCGAGAGATTCACTGCCAGTTCCCAAGGAAGTCAATGGCTGGTGTTTGTATTTTGTTTCTTTTCTCTCACCGCCCGGGAAAGTTACATTGGTGACGTCTATTTGAATTTCTTGTTTGTCGTCAGATACCCCTTCTTGGCTGTGCATTTCCAGCCTCCAACAGGCGATTTCTTCTCCGATATCGTTTGTTAGGCGGAACTTGATGGCTTTAGTGGTGTAGTCGGTTGTTCTATCCGGTTCAAAGGTAAAATCAATTTCTACCTGGCGGACATCTAGGTTAATTCTTTTATCGCGTTTGTAAGTAGCCAGTGGTGCAGAGTCAGCTGAACTCAGCTTGAGGCTTAGGGATCGTTGGGCCTCCCTGTTAGTAATTAGCTGAAGTGTTTGGTCGGGTCTTTCGTTTAAGCCGGGCAGAAATTTGGTTAAGAAGTCGGCGGCAATGACTAACTCCTCGGCCAGCCGTTCTGTATTGGGATCACGTTGTCGTTCGGGAGTTCCTAGATAACTTTTTGCATCGGTAACGGCGGTGTCTATCCACTGTTGGGCTTCTGCAGATGCTTGTCGGATCCGGTCCTGTTCTCTTGCCGAGAGGCTGGTTGTCTCGGGAATTTGGCAATAAACATCGAGAAGCCCTCTACCACCTACTTCTGCCTTTTGGGCGAGAGCTTGAGCTTGTAGTGCAGATTCCCCAGTAGTGCTTGGAGCGGATTGTTCTCTTACTTGTGCACCGTGAGGTAATGGTGGAGTCATTCCAGAATAGTACCATGTTTCTTATTGCGGTCACAACCCCCTTTTTGATACTGGTTTGGAACTTTTGGTATACTAAGTAGGTTTTTGGTACTGATCTAAAATATTTATATGCGTTATAAAATACTTCTTGGACTTCTGGGCTTTACTATTTTAGCTGGTAATAACATCTTTGAGACAAGGAGTGGCCATGGTGTGGTTCTTGGGCAGAAAGATCAGTTAGGAGTAGTTGCTTTTCAAAACACACCGGTGACAAAAACGCTTTTTTCCCAGGATCAGGAGCAGGAAATAATTCGTCTGCCCTTACCTATTGAATATCAAAACTCGGATCAGTTGGAATTAGGCCAGGAGCAGGTCATTCAGCAAGGCGAAGATGGGTGGATACGACAAACCTATCAGTTGACATATTGGGAAAACGAATTACAAAGTAAGAGTTTAATTGGGGAAGAAAGAAGGGAACCGGTTTCACGGGTTGTTTTAAAAGGAACAAAAATTGTACCTAGATTTTTGACTGCTAGTGAAGGTGTCTTTACTTATTATCTGCAGAAGCGGATGTACGCCACTTCTTACGATGCGAACTGTCAAGGATGCCGGGGTTTAACCTATACAGGGACAGAAGTAACCAAGGGAGTGTGCGCCGTTGATCCGGAGGTGATCCCTTTGGGTACTATGATGTATGTTGAAGGCTATGGTTTGTGTCGCGCTGAGGATGTGGGCGGGGCAATCAAGGGCGATCGGATTGATTTGGGGTTTAGGGATATTTTGCAGGGCTTTTGGCAAGCAAGATGGACAAAGGTCTATTTGCTGGTTGATTAAGATATAAGTGCCATTGTGTGCGATTTCCAGATCCCCTGCTGTGTTGTATAATTGTGTATGACACTGTTCGGGTGAGTGGCGGAATTGGCAGACGCGTGGGTCTCAAAAACCCATGGTGGTAACACCGTGTGGGTTCAACTCCCACCTCGCCCACCATGTGGTGCGGCTACCTTGCGCCTCATGTTTTAATTTAAACTTGATTACCATGTCTATCCCGGTTAACGACTTACACAAAGATGTTCTCTTTAAGCACAATGGCGGCGTGTGTCAAGTGCTGGAGTACAAGCACAAGAGTATTGCCCGTGGTAAAGCAGATATTAAAATTAAAGCGAAGAATCTAGAAAACGGTGCTACGATTGAGATAGGTTTTAAAAGTGGTCAAACAGTTGAGAATGTGGATTCCCATCGCCAGAATATGGAATTTGTTTACCTTGATGAGAGGAAGCAGCAACTGGTTTTGGTTGATCCTCAAATAAAGAAACGCATCTTTGTTCCAACGAGATTTATTTCTAGCGAGAAAAAGCGGTTCCTGGCGGAAGGTGCAGGGGTTCAAGTGCTTATTCTGGATGGCGAGGGTAAGATTATTGCGGTAGATATCCCGATAACTGTTGAGCTGGAGGTTCAAGAGACTCCACCTTCCGAAAAGGGTGATACCGCTATTGGTGGTACTAAACCAGCCACGCTTACTACCGGGACTGTAGTGCAAGTTCCGATGTTCATTAAAAAAGGGGACGTTATTAAAGTGAATACGGAGAGAGGTGAATATATGGAAAGGGTGAAATGATAGACAGATTATCCGATCTTATTAGCCAGTATAAACACCAGGTGGATTATTGTGAAATAAGGCTTGAGGAGTCGGAGGGTACAGAGATCCGATTCCGTGGAAGAGATATCGAAAGTATTTCCCAACCATTAAGCAGGGGAGGGTGTGTGAGGGCCTTGTACAAAGGGAGATGGGGGTTCGTTTCTTTTAATGATCTGGATGGATTAAAGGGTAAAATTGAAGAGGCAATCTCGTTGGCCAAATTGGGTCACGGAGAAAAGGTTGAGTTAGGTGATGTAGAGCCAATTGTTGATCAGGTGGCAGTGAGTTATCAAAAAGACCCGCGCGAAGTTCCTCTTGGAGAGAAAGTAGCACTATTTGATCACTATATTCAGCAGATCTGGGAGCTATCCCCGAAAGTGTCAGATGCGGCCGTGGGTTATTTTGATGCAAATACGCAGGTAACATTAATCTCCTCCGACGGGAGTTGTCTAGTTCAGGAATTCGCGGATATTTACGCTGGGTTTACGATTATTGCCAGGCAGGGTGAGATAGTTCAGACAACCCTTTTAACTGTTGCTGACCCTCTTGATTACCGGATCGTGTTGGGTTTGGATGATCGGATAAGTGAGAGGGGAGAAATGGCCGTGAGATTATTGGAGGCAAAACCCGTTGCCGGAGGTAGCTACCCGGTTGTTATTAACCAGGAATTAACTGGTTCTTTTATCCATGAAGCGTTTGGACATTTATCGGAGGCAGATTTTGTTTATGAGAATGAGAATTTGCGCAAGATGATGAAAATTGGTAAGCCGGTTGCTGTTAAGGGATTAAACGTGTTTGATGATCCCACCCTGGTCGGTGGGAACGGATCTTATCAATACGATGCCGAGGGAGTTCCTGCTAAAAAAACGCACTTAATAAAGGGTGGGGTATTAACTGGCCGGCTGCATTCCCGAGAGACAGCCGGAAAGATGGGCGAGGAGTTAACTGGCAATGCGCGAGTCGCTTCGTACAGATCGCGACCGTTAGTGCGAATGTCGAACACTTACGTTAATTCCGGAGAGACATCTTTTCAGGAAATGGTTGAGGATATTAAATTGGGGGTCTATGCAGTTGGATCAATTGGTGGACAGACCGATCGGGAAATGTTTACTTTTGCTGCCAAATGGGGGTATATGATCCGAGATGGAGAGTTAGCCGAATTGGTAAGAGACGTAAAACTATCCGGAAACGTATTCGAGACTTTAAACAATATCCAGGCTATAGGAGATGATTTAAAAATGCACCCCTCTTGGTGTGGTAAAGGTGGGCAGGTTGTGCCAACGTCTTCTGGGGGTCCCCATCTAAGGATTAAAAACGTGGTGATTGGAGGGCAGTAAAAATGGAAGTTACAATTGCAAAGAGTCTATTAAATACAAGCTTACGCGAGTCAGAGATGGCTGAGGTGGTGATGTCTTCTGGCTGTCAGCGGGGTATTGTTTTTGAGAATAATAAATTAAAAAAGGTCGGAGCAGCGTATTCGGAGAGTATTGGGCTGCGGGTAATTAAAGCGGGCAAGGTCGGTGTAGCGGCCACAAATGATCTGCGCAAAGTGAGCCAGCTAGTTGGCAAGGCAGTTGACGTTTCGGGGTTTGGTCCTTTGGCGCAGTTTGAATTTCCCGGCAAGAGTAAATTTGGGGATGTAAAAACATGCTCTTCATCGTTGCTAAAGTTTTCTAATAAAGACCTGGTGAAGTTAGGCGAGGAAATGGTTAATGAATTTCAGGAATTTGACTCGAAACTGCTTTGTTTTATAGAATTTAATATTTCTCAAGGTGAATCGATTATCTTAAATTCTTCGGGTCTGGAGATAGCTAACGATAGTACCAGATTTGGGTTTGGCGTTTACACCGATTTGGTGCGAGCGGGTGATATGCTTGTGGTTGAGGAAGGTCAGGCCTCGTGTAAGGCAGATATAGACTTTGTTTTTTATCTTGATCGCTTAAAACAGAAAATTAATAATGCCCGTACAGTTGTTAAGATAAAAAGCGGCCAGTACCCGGTTGTTTTTACCCCCTCTAGCTTGGGGACCATTCTTGCCTACCTTTATACGGCATTAAGTGGCAAGAATGTGGTGAAAGGTTCTTCTAGATTGCAGGGTCAGTTAGGGAAAGAGGTTTTTGATCCGCGGCTGACGATTATTGATGACGGGTTAATTGATTGGAAAACTGGTTCAACGTGTGTTGATGCAGAGGGTGTTCCTGTTGGTAAATTGCCACTTATCCAGCAAGGGATAGTAAGCAACTATTACTATGATCTCCAGTCCGCTGCCCAAGCTGGGGTTGCGAGTACGGGTCATGGCTCGCGAGGTTTAACTTCGGCATTAGGCCATCCTGGCCTGCACAACATTCAGGCCAATGCGGGCGAGGAGGCCTACGTGTCGATCTTGTCTGGGATTGAGCAGGGGATTCTCGCTGAAGAATTTATTGGGATGGGCCAGGATAATCCTTTTAACGGGGATTTTTCACTAAATTTAAATTTGGGGTACAAAATTGAAAAAGGTAAAATTGTTGGCCGGGTTAAAGATACGATGATTGCCGGGAACGCATTTGAGTTATTAGCTAAAGGCATCCGGGCGATTAGTAAAGAACGCGAATGGGTTGGTGGATCGGCCCTGTACCCTTATGTAGTTTTAGAGCCGGTGAGTGTTGTTTCTAAAGGTGATACAATTAATTGATACTGGTGTGGGAAGAGAACGGAGTACCTAATGAAAGATAATGAGTGCTACCAAGCCATAACTAGCCTGCCGAATCAGTGTTTCCAGGCGTATTCCGAGGCGACCAAAGTTAATATTCCCCGAGATTACCGTGATGTTAATTCTATTGTAGTTTGTGGAATGGGCGGGTCGGCTTTAGGCCCAGAAATTATTGGTGATGTTTTTAGGACGGAGCTGGCGAAACCGTATATAGTTAATCGTGACTATGAGTTTCCGTATCGGGTAGACGAACATACACTGGTGATTTTGTCGAGTTATTCTGGTACCACAGAAGAAGTACTTGCTTGCGGCAATAAGGCAATTGAGCAAGGGGCAAAGATGCTGGCGATTACTACGGGAGCAAAGCTGGGAGAATTCGCTGAAGAGAAGGGGATACCATTGTATCGAATTGACCCGCGGCATAATCCATCGGGCCAGCCGCGGATGGGGTTAGGCTATGGTGTTTTTGGCATTCTAGCACTGCTGAGCAAAATGCAGCTGGTTAGTTATTCAGAAAGTCAACTGTCTCGATTAATTGATTTTTTACACCAGCACGAAGCTGCTTTGGAAGAATGTGCCCAAGCCATTGTTCCTGAATTGAAAGATAAGATCCCGATATTGATTGGAGCACAGCATTTAAAAGGTGCGGTTCACGCTCTTAACAATTTCTTAAACGAAACTGCGGATACTTTCACCGCCTATTTTTATCTACCTGAGCTAGATCACCATTTACTGGAGGGGTTTAGTTTTCCTGTGCGGGCCAAGCAGTTGTTGAGGCTACTTTTGATTAAGTCGCCTTTGTACTCTGAGCGGATACAGAAGCGTTTATTGCTTACAGAAGAGATTGCCAGAAAACAAGGGTTCCAGGCGATCGAGTACCAGGCCGCAGCTGACGATAAGTTAATTCAGGCGCTGGAGGTGGTCATGTTGGGAGAGTTTATTAGCCTTTATTTAGCTAAAGCTTATGGTATCGACCCTGCACCCGTCCCCCGGGTGGAGGAGTTTAAGCGGAGGTTGAGGGGTTAGATCTTGTTGTCTAGAGTGGGTTATCTTTCCAAGATTTCAGAAGGGTCAAGTTCTTTTGCTATACGGTAGGCAGCTACAGTTTGGTAGTATTTGTCAAGCGTTTCTCGAGGCAGCATTGCATCGATGCCTTCCTTTTTTAGTTCTTGGTTCCAGACACTTAGATCTTCTAATCTTCGCATAGGTTCGCCGTTGATGGTGATTCCACTCTCGATAAACTTGGCAAAGCCTAGGAGTTTTCTTAATGCCGGACCACCTAGTTTTTCGCCGAGAATTCTTTCGATCTGTGCTGCTTCTGGTCTGTCTTCTTCCGCTGGAGGATTGTTTAATCGGTTTATGTTTGGCACGGGGCCGGCAAGGGCGGCCTCGAAAACATCTTTAAAGTTTAATCCTGTACCGTAGGCAATGGCCAGATTAATTTTGAGATAGCGGTCTAAACATCCGGCAGTAGGATTGGCGTCTATGTTTTCGCCAGCCATGATGGTGGGGCTGATAAGGTCAGCCGCATAGAGAACAGCGCCCTCTACGGTCTGGGGTTGAATAAATTCACCATATTCGTCGAGTTGTTCGGGTAAGAGGAGGCTGTCAGCTTGTCTCAGATATGATTGTGCTTGAGCTTTTCCCCGCTCAACTAATTCAGTATTCCCCCTTCTCGCGCCCAGTGCTGCTCCTTCAAGGGCTTGGGCTGCTTCGGAATACGCGGCAGATTTGGTGTCTTTCGATTCCTTCAGGGCGGCGGTTACATAAGGCATCGGCATATGGGTGATTAGATCCAGCTTGGTTTTCTCAATGAATTTGTCACTAAAACCAAGATCGGCTAGTAATTGTTCCGCCCAAAGAGCGCTGTCTTCCCCGTGAAGGAGAAGCCTTGTTGTTCGAGTGAAATGACCACTGTGAGTTGCGGATTCGTCTTGGAACTCATCTAACTCATCTTTCCGCGCTTTTAGCTCGGAGAGTTCTTCGATTAATTTGGGAGCGTTACTACCAGAAGGGCGTGACTGTAGCCTGCTTTCAATTTCCGATATACGTCTTTTAATCTCGATGATCTCGGTAGAAAAGGAGACATTTTCTCTCTCCGGGACAATCTTAAGGGCATCGTGAAGATAAGCGTAGATTTGGCATGTTTGTTTCTGGGTCTCACTGAGAAGGATCCCTTCGCTGACTAAGATTTCGATTGAACGTGAACTTAGCTCGGCGACCGCTTCGGCATGTTTCTTTTGAAGCTCTACTTCCTCCCGAGTTGCTGTTCCTGCCAGTAAAGCGCGATCAAATTCAGCAAATACTGCCTTTTTAATATCTTCAACTAATGAGGCTCCCTCTGGTGTCCCTAAGCGCTCTTCTGAGGGTCGAGATGAGGTGATATCCTCTTGGGTTGTCTCCATAGAGCTTAATTGTATGCTGGAAGGCTGAAGATGTCTACTCTTTTGTTGAGAGATGATAGAATTAGGAGATAACATGTAATAGCGTAGCTAGAAGAAGTCTCTTATGGTCATCTTTCGACTTGGCCCCATTTTAATTTACCACTACAATGTTATCCTGGTAGTAGGGTTTGTCCTATCTCTGTTTGTGGTTTATCGTTCGGCAAGAAAGAGAGATTATAATGAGGGAAAAGTACTTGACTGGGTTGTTTGGGGGACGGCAAGCTCGATGTTTTTACTGTGGGGAATAAGAAAGATATTATCTTGCGTGGGTTATCAATCGCTAATTACCCGTTTCCCACTACTCAGAGGATTTGCGAGTCTGGATTTAAGTTTAGAAGCTGGAATTTTGGTTTTTGTGATCTTCACAATTCTTCTTTTTCGTTGTTGGCGGTGGCGTTGTTTTCCTCCTTTGGATTTTGCGGCGCTGGGGCTTTCTTTTATTCTGGTA
>JAHJGY010000022.1 GCA_018824115.1 Patescibacteria group bacterium
CAGTTAGTTTTGGCCGTGATTTAGGAGGAGATAATGATAGTTATCCCGGGGAGACCTTTATTTTTATGCCAAAGTATTTTTTCACCCTGGAACAGTTAGTTGGTGAAACAAGGATATCTTGGCTGGAAGCAGGAAATTAGTCAAAATTGTTTTTGCCCCTTGTCCCCCATCGGTTTGGATAGATGATCTTTCTCCTTGACAGTGCGCTGGTGTTTCCATTAATCTTAAAGTAATTGTGAAGGTAACGACTATTAGTACAACTCAGGAGCGATACAATAGTCATGATTGCGGGGTGAGATTGTTGGGCCTGCTAATACTCTGCGCGACTGTTATTCTAAGTGCTGGAGTTGTTTTCGCCGTGGATGATGATCCACCAGTAACGACTCACTCGTATTCAGGTGTAGAGGGAAGTAATGGCTGGTATACTTCAACGGTAGATGTAGCCTTACGGGCTTTTGATATGGAATCAGGGCCCAAGTCGACAACTTATTGGTTAAATAGTGATCCTCCAACCACGAAAGAATACAGTACTGGACAGAATCAGATTCTTAATCCTTCGTTTGAGAGTGGCGGTTGGAAGTGGGAAAATTTGAGTTGGGTCCCTTTTATTAATAATTGGGAGCATAGTGGCGGTGCTGGATTTTGGCAAAGTATGGTTTATCACAGGTTCGATTGGCGGTCGGCTGCTATTGGCAACCTGTTTAGTGGAGGTGATTATTATTATTGGCACAATCGGCAGGATTATGTCCCTGCTGTGGCCGGGGGCAGTTACTCTGTCTCGGCTTGGGTCAAGACGTTAGATATTACTGGGCTGGGGTCTTGGTTTGAAGTGTGGGCGCGAGGGGAAACTGAGGCGGAAGATCAGTTGATTGTTGCCAGTGATGTGGTGAATGGGTCGGCAGATTGGACCATGCTCGAGAAAAGTTTAATTATGCCTCCCGGGTTTCAGGGTCTCTATCTTAAACTGGGTATGCAAGACCAAAGTGTAGCCGGTTTAACATTTTGGGATGGGATTAGTTTGTATGGAGGGTATTCGGCTTTTTCAGAATTTACTGTTGTTGAGAACGGCGATCACGTTCTGCACTACTATAGTGAGGATAATTCGGGCAACATTGAGCCCGAGACCAGTGCGCCACTAAAAATAGATACAGTGAGTCCGCGAGGCTGGGATAACTTTTCTTATGTTCCGGGATCAAATGACCACTCGTACTATGTTTCGGTTGAAGTTGTTGATGAGACTTCCGGGATAGATGTTTCCACGGCTGTTTACCGTTCGTATACCGACCATCAGGGAACTGGGTGGAGCTTTGAATCTGGTGAGGCTTGGGATCCTATTGACAGCGTTGTGGTCGTATCGACTGGCCTCCCAGCAGTTGATGGTGAGACTGCCAAGGTCCGCTTAACCACGCCGGAGATAGATTTTGGAGATTCAGTAACCGTGATGAGGGTTCAGTTTAGGATTGCGGATATGGCGGATAGTTCCGCTGATAGCCCTATGTTTACTATAGAAGGCGCTTGGGCAGAATCTATGAACGGTATAGTGTATTCGCGCGGACTGATAAACATGCCGAACTCAGCACCTGCAGGAGAGTTTAATTCAGACGGATTGGTTGTGAGCGGCGGTGGAATTACGCTTTTCGAATCATCAAAATCCTGGACAGTAGAAAATTATAATCACGAGTTAGCCGGTGTCCCTGGCCTTAACGAAATATTTCTAGCCCATGATGCCTTGAAGCAAACGGCGGTTGCTTTACCGAATAATAAATTACCTGCTAGCAGTGGGGTATATTATTTCGATGGTGATTATGTTCTTGATCATAACTCTACCCCGTCTGGGTTTGAAAGCAGTGAATTGTCGGCGATTATTTTTATCAACGGGAATTTATATGTTAAGAATAGTTACACGATGGAGCCTTCTTCGGCTGTGTTGTTTGTAGTTGACGGTGATGTTGGTATTTCAGGGTTGGTGGAAGAAATGTGGGGCGTTTTCTTGGTCAGTGGGATTTATGATTCCAACTATAATAATAAATTGCGGCGACAACTCGTGCAGAATGGCGGGGTGACTGCATTAGAAGGCATCGTTTTAGGGCGTGATCTGGGTCGAACGAGCAACCCTTCCAATGAAGACGCTCCAGCAGAGTTGTTTTCTTTGCCGTATGGCTACTTCTTTAATCAGGAGTTTGTTAATCTAGTTGGGTCACAGCAGGAAGTAGATTATTCTTGGAGAGAGGTGGGTTTGTAGTACTTCCCAGCCATAAGTATTTCCTGAGCTAGTCGATACCCGGTTCTAAAGGGTTCCAGCGCCTCTAGAGTTTTACCTTCATCTAGAAGCTTTTTCCCTTCAAAGTAGAGTCTTTCAATTGAAGTAGAGGGTAATTGTTCTTGTTTTAGTTCCAAAATTGCGCGCGAGAGTTCGCGTGAAGCTTCTTCGGCATTGGTAGTTAGGAGAATTTTAGGAGTAACTAAGGGCAAGTCTGGAGCTGGTGTGGGAGTTAAGTTGATCGAAGGAGTTAGTGTCGGAGTTTTTAGAATGCCTGGATAAATTTTTGAGACAGCTTGGTTAAAAATAGAGAGTATTCTACTGGTTAGGTTTTGAGGTGCAGAGTTTGGACTATCTTGTCCATCTGGTGCAGTTAAAATTGAAATAGTTACTACGAGAAAGAAGGCTAATAAAACTAAAAATCCGGCTGCTGAAGCAAGAAGAATCTTCTTATTGTAAGTGATTCTAATGAAAGAAGGGTTTTTCTTCATTGGCAATTTTATTCTAACATTTGGGTGATTTTATGCAAACTAGGAAGATTGCTTGACAGTGATTTAGTTTCTCGATAATCTTTAATAGTAGAAATGGTGGACTCACTTTTTTATCGACTACTTAATATTGTTAGTGGAGTACTTGTGTTTTTAACGCTCGTCTCCCCTCCCCTGGTTTATGGTCAAGGGGTTCCGGTACTTAGCCTTGAGTTCCCCGAGGGATATAGTTCTGGGCCTTTTTCAGCTGGGGACCAGGTGGTTGTCGATCTTAAGTTTGACCCGGCGGGTTTAGAGATTCTCAATGCCGATGTTTTTATTCAGATTGATGATGGTGGCCTTCTAGAGCAAAATTTGGTTTTGGATTCTGTGGAGCTTGTTGATTCGGAGCTAACGGTAGCACCTGGGTTGGTAGAGATAGTCAGTAATTCACGCAGCACAGACCAGATTGCTCTAATGGTGATTAAGGTTGTTGGTAGCGGTGCCGGAGCGATAGTGGAACCGATAACCCAAGAGGTTGTTATTGTTAGGCTCACATTTACGGTTGCTGATGAAGTTAATATTACGGTAGCAGGGCTAAGATTTCTTGAAGGAACGAGTTTAATATTTACCTATCCTGTCGATGTGGAACCTGCTTTAAATAATTTGACACTTACCATAATTCCTAGTGTTCCTACGCCCACATCTATGCCACCAACACCTATTCCTACGGAGATCCCATTTATTCCCGGGGATGGATCCCCTTTAGTGTTTTTTTCATTTGGATCATTAGCGACAGCAGTCTGTGAATCGCAGGTTTACCCCGAATGCGAGCTGCCTTGTACTACAGTGCCCGTTTTTAAGCGGTGTTTAAATTTGAACCAGTTTCTGAATCTAGCCATTTCTTGGAGTGCATTATTGGCGGTTTTGGTTTCTCTTGTTCGGTTAGCGGTTGGGACTTTCGGTTATATTAGTTCAACGGGTGATGCCAAAAAAATGGAGGAAGCTAGGATGACCATGATTTATGCTGTATTAGGCCTTATGATTATAGCTGTTGTTTGGCTATTTATAGTTATCGGACAGCAACTTGCTCCCGCTTCCTGGCAAATTTGGTTCGGGGGAGGATGAACTGAATTAAAAAGATGTTTAAACAAAAAAAAGTTGCCCTTCGCCAGTTTATGTTTTGTTGCGTGATTCTAATATTGTCTTTTCTCCAAAAACATAAGGACACTAAAGCCCAAACTTGCAAGCATATTGTTTCTTCAAATGAAGAGTTGGTAAATGCTAATAATGCAGTTAATCCAGGAGAGATAGTATGTCTGGAGAGTGGAACATATAATGTGGGAATTGGCCCCTCTCATTCTGGTGCAGACGGATTATATATCACTTATCAAGCGGTTCAAGGAGCGGTCCCAGTTATAACAGAACGATCATACCTCGATGATAAAAGCTATCTGGTTATCAAGGGCATCAGGTTTGAGTCTGACGGATATACATGGATATCGACGAGTGCAAATTCGCACCACATTCAACTTTTGGAGTGTGGATTTGACTCTTCTGAGGCTGGAAGTTATAGCGGTATCTATATAAATGGATCGCAATATATCACCATTAGCGGCTCAACTTTTGGAAAGTGGATGTTTGGTAATGCAATTAGCGGTATGGGTGGTTCCCATATCCTTATTGAGGACAACGATTTTTCTCAGGCCATTGCTGAACATGGATTGGCTAACATAAGCGCTTCTGATCTAATTATTCGCAATAATTATTTTCGCAATCCTTGCGACAGAGCTCTTTCTCTTAGAGAGAAAAACAGTACTGCTGAAAATCTGCTCGTAGAAAACAATGTATTTATGGATAGTAATTGGAACAGAAAAGACTCTTGTTATGGAGAAGAACCTGGTTCAGAACAGGCTCTTAAATTCAATGTTTCCAAGGGAATTTTTCGTAACAATCTTGTTATAAATACCAATGAAGGGAAAAATTATGACTATGGCGGCTCCCTCCATTTTTCAACTTATGAGGAGGTCCTAAAATACGAATACAATCGTGTTTATCATAATACATTTTACAAAAACAAACTTCATGCTATTACCTTTACTAGAAACACGGATACTTGGGATACTCGTAACAACAAAATTACAAATAATGTTATAGCTGAACACAATTTAATAAATGATTTTACAAACAGCGATTGCAGTACGCCTGATGAGTGCAAAACTTATTCTGTGTATATTGGGAGGAGTGGCTTGAATTGGCAAACATATCTTTTTGATTTTAATGTTATTTCTGATTCCCGGAAAGATAATGTGATTTATATCGCTGATGGTGGCAAAGAACAAACTGTTGAAGAAGCCCAAATCAACCATCCAGACCAATTTCAAAACAATATTATCCAACTTCCCCAATTCCAAAATGAAAATATCATGTATGACGCTGACCAATATCCTGAAAATTACTCTCTTGTAAACATAGATGATTTTTTCGCTGGCTTTGCCCTTACATCGGATAGTTCAGGGAAATATGCAGCTACTCATTTAGCTGAGATTACCGCTTCTAGTACGGGTACAACGATTCGGATAGACGATGCTTTATATTTCACCGATGGAATGGGAATGATCAATGGAGACAGAATTATTATTGGTTCTGATAATCAGGTTACAGTTCAGATAACTAATGTAGATTATGAAAATAATATTCTAGAAGTGGATCAAGCTATTAGTGTTTTGGTCGGTGATAGAATTTATCTGGAAGCGACAGGAACAAGTCCTGATATTGGGGTTTATGGCCGTGAAGGTAGTTTATTTCCTACTCCCCTCCCCTCAGTTGAAGGTGACCTCAACAACGATGGTGTAGTGGACATCTTTGACCTCGTTATTGTCGGCAGTTGTTTTGGGCAGGAAGCAGTCGGAGATTGCGCCCGCGCAGATGCCAACGGAAACGGTGTTGTGGATATTTTTGATCTGGTGTTGGTGGGTGGTAATTTTGGAACAAGTTAAACTTGTCGGGGCTCAGCTTTGTTCAACTCGGTGTATACTAGAGAATATGCTTATGTTCAAGAAAAAGACAGTTTCCTGTTTGTTTTTAATCGCAATTATCATACTCGTTTTTAACTCGGCGCAGGTAAGTGTTAAAGGGCAAGACGACTGTACGGTTATTGTTGATAGTTCTGGCGGGGGAGATTACTTGTCTATACAGGCAGGTTTGGATGCGAGTGAGCCGGGTGACACTATTTGCGTAAGAGGTTCAACTGATGCAGGAAATCCCCGAGTTTACAATGGCTATCTAAGATTAAATCAAAGTCACTCTGGGACAGTAGGAAATATTAAAACACTTAAAGCCGACGGATCCGTTTCTATCCAGAAAGGAGTCAGTGATAGCAGATGCCACGCTTTTGTGATTAACACAAGTATTAGTTATTTTACGATTGACGGCTTCGAAATCACTAATTTTGATTGCTTTGCTTTTCAGTTCGATAATGACGAGCAGTCCATAGATAATCCCTCGCAATACATTACCCTAAGGGATCTAAAAATTCACGATTTAGGGGCAAACGAGCCCGAGGGGTCTTTTACAGGGACTCTTCTCAATTGCCAGCATGTGTTAATTGAAAACGTCGAGTTATACAGAAACGCTTCTGGTATTAACATAGGCGGGAATAGTTTTGATGTGGTAATAAGAAACAGTTCTAGCCACGATATGAGGCACCAATTGGATGGAGATGGATTTAATGCCAGTAATTGGGGTGAAGATGAAGTCGGCACAGATTATCATCCCCACAATATCACCATTGAGGACACTTCAGTTTACAACAATGGCGAGGACGGTTTTGACTTTAAGGCAGATGATGTTACCTACCGTCGTTGTCGGAGTTACAATAATAGGGCTAGGGGCGTTGCGGTTAAGGGACTAAGACAAAAGATTGTAAACTCTCTGATTCATGGTAATGAGAAAAGTGTTAGTATTAGTGGTTGGAGAGATAGCAGTGTGGCCATTATTAACTCAACGCTTATTAGTGATTATGCAACGTTGTCGTATAGTGCCTATCCGTTTGTAATGGAGGCAGTGGTTATAAATAGTATATTTATATCTCCAGACCGGACCGTGCAAATCCTTGAAGGACATAAGCTTTTCGGGGACAACAACATTTATTATAATAGTTCAAACGATGGCACGGTGGTGGCTTATTATAGAGAATGGAACAACGGGGGTATTGGTAATGTTATAGAAACGTTTTACATGAATGATGTGAACTCTGGGCATTGGTCGTCACAATTAGATTACTACGATGTGGGTGATAATACTGATTCAAATTCGCAGGGCATAAATCCCGCGTTTATTGATTTAGAAGGGTATAACTTGCAATTGCGTAGCGACTCAACAGCAATTGATGCTGGCGTACCAGATTACAGTTTTGCTGGGACTAGTTATCTTCCAGCATCCATTATAGAAATACCAACTATAGATATTGATGGTAATCCGCGCGATTCTGATCCAGACATTGGTGCTTTTGAGTATATAGATGAAGCTGTCCCATCGCCCGGTCCCCTTCCCTCAGTTGAAGGAGATCTCAATAGCGACGGAGTAGTGAACATCTTCGACCTCGTTATTATCGGCAATTGTTTTGGGCAGGAAGCAATAGGAACCTGCGCCCGTGCAGACGCCAACGGAAACGGAGTGGTGGATATTTTTGATCTGGTAATTGTGGGTAGTCATTTTGGGCAGTAAGAAAAGATTCTCATTTTAGGCAGCTTGACGAATCTCGATTTTCTTGATAGCTTGAGTGTGTACTATGAAATTTCTCCGAGCTGTAACTGTCTTTTTTAATGTTTTTATTCTTCTGGTAAACCCTATCCTCATTTTAGCGGCGCCGCTCACAATTCACCCTAATAACCCTCGTTATTTTACCAATGACACCGGCCAGCCGATTTATATGACTGGTTCTCAGACTTGGTATAACATTCATCAAAATACGACTATAGAAACCAATACAACAACATCTGAATATTTCGAAGAATATTTGGATTGGATGCAGTCTCATGGACATAATTTCACCCGCTTATGGACAGGGCTTAGCTACTTGGATAATCCACCCTTCCCCTGGAATCGCTCAGGGCCGGGTACTGCCAATGATGGCAACCCTCAGTTTGACATGCGCGCCTTTAACCAAAGTTATTTTGACGCCGTCAAGGAAAGGGTTTCTCAAATTCAATCTCGGGGAATGTACTGTTCGATTATGTTCTTTGGGTCGCACAATGGGTTGAAAAGTGATTTTATCAACACGGCTTGGCACCCCAATAATAATGTAAACGATGAATTAGATATTTTTGATAATGATGGCTACTTTTTTTTTACCACTGATCCAGAAGCCTTGGAAACCCAGCGGGCATTGGTTCGGAAATTTATAGACGAGTTGAATGATTTTGACAATCTTATTTGGGAGATTATGAATGAGCCTGGCGAGCAATCTGTGGAATGGCAGGAGGGAATGATTGAATATGTGAGATCGTACGAATTCAGCAAACCGAAACAGCATCTAATTGGGATGACCGGAGGCTGGAATCTTGGCGCCCAGATGCTCGAAAGTTCTGCCGAGTGGATTTCGCCAGATTGGGACTGGTACGTAGAAGGTCCAGGAGACTACCGTGAAGGCGGACCTGCCGATTTTTCCGAAAAGGTAATTATCAACGACACTGATCACCTTTGGGGTTGGTCAGAGCCCGAAAATGCTGAAGAGATGCGAAAATGGGTCTGGAAAACCTTCGCTCGAGGCAACAATTTGATTTTTATGGATTCGTATGATCATTATAGAGAAGATGTCGAGAACTACGGTGAGATTAACCATGATTGGGATTTGCTCAGGGATACAATGGGATATACAGTGGATTACTCTCAGAAATTTACTGACATGGCCGCTCTGATGCCTTCGGACAGTTCAACGGAATGTTCAACAACCTATTGTTTACAAAATCCAGGAATGGAGTATTTTGTGTATCAACCAAGTTCGGGAGAGTTCACAGTAAATCTCGAGCCTGGGAGTTACAATTACGAGTGGTTTAACCCTCAAGTGGGTAGTGTCTCGCAGACGGGATCGCGAAGTGTGAGTGGTGGAAATACCAGTTTTACGCCACCTTTTAGCGGTGATGCTGTACTCTATTTACAGGTTGTTGTTCTCACACCCTCTCCTGCATTAAGCCCTACTCCTCAGCCAACACCTGCGGGTGAAAAATTGACGGGGACAGTAATAGGGGTTTGTGAACCTTATGAGGGGAATTCTGATACTAGCTACGGTGCAGCCGTGGACGGGAAAACGGAAACGTTTTCGGACTGCGTGGGTGATGAGATGTACGTGGGTTATGATTTTGGTGCAGGAAGCAATAAAATTATCAATAATATTCGTTATTGGCCTCGAGATGATTGGAATCAAAGAATGGTTGGGAGAACCTTCGAAGGATCACAGGATAATATTTCTTGGGTGACACTCTTCACAGTACAAACTGCTCCACCATATGACCAGTTTACAACTATTGCCATAGATGACAATACTCCTTTTCGGTTCGTTCGTTACAATGGTGCAGGTGGATATTTGAATGTCTCTGAAATTGAGTTCTATGGTATAGATGCTTCTTTAGACGGAGACTTAAATGGCAGCGGCACCGTTGACATCTTTGACCTCGTTATTATCGGCAGTTGTTTTGGGCAGGAAGCAACTGGTGACTGCGCCCGCGCAGACGCCAACGGGGATGGAGAAGTGGATATTTTTGATTTGGTAATTGTGGGTGGGAATTTTGGAGATTAGGTGCGGAGAAGGCCCTATCGAAAGCACAAAGCCTTGCTGGTTTGGCACGGATGGAAAGTTAACGGTAATCTACTGGTAATAGTGTTGCTCATCTTATGCAGAAAAATATTAGTTATAAAATATCAATCCTTTTTTTAAGTATTGGAGTTTATCTAGGACAATTGTTAATTATGCCTCGAATAACTGTGGAAGCCGCTACCGACCTAAGAGTTGGTAGCAATGGCCGCTGGCTGGTAAAAAGGGACTCGAGTGAGCCCTTTTTTCTTATGACCGATTCTGCCTGGCGGCTCCATGCGCTTTCCTCTGGCGAACAAGATACCTATTTTCAAAATAGACAAAGTAAAAAATTTAATGGCACCTATGTTGGATTAACAACTTATTGGAATGATGTCGATGCAAGTAATGCAAATGGCGATCTTCCCTTTAATGATGATACTGATTGTCTTGATTGGAATTATGAATACTTTGAATTCTTTTCGGATATGGTAGAGAAAGCGGGCTCGTATGGCATTTACATTATTATTGAAATTGGAGAAGCGACTGACAGTCGAAGACCATTTTTTGTGGGTACTGGTAATATTTCAAAGGCAAAAGACTGGGGAAAAATGGTTGGAGAGTATTTTGGAAATCACGAAAATGCAATTTTTGCTCTAGGACAAGATAGGGATGCGGATGAAGATGGTTTAGAGTTACACAGAGCAGTAGCAGAAGGTTTAGTAGAGGGTGTAACTGGTCGAGATATAAATTGGGACGAGTCGTCTTCTGCTTGGAACGAGGTTCTCTTAACATATCACCCTGCAGGGGGAATACTGAATTCGTCTGATTGGTTTCATAATGATCCATGGCTTGATTTTAATAGTATTGAGTTATATGGTGGGAGCAGGCAAGATGATATTTACCCAGAGATACAAAATGACTATAACAAATCTCCTACAAAACCTACGTGGGTGATTGAGGCAGCCTACGAGGATCGAGAATCCAGTGTCCCGGAAGATGATCCAAAGGTTGATGAGTATTGGATACGTTTTAGCGCATATCAGGGAGTTTTTGCCGGAGCATTTGGAACCAGCTATGGACATCATTATAACTACTATTTTCCTGATGATTGGAGAGACAAGCTCGACACGCCTGGGGCTTTGGACATGCCACATTTGTTCAATCTGATTAATAATAGTAATAGAAATTTTTCACTTCTTCAGCCTGACCAGAATGTTATTACCTCTTTGGTTGGGAGTGGATTTGAACGACGCGTGGCCGTAAGGGCCAGTAACGGAGCGTTTATATATGTGTATCTTCCCAGGGGAGGATCGGTTACGGTTGATATGACAAAAATATCAACCGGAGATGTTACTGCACAGTGGTACAATCCGCGCAATGGTTCCTACTCAAGCATTGGAATGTATGCCAACAGTGGCACACGCTCGTTTTCTGCTGCAAGCAGTGGAAAGGGAAATGATTATGTTCTTGTGCTTACTGGCGGCGAAACTTCAACACCTACTCCAACATCTACTCCCGCCTCAACACCAACGCCATTTCCAATTCCCACCCCATATGCAATTCCTGGAAGAGTTGAGGTAGAAAATTATAATGTGGGTGGGGAAGGACTTGCGTATCACGATACAACATCTGGCAATGAAGGTGGAGAATACAGGGATGAAGATGTGGATATTCAAAATTGTGAGGATGAAGGTAGGGGTTATAACATTGGATGGATCAGGGAAGGCGAATGGCTTAAATATGATGTCGAAATTAGCGAGTCAGGGAATTATGAAGTGAGATTAAGAGTAGCTGGGGATACAGAAGTAAGCGGTTCTGTACATTTTGAGCTTGACGGAGAGAGGGTTACGGAGGATATTATAATTCCCAACACAGGTGGCTGGCAATCCTGGACGACAGTGAGTATAGATACAACACGAGAGCTTGTTTTAGGAAACCACACTCTAACCATTTATATGGGCGGAAATAGCTTTAATATTAATTGGGTGGAGTTAGTTGGTTCGATAACCCCTGGCGACCTTAACAACGATGGCGTGGTTGACATCTTTGACCTGGTCATCATAGGCAGTTGTTTTGGGCAGGAAGCAGTCGGAGACTGCGCTCGCGCAGACGCCAACGGAAACGGAGTGGTGGATGTTTTTGATCTAGTGATAGTGGGAGGTAATTTTGGAGCGTAGCTAGATTTGACTAAAAATATGCTTATGTTCAAGAAAAAGATAGTTTCCTGTTTGTTTTTAATCGCAATTATCATACTCGCTTTTGACTCTGCGCAGGTAAGTGTTAAAGGGCAAGATGACTATACGGTTATTGTTGATGCTAATGAGCCTGTCTCAAGAAACCAATCTTTGAAAGGGCAGGTTTTGCAGGCAAGTGATGCCAAGACTGGGTATATTCACATGGATCCTTCAGGGAAGGGATTTGTTTACGAAGGAGGGGCGAAATTTATTCCTGTTGGTCACAATGCGCACACTGTATACAAAAGGGAATGGCAAGACGATCCAGTTACTGGCAGAGAATATATTTCTCGGTTAGGGGCACGCATTGAAAGAGATGGGTGTACGGATTGGTGTGGGGATGGGTGTTTACCCGAAACTGAAGGCTTAACCTATGACGAATGGTTTTCACAGTTGGAGGAATCGGGTGTCAACAGCCTGCGTTTGCACTTTAGTTCCAATGTTTGGCGGCCTGGTGTGCACCCTTTGCCAGTTGGTAAATACAACGTTATGGATGAGCAGGTTTGCGCCATGCTGGATGGCGCTAGAAGTAACGCCGATGGGTTCCAGGATAAACAGATTGACGGGGAAGACTTAATGATAAACTATCCGAGTTGCAGATGGCCAGATTTTTCCAATGAAAACTGCGGCCCCCTATACGGACCCAAGCTACGCAAGAGTCTAATTACTCGAATGCTTGCATCTGCAGAAAGCCACAGCGTAAAGCTAAAAATTGTTTTTTTCGGAACAGATGGCTGGAGTGGTGACCCCTATGAAGATAATGGTAATTTTAATTGGAACAGCTGGGAAATCAATCCCTTTAACAGCGCTAATTGCCGACACGACGATCCCGGAAGATGCGGGCCTATTAGCAACAGGTTCGACTTTTGGACCAACGGAACTTGGAACTCGCCACTCTTTTCAGAAGAATCTGCCATAAATTATGCCAAAAGATATGTGGCGTTTATAATGCACGTTTGGGGAGACAGCACCGCTATTTGGGACTGGGAATTGTGGAACGAAATTAATTACGCCTCCATCTCCTACGGCCACGAGCAGGAAATGGCCAATTGGGTAAACAACATGGCTGCTTATGTCAAATCAAATGATCTTCATCACCGCCCTGTTTCCATAAGTTCCTACAATCTTAGCACTAGCACGGACAACCAGCAAAAAATGCAAGTATTTGCCTCACCAAACATTGATTACGTCCAATGGCACTACTACCCACGGGACGAAGATGCCAGTGTCCAATACGCCCTTCAGGCCACAAGAGATATGGAAGATATTTACAACAAGCCGGCTTTTATCGGAGAATTCTGGCCATGGACTGCCCAGATGGGTCCAATTGAACAAGATGTAACTGGCATCTTTATTGAAGACAGCCAAAAGGACGATCCTCCCCACGAGGAATATCCATACCGTCCGAGTTTAGCCAGACTTTGGCTACAACTGATTTCTTCTGGGACTAGTGTTTCTCATCGTTGGCATGAACCAGGATTAACGGGAATTCGCTATTGGGAAGTTCATCGGCTTTATCAAGGCGTGGCCAAATTTATCAACGTTGTTTCTTGGGATAGTTGGAACTTAGCTAATTCAATTCCCTGGGAAGATTTTATTACTGGGGATATCGATTTTGTTGCTGGGCGGGGTGATGGAGATCAGATTTTTGCCATGATTCATGGTATAGGTGATTCTGTAAATGTAGAAATCAATAATCTTGATGATGGGACTTATGTTGTGAGATCTTTTGATTTTATTTCTGGAGAGGTGGCGGAAGTCTACAATGGTCAACAGACATTTGGGAGCACTTTGAGTCTCTCGTTTAGTTTATCTAACTCAACATTAGATGTCGGAAATGACGGGTATGACAGGAGGAGAGTAGGAATTTTTCTTATAGAAAAAGAGGACATGGGTGTTCCCACTCCCCTCCCCTCGGTTGAAGGAGACCTCAATAATGATGGTATCGTTGACATTTTCGATCTCGTTATTATCGGCAGTTGTTTTGGGCAGGAAGCAGTCGGAGACTGCGCTCGCGCGGACGCCAACGGAAACGGAGTGGTGGATGTTTTTGATTTGGTAATTGTGGGTAGTCATTTTGGTATTTGGTAATATTTAAATATAGGCATTAGGTGCGCAATTGGTATACGGACTTGACAAGGCCAGTCCGTGTTTGACATACTCTAACTGTAGCTTCTATATCGAGATGGAGAATTTTGATCATAAAGAAAATTTTATGGAAGCGGGCACAAATTTCCCCAAAGTGTCCCCGAGTAGCAGGAAATTCCAGTTTTTATTAGCAGTTATTCTTTTGTTGTTAGTCTTTTTTTTCCCGATAAATGGTAGATCGCTGTTAGATAGATTAGTAGACTGGAAACAAGAAAGAGTGGTAAATTTGGTTCCAAACCCATCTTTTGAGGAGGGCCTTGATAACCAGCCAGCAGGATGGACAACCAAGAGTCGAAGTTTGTGAGGGTACACAGGCCTTTGATGTTGGTTCAGTATTAAATATGGAAGGAATTATTCCAGAGGAACAACTGAAACAAGAGAGTCCATTAGAAAATGAGGTTCATGATGATCTTGCCAAGTTGCTTTTTAGGAAGAGGTATATTTACATTATTGTTGCTATGGCAGTTCTTTTCTTGTTCTTCTTCCCTATCGGTGAAAAGTCACTGATAGAGCGATTAGCAGAATTGGGTAAGCAGAAGGCAGAGAATCTAGTTCCGAATCCGAGCTTTGAAAAAGGTTCGGGGGATGAGCCGGCTGGCTGGACGACGAAAAGTAAATATTCTTCCGAGTAATCATGCAACGTAAAATAGCTATAACCATTAGTGTTTTTGTTCTAGCGCTACTTCTCCCTGTTATGGGTGCGGCGCAAGTTGTAGGTTGTGAATATGAGTGGGCTAGTGATTATTTCCACACTGGAGATCGCTCTCTTAAAATTCAAAGTGATGATCCGGGCACTGCCTGTAGTTGGGTGAGCGAGGAGGGGGTTGAGGTGACAGCGGGTGAGGAGTA
This sequence comes from Patescibacteria group bacterium, assembly GCA_018824115.1. Taxonomy (GTDB): domain Bacteria; phylum Patescibacteriota; class 4484-211; order 4484-211; family 4484-211; genus JAHJGY01. Next base: position 14,755 of record JAHJGY010000022.1, read on the forward strand.
TGAGATATCGGGCTGGATTAGAACAGAAGATGTAAATGGTGCTGCGGTAGTTGAGGTTGTGTTCTACGGTGGTACTGGCACTGAGGTTTTCAGGGAATCGACGCCGGAGTTAGATGGGACGACAAGTAATCCGGACGAGAATGATTTTGTCGAGAGAACAGCTAGCGCGATTGCGCCTGCGAGCGCAGTAAGCGCGGTATTGGAGTTAACGCTAATAGGAACAGGAATAGTTTGGTTCGATGATGTTTCTATGAGCCAGGTTTCGGGTGAAGCGAACACAGTTAGGGTGGCGCCGGAGATGCAAACAGTGGGTATTGATGATGAAATGGTCGTAGATATTAATATAATAGATACGGCGAATTTGTATGGATTTCAATTTGATCTTGCCTATGATTCGTCCATTCTAGAGTACATTTCCTTGGAAAGAGGAACATTTATTGGTGATTCGTATAGTACTTACTGGGTTGCTTTAAATACTGGTACCCCGGGGTTAATTGGTAGTATTGCTGTGACGCGAACAACTCCTGGCGAAACAGTATCTGGCTCGGGAACACTGGTGGGCGTGAGGTTCAGAACTCTGGCAGCGGGAACCTCAGTAATTGATATTCAGGGTCTTAAATTATCAGATGATGATGCAAACGAGATCTTGTCAACAGCGCAGGATGGCACTGTTATTGTAGCTGGAGAGATAACTCCTCCATCACAGCCCACGCCGACCCCGATACCGACATCTATACCAACCCCAACCCCAACTATACCGATACCTACGCCTACGGCGGTGCCTACAGTTACACCCACGGTAGCACCAACAGTGGTGCCCACATTGGCGCCAACGCCAACGCCAACGCCTACCATACCGATACCTACGCCTACAACGGCGCCTGCAGTTACACCCACGGTAGCACCAACGGTGACGCCCACATTGGCACCAATACCGACGTTAACACCTACACCCCCACCCGAGGATTCCTGTCTTTATGAGTGGGCTACTGATTATTATCGGTCACCGGATCACTCATTAAAAGTCTATAGTGATGACCCGGCTTCTACTTGCAGTTGGGTTTCCGAGGATCCAATATCAGTTAACGCTGGTAAAGAATACGAATTGGTCGGGTGGATTCGAACAGAGAATGCGGCCGACGGTGTGTACTTGGAAATAGTGTTTTACGATAGTAATGGTGACGAACTTATGAGAAAGGCGACCTTAGAGGTGATTGGTACGACGGGAGTTTTTGTTGAGAGGAAGGTTAGTGCGGTAGCACCTTCTGGAAGCATGAGTGTAGCAATAGAACTAACTCTGACGGGAATTGGGACAGCGTGGTTTGACGATATCTCTTTTTCCGAGGTGTCTATTGAACCGAATACAGTTAAAGTATCACCCGATTCACAAACCGTTGCAGTTGGTGATGCAGTGTCTGTGGATATTAACGTAGTTGAAGTTTCTGACCTATATGGATTCCAATTTGATATAACCTATGGATCGACGATATTGGAATTTGCTTCGTTAGAACGTGGGCTTTTTATTGGAGATGCGGACAGTACTTATTGGGTTAGTGAAGATACCAGTAGTGCTGGTGTAATTAGGAATATTGCCGCGACACGGACTATTCCCGGAGTAGCTGTTTCGGGGTCAGGTACATTAATTACTCTCACATTTAATGCTGTTGCTAGTGGAAGTTCAAGTATTAGAATCGAGAATTTGAAGCTGGCTGGCAGTAATGCCGAAGAAATACCTTCTACGGCTGTGAGTGGAGTTGTTGTTGTTTCTACAGGAGAGAACGAGTTGCCATTAGTAGATTTAAAGGCAGACAGTTTAGACGGGTCGATTACTATTCCCATTAATAACACTGTTGCCCTTTCCTGGACTTCTGAAAATGCTACCAGTTGTGTGGGTTCGGGAGATTGGTCAGGAGTGAAGCCGCTGGTTGGGCTGGAAGAAACTGGTAATTTGACATCTCAGAAGTTTTACACACTAACCTGCACCGGTTCAGGAGGAACAGCTTCGGATAGCGTGACTGTTAACATAGGAGCTACGCCGACACTTTATACCAGTTTGCAAGTGGCTGTTGATTCAATGAATTGGCAGAATAGTTTATCGGGCAGTGCTCCCCTGAATGGCGTTGATTTGAAGGCAACGGTGGAGCAGTGCACGATAAACTATACCTTTTGGTGCCATTGTGCCGATTCCGGTTTGAGCGTTTCAAAGACCATCGAAAAGTGCGGAATTCCCGATTATAAGGTAGATGGGACTCATCAGAATCCGATGGTGGCAGATGATTTATGTGACTATTCTTTTTCTGGGATCTATACTGCGAAGGTGATTGTGGAAAAATACCTTTCCGAACCAGTAGAAGATAGAGCTACAATTCTTGTTGCTCCCGAAACGAGCCCGCCACCAGTTTCCCCGATTCCGACACCTGTACCGAGTGATAAGTATGATGTTAACGGTGATGGGGTTGTGAATATAGATGACCTTAAGGCGGTAATCAATTGTTGGGGAAAATCTTACTGCCTACCGCTGGAAACGGATATCAACGGAGATGGAATCGTCAACGGATGGGATGTAATTGAGTTAACTCGTTATCTAATTGCCCAGAAATTCTAATTCCCCTTTGGCAATGATTTTTCGGCGGACTTGCCTTCCTTCGGGTATTTATTCTATTCTTGACAAAATTCGGAAGTAAGGGGTAGGATAGAGGTAGTCGTGGGATTTAAAGAACCCGCCGGATCGACGGGTTAATTCGGTCGGTGGTCCGATTTTACATTGGACTGGACTTCAATTTAATGCAACAGTTTTTTGGTTTAGATATAGGATCACGTAATATTAAAGTAGTTGAGTTAAACCGTGCCCGAGATGGCAGGCCTGAGTTAGTGGCATTTGGCTCGACAGAGACGCCTTCCGGGGCGATGCAGTCAGATTCGGAGATGGATCAGCAGAAGGTGGCTAAGGCGATTAAGGAGCTGATGAAAGAAAGTAAAATCAAGAGTCAGAAAGTGATTACAGCTTTTCCAGAATCCCGGGTATTTACCAGAGTGATAGAATTTCCACCATTAAGAGGAGAAGAATTGTACAGGGCTTTAGAGTGGGAATCAGATCGGTTTATTCCTTTGCCTAAAGATAAAGTAAAAGTAAGTTGGATGGTACTTGATGAAGGGCAACTCCCTGAGGGCGAAGAAGCTGGTCGGAAGATGGAGATATTACTGGTTGCTGCTCCTCTAGATCTGGTGAATAGATATTTAGGTATCCTTGAAATGGCAGGTGTTGAACCAGTTGCCTTTGAGTCAGAGATTATAGGCATGGTTCGTTCTTTAATTACTGGATCTGACGAGAGTGCCGTAGCATTGATTATTTCCTTAGGTGCTTCAGCGACAGATTTGTGTATAGTAGATCGGGGAACAATCCGTTTTACGCGAAGTATTGGTACCAGTGGAGATGATTTAGCTAAGGCTGTTTCTAGGGATTTGGGATTTGAGGTTGCCCAGGCAGAGGAATACAAGCGAGCTTATGGCTTGATGGAGGATAAATTGGGAGGGAAAATCCTGGCAGTTGTTAAGCCAGTATTCGATGTAATTGTTAATGAGATTGAGAAAGCGATTATTTCTTATCAAACAAAGGTGCCGATGCGACCCGTTAAAAGAGTTGTGCTTACGGGAGGTACAGCCAGATTACCTGGAGTAGTTGTGTATTTGGCCGAGAGTCTTGGCATAGAAGTTCAGATTGGAGATCCGTGGGTTAATATTGTGATTCCTCCACGGTTTGAAGAAGAAGTTCGTCGCTTGGAAAACCAGACTCAGTTTGCAGTTGCAGGTGGGCTGGCATTAAAGCAAGATTAACGAGTTGTAAATACCTTCATTATTTTTATCTATGCTATCTATGCAAGGAAAAGGGGTTAACCTATTACCTCAAGAAATTCAAGAACAAGAAGAAAAAGGATTAACATTCCGGAAGGTTAGTGTGCTTTGTGTTTTGGAGTTAGTTTTATTAGCAGTGATAGTACTTGGTCTTTATCGGTATCGGGAACAAATTGGGTCTCAATGGCAGATACTTGACCAGGAGGTATTAACTCAACGGAGTGTAATAAATACTGAAGAGAATCGGAGATTGGAAGGGAAATTTACTGTAGTTAAGAAGAAGATAGGTGCTTTGGGAGAATACTTTGAACAACGATGGCATTACGCTACTTTCCTTGATGGTCTTACGAAAGCGCTCCCGGCAGGCTTGCAGATGATTTCTCTGAGGCAGACAGAGACTCCATCCGTTTTTGAGTTTTCAGGTCAAGCTGATAATGTAGGTCAGGTGAACACTTTTATTGATGACTTAGTCCAATGGGATGAGGTTATGTCGGTGTCGGTAACATTGCTGGATTATCAGATAGATAAGGGACGGTTAATTTTTAATTTAGCTATTACCAGGGAAAATATATGAGACAATCACCATTGTTCTTAATACTGATTTGCGTAATTACTACTATTTTGGTTGTTGTATTAACGATCTATCCCTGGATTGGAGAGATTGGCTGGATGAAGAGGGAAATTGCAACTAGGGAAGCGCTACTAAACGATAAATTGTTACCGAAAGTAAATTTATTGCAATCCTTAACCGAGGTAGAGTTGGACTCTAGTATCGCCGCCTTAGAGGAGGCTCTCCCTTCTTTCCCTCAGGAATGGTCGGTATTTGCCTCGTTAGAAGCGTTGGCTGCAGAATCGAAAGTGGAGCTAGGTTTGTTAAATATAGGCAGTCTCGGATTTGATGAGGCTACGTTATTGGAGGGTGGTGGGCGCCTAATGACAGTGGATGTACCAATTACTAGTGTCGGAGATCTTTCTCAAACAGTTGCTTTCCTCAAAAACATTGAGAGGGCAAAGAGGGTGTTGTCTTTAGCCCAGTTATCTTTGGGGAGTGATGGTGAAGAGATTCGTCTGTCAGGAATAGCAATAGTGCCGTTTCTCCCCGTCCCATCGAAGTTGGGACCTGTTGATGAACCTCTTGAAGAACTCAAAGTCGGAGACCAAGATATATTAGCTCAAGTCGCCCGTCTTAATTTATATGGAATTTCCTTTCAATCCCCCGATTTCACAGGCGGGGATGTTGATTATGGGAAATCTGACCCTTTCTAATCCGACTCAGGGCTTTCTTTCTCTTCGACATTTAACTGGACGTGGATTCCCTTTGGTAGTGCAATTACGTTTAGTAGGTTACGGATTGACTTTATTACCTTTCCTTTTTTCCCAATGATGAGCGCAATATCTTCGGAGTGACTACTAATCTGAAAGATGGTAGTCCCGTTATCCGGGTCTTCTTTGGTATGAATATCAATTGCATCCGGGTGGTTGGCGATTCTTTTTACAACGAAATTTAGTAGTTCCTGCATTTTGACTATGATGCTAATAGATGCAAATAAAACATGATAGGCACATATCCTTATTAGAATTATGCCTTTAGGATTTTCCTAGCGCCTTCGCTCAATTGTGCTCCCTTATCCAGCCAGTAATCTAGGCGATTTTGTTTAACATCCAGTTTAGGAGGCTGGTCCTGGGGATTGTAGTGACCAATAATTTCAATGCACTTACCATCCCGTTTATTGCGAGAGTCAGTGATTACAATCCGGTAGCTGGGATAATTTTTGCGACCTGTTCGTGACAATCTAACTTTAAGCATATTCGAATTTTACATATCCCCTTCCCATTTTTCAAGTGCATCTTGTGCGGCTTCGACTTCGGCCTTTTGTTTGCTGTTACCTTCACCTTCTCCTACGTTTTTCTCATTTACAAATACTCCTGCTTTAAAATGTTTTTCGTGATCAGGGCCCCAAGTTTCGATAATCTTGTATTGCGGGGTTACAGAAAGAACTTCTTGCGTTAGTTCTTGGAAGCGAGATTTTGCGTCCCTATAAAGGTTGTTTTCAATAATTAATTCTAGTTTGGGTAAAAGAAACCTCTCGACAAACTCTCGACATTTGTCTAAACCTGTCTCGAGGTAGCAAGCGCCAAGGAGGGCTTCGAAAGTGTTTGCGAGTAGGTAGCGCGACTGTCTCCCGCCTCCATCTTCTTCACCTTTTGAGAGTAGTAAGTATTCTCCCAGACCGAGAAATTTTGCGGTTTCGGCTAGGGACTCGGTGTTTACAAGGGCTGAACGTAGATTGGTTAGGAAACCTTCTGCTTCTTCTGGAAAGTGTTGATAGAGATATTCGGAGACAACAAGTTCGAGGCAGGCGTCTCCAAGGAATTCTAGTCTTTCGTTGGAACCAAGGAGGAAATCCTTGTGTTCGTTAAGATATGATCGGTGCACGAAAGCATTTAGCAGGGAGTCTGGGTTGCTAAAACGTAACTTAATTTTAGTTTCTAGTTTTGTCAGATTCATTTAAATTGGTCCCCCGCTAGGCGGGATCCGGCTGATCAGCTAGGTCCAGGCGGGTAACAATTGTACCGAGGACCCCGTTAATAAACTTTGAGCTATTTTCACCACCATATTCCTTGGATAGCTCTACTGCTTCATCGATGATTACTTTATAAGGAGTAGAAGCGTTTTTTCTGGTTAATTCAGCCACTGCCAATCTTAAGACGCTTAAGTCAACGTTGGCGATTTGGACCAGGGGCCATTCTGGTGCCGCATTAGCGATGAGGCAATCAATTTTAGGATACCATTTAACGACCCTCTTAACAATAATCTTTGCCAGGTCAAAATCTGCACGTTTCCAGCTGGCTGATGATTGTAGCTGGGCCTTTGACCAATGGAGGTATAAAGATTGAGCTTGTTTGGTAATCGCCTTCTGGTCTTCAATGTTAATTTCTTGCGGCTTGCCCGGTTCGATACCTCGCAGTTTAAGTTTAGCAGTCCAAGCAAAGGTTACTTGTAATGCTAGTTGTCTTGCCAGATGTCGAGGATCGTTTGGTGTTTTCAATGAGACTCAGAAATATTCGACGTTAGTTGAATATTTCTGCCAGTCGACCTGCCCGCAACGCTTCGCGTAGCGAGGCGGGCGGGATTAATCCTTTTGTAGCCCTAACGGGGCGGAGGAGGATTCAATGAGCCCTACACCTTGCTATCCTTGGGATTTTTTGCTTTAATTTCGATCACCTTTTTATCTCGGAGGTAACCGCAATGAGGGCAGACACGGTGTGGTAATTTCAGCTTATCACAATTCTTGCAGTTTTGGTAACGAGGCAACTTCTGGCGGTTCAACCAAGCAGTTCTTCTGGTTCTTGTTTGGTGCTTAGATGGTTTTTTCTTTGGTACTGCTCCCATAATTTATCTTTTTCGCTGATTAGCTTGTTAGCTTCTTAATTACACTGCGATATTTTATGTCAATTTTCTACCTTTGTCAAAAAGGTAACTCCGGTTAATCCGTATTTACGTGTTTCTTTGTAATCAAGGCCACTAATTTTAGATGGAGGGAGAGCATCCCGGTGATGTAAGTAAACAACAACGCTATCATCCTTAAGTACTCTTAGCAGTTTAACTAGGATGTGATCAATGTTAAATTCGTAAGGGGGATCGGCAAGTACAATGTTGTATTGATTTGGAAGACAAGAAGTTAGATATTCCTCTGCGCTGATCTGATGAACTTCTGTTTTGCCTCTAAATCGTGTATAGTTAACATTTTGCTTAATTGCAGTACAAGCTTCTTGGTTAATGTCAACGAAGTCAGCCCAAATAGCTCCTCTGGAAAGGGCTTCAATGCCTAGAGATCCACTTCCAGCGAAAATATCTAGCACGCGTGTCCCCTTAATATTTCCGAGGATGCTAAAAATGGCCTGCCTGACCATACTTTTGGTAGGCCTAAGTCCGGGAACGGCGGGAATGTGTAGTTGGTGGCCTTTGGCGACACCGGAGGAAATTCTCACTAGATGTTCACTAGATGTTTCTTATTTTACCATATTCTCGAGCCGCATTTTTAGTTTTCTCAATCAATCTTAAATCCGATAAACTTGCAATTTTGAGATCCCAGAAGCCATGTTGCCTGGTTCCGAAGAGTTCACCGGGCCCCCGAATTTCGAGGTCTATTTCCGCGAGCTTTAAACCATTATGGTATTTTCTCATAGCATTTAGGCGTTGGTTTTGTTCGGGGTTATGGGTGGAGGTGAAAAGCAGGCAGTAGGCTTGTTCTCCGCTCCTGCCGATACGGCCACGAAGTTGATGTAGGGAAGCTAGTCCGAATCGTTCCGCTCCCTCGATAATCATCAAATTTGCTTTTGGTATATCAATGCCTACTTCTACCACAGGAGTAGCAACCAGAATGTGGAGTTCTCCATTTCTGAATTTAACCAGTACTTCATTTTTCTCCTTAGCCTTGAGTTTGCCGTGCACAAGGCCTAATATTAGGTCAGGGAAGACATCTTTTTGAAGTCGAGAAAACTCTGCCTTGGCAGCTTTAACTGTTTGTAAAGTTTCATGTTCGGATTCCTCGATAAATGGGCAGACAATGAATGCTTGATGGTTTTTCCTTTTGATTTGTTCTTTAACCCACATTAATGCTCCAGGTCGTTTCTTACCCGGTACTAGCCAGGTTATAACCGGTTTTCGGCCGGGTGGCATCTCGTTGATTACAGAGAGATCTTGATCGCCGTAAACAGTTAAGGCTATAGATCGTGGGATTGGGGTAGCGGTAAGGCTGAGAATGTGCGGGGTAAGTGCTTTATTTGTTTCAATCCCCTTGTCGACTAGTTTGCCCCGTTGTTTTACCCCAAAACGGTGTTGTTCATCGATTACTATTAAACCGACTTTCTTTAATTCAGCTGGGCTGTGGAATAAAGCGTGTGTCCCGATAACAAGATTGCTTTCCTGTAAGTTATGACTTGTCGGTTTGGTACTCCCAGTTAATAGTGCGATTTTTAGTTTAGCTGATACTTTGAATAATTCAGATAACGTTCTCAAATGCTGTCGTGCGAGGATTTCTGTTGGTGCCATGAGTAAAGATTTATAACCGGATAAATATGTTGCGTAGACAGCAGCTGCCGCTACTACAGTTTTCCCGCTTCCCACATCACCCTGTAGTAATCTATTCATCGGTATGTTTCGCTTTAGATCTTCAGATATTCTCTGGGTAACGTTCTTCTGTGCGTTGGTGAGAGTAAATGGCAAAGAGGTGATGAATTTTTGGATGGCAGTTTTGTTTTTTTCTAAATTGAGGCTGTAAGTTGCTCTCCTATTTTCCCAAGATTGACGGCGGTGCTGGTTCTTTAGTTGAAGACCGAACAGTTCGTCGAAAGCGAGACGCTCACGTGCTCGGCTTACTTCACCAAAGTTATTGGGAAAATGAATCCAAGAGAGAGCTAAAGGAAGGTATAAAAGGTTGTATTTTTTTCTGAATTCTAAAGGATAGTTGTCGAGTTCAGTTTCTTGGTTGCTAGTTTCATTTAGCTCTTTATAACCGAGAATTTTTAAAACGGCGTTAGTCCGCGACCTCAGCCATTTAGAGCTAATACCTTCGCCTTCCGGGTAAATTGGTACAATCCCGGAAGTATGAATGGTCTCAGTGTTTTCGAGTTCATAGTCAGGGCTGGTTAGAGTAAGCTTGCGGCTAAAGAAAGCAACTTTACCGGAAAAATAGTAGTTCTGCCCTACTCTAAGCGTTTGTTTAATCCAGGGTTGGTTCCACCAAACTGCTTGAATGGATCCCGAATCATCAGCGAGAGTTGCCATGATATAACTTTTTCTTGTCCGGGTAAAATGCTGGGTCAATGCTGTGACAGGGGCCTTGATTGTTGTCTTCTCCCCTACCCTTATCGAAGCGAGCGGTTTAATTTGGGTGAAATCGTCGTAACGGTGAGGAAAGTGATAAAGCAAATCCTTGACAGTGTTAATTTTTAGTTTTTCCAGTTTTTTTGCCTGTACGGGGCCAATAAGCGGCACTTTCGTTACTGGATCTTTAAGAGTTATCATTCTCTCAATTCTAGCACCAAAACGAATATTGGGCAGTGTTGCTCCAGTGATTATCAACGGCTAGACCGTCGACATCGGTTCAGTGAGGGTTTTGGTGTGGGTATTTTCTTACAATGCCGTTTCTGGGCATAAAGATAGGTTTTGTTTGCTATGCAGATTCAGGCCAGCGGGCTATTGAAATAATCGATAGATCTTTGGGTGTAATAATGTAAGTTTTTCATCTGTCTTTGGGAAATGTGATCGCAAGCGTGTCCCCAATGGTAACTTATCTTATCTCCCACTTTTAACTTATCCAGAAATCCTTTCCCTTTGTAACCCAGCTCAACTTCCCTTGCGGTCGCGGCACCCAGTTTTAACTGTTGGTTTTCAAAAACCAACGGGTGTGTTCTTACTAATAAAGAGGTCAGCTTGTTTTCGATCAATTGTCCCCAGCTAATACGGCAGTTGTCCATGGTGTTTAAGGTGTGATAAGAGGGATCCTTTCCTGTCCTTTTAAAGATATTGAAAACATGGAATGAGTGGTGCGGGAGAAGAGTATAGCTGGCGATTTTACTCCCTGTTTTGTTGTATTCAAATTGTCCCATTCTTTTACGGAGCAGTAAAAGTTCGTTAAGGAATCTCCAGTATTTTATATTTGTTACTTTTTCCAGTAACTGGTTACCAACCCAATAGGCTTCGACTACTCGTTTGTCAAACGGGTCGTCAATGCGATTTTCCTGGGATATTAAGCGCAAATAGGGATACAGGGTTTCGAATTGTGAAAGGATGTTTCCTAGTTCTAAGTCTCCCCTACTCTCCTTTAGATGGTCTAAAACACTGGAATTTTGTGCCGGCCCGCAGTAACCAAAGAAATTAGGGGATGCGGCGTACTTAGCGCACATTAAAATGCCCGATTTATCCATGATGCAGATATTGTTGTTTGCGAAGCGGTTTCTGTTGTAAAAGTATAACTACGATCACACCTGCTGTGATTAATAACGAAGAATACAAGGTTGTTAGTGGGAAATTTACTTTGTTAAAAGCGCCAGTTAGGGCATTGCCTACGACTACCGAGAAAGTATAGACCAAAGTTGCCAAACTAGCTGGTGCGTACTTTAGAGCCCTGTACCAAAAGTAGAGGGTTGTAAAAACCATTAGGCTGCCAATTAGAATAATTAACGTTTGGGCTGAACTAAGGTTGGCCATGATGCTACCGCGACCTGTTAGTAGCACGGCGAGTAGAAGGAGTGTAGAGCCGATACCTAACCTGAATAATCCTACATGCTCAGCGGAGACCGATTTCAGTACTTGCTTGGCAATTATGTGCTCCACGGCCCACAGAATTGTTGCTGCAAAGATCATAATTTCTCCTTTACTACCGGAAAACTTTAATGGGGCAAAGTAGAAATTGCCCAAGATTATGGCAAGGTAACTAAGTAGGTATAAAGGGTTAAGCCGTTCACCTAAAAAGGTAATTGCTAATAAAGAAGTCCAGATGAACAAGGTTTTATGAATCACGTTAGCCGTTTGTCCTTCTATCAACTGTAGCCCTGTGAAATAGAGGTAGAAAGGCAGAGCCCCACCAACCAAACCTGTTAGTATAAGGAGTCTTAGGTTTCTCTTTCCTAGCTTCCTAATTTTCCGAAACTTTCCCGAGCTGATAAGGATCAGTAGAAAAGCTAAGGTTGCTAGAATATTCCGGCTCGTAGTCAGAATTAACGGATCAACTTCAACCACTGATGTTTTTGAGTAAAAAATAGCAATCCCGGAACCTAGAGATGCCATAAAGGCATAAATTATCCCTTTTAAAGTATTAGTGTTGTCCATGTCTACCCACGAAGCAGATATTGGTGTTAACTTTGGAGCTTGTTGCCAACAAGTGAATTTAGGACGATCTCATCGGCCTTCTCCACCGTTTCCTAAAAATATCTAAGTGTAGCATAAGCTAATAGCGAAATGTTGTCTAGTGTGTTTGGGAATTGATCGTTGCAAGTTAACTTCACTACCGCACAAATAAACTGATGATTGGCAGCAGTACCATTGAGGTAAGGGTGATGAGGATAACGATAGTCCAAAACCTTTGGTGTTTGCGGAAGATGTCCATAGGGAGATTATAAATTACGGGACGGTAAAAGTCATCTCGAAATAACTAGTTACCTGTTGCGGGTGTCCACCGAGCAGTAAAGCGCTGTTGGTATGGTCGATAATTTCTAGATCGGTTGCTTTGAGTTCTCTCATCGCATTGAGCAAGACTGAAATTGATGGCGCAGAATCAAGATAGCTGTTATCCAAATTAAAAAGAGATTCCGTATCAAATTCTTTTATGAGTTGTTCAGTGAGAGTATCGTTTATTAGTGATTCCTCTGCGTTCAGGTAATGTGAAAAATCTACGGAGGCTACTAAGACAACATTTTCATTTAGAATCTCGCTTGCCAGTAAAATTCCCAAGTCTTTCGCGTCCTGATTATCTAGTGAAGACATAAGAATGATCGGGACAACTTTTGTTTCTGGAAGGTAATATTTAAGGTAAGGCATCATGCCAGCGATAGAGTGCTCTTTTTGTAAGGTGTAATTGTCTTCTTGAACAATGCTCCCCGCGATTAGTTTTTGAGTGATTTGGGTATTTGAGTGTATCTGGCCAAAAGGTGTTTCCCAGCCCCGTGTGGTTGTTAAGATTTTTCCTTTCCCAGCGTGATGGTGGTTAGGGCCAAGTAGAACAATAGATTCTGGGTATTGTTGATTTAATCTAGAAAAGAAATCTGAGAGTAATCTGCTTGCCAGTAAGTGATGCGGGACAATTCCTCCCTGCATCTTACTCTGCTGAGCGGTCTCCCCTACTCCAGTGGTGTTAATGCCACGGTAAAAATTGCCAGGTTCAAAGTATTCAACCTCGAGAAAATGAATCGGTTCGTCGATAAGATTCTCGCTAACCGAGATACCCAGTGTTTCATTTTCTGGGCTAGTTTTTGTTAACATTAACCTACTGTCAATAAAGTCAACTCCGTTGATTAAGATTATGATTAAAAACAGAGTGGTTATTAAGAAGATATTCTTTCTCGTCATTACTCAATAATAATTGATGTTTCTGTTCCTAGGTTAAGATCATCCAGTGCATTCTGAGATTGGATAAGCACTGGTTCTCCCACGTATTCTCCCTTGGAAATAACGCGTGCATAGTAAACAAGTGGGTTTTGTTGGCTATTTCGGTAAGTGCAGAAATTTATTCTTTGTCCGACAGTTTCGTAAGGATAAGTGACTTCTAGTTGGTCTGACTGGGAAATTCCCCAACTGGATAATTTAGTAATCGGGCGTAATCCAGAAGGTAAGAAGTCGGTCACTTGGTAACAGCCGCCGTAAGCTTTGTTGGCTAACTTGTAAGTGATCTTTACTTTTACTAAATCTGATTCAGCCACCATTTTTACTGGTTGGTCATTCACTAAAAATGTGCGGTTTACCGCGGCATAGGGACTTTTATCAATGGTAGTTGAATCCACTGCCGTTTGGCGTACAATCGATAGGCCGACATTGTCACTAACCTCGCTAAAGGTAATACTTTCTGCTTCTGTGGAATTCAAATTCAGTTGCCATGACCTACCTAGTTCCAAATTCTTGGTTTCTGTAACGTTATTAACTGAGTAGGTGAAACTGACAGGCTCGGGGTTAGCCGAAGGGAGACTATTTGTTAAGTAAGAAAGTTTTTCAAGGTTAGTTAAGATATCTTTGGTGCGGTGATCATCAATGTATTTAAATAGCTTTTCACTTTTAGTATCGTTGAAAGCTTGAGCAATCTGGGCTGCTATGGTGGTAGCGGTTAGGATATCATCTTGATCCGAACCCGTGTTTAGGCGCAGGTACGGGCCAGACTCTTCACCGCAAGATTCGACTACCTGCCGGTAGATAGCGTGGGCGTTTTGATAATCACCGGCCTCTGTTAACCCTAGAGCAAGATAGAGTTTCTCTGTTGTCGTAAGGCCAGATTGGGTAGATAGTCGTTTTAACATGACGAGAACCGGTTCGTCTAAAGAAGCTAGTCCATATAAAGCGCTGATTGTTTCATTAATATTAGAAGTTCGATTTTCAGTAATTGCCCAGAAATAGTTTTTTAAGGCGGTCGAATCAAATTCATTTCCCGCGAGGGCGCTGACTTTAGCGCTAAGGTCAATTTCACTGCTGCTGTATGGCAGTAAGGTAATCCCGCCGTTGGGGGCCTGGTAAAGGGAAGGATTAAAATCGGGGATTGAACGATTAGTTTCAAAGTATTGGTTTAGCAGTTGAGTGCCTTTTACGCGAGTAAGTCGTTGGTCAACGCGGTCTCCCCAGGCCCAGGATAGTTGGTTAAGTGGAGGATAATATCGTCCACGGTTATCATCGCTAAAAATAAGGGAAACACTGTCCTGGTGAGGGTTATCAACTATGGTATCTTCGGTTAGTTGAGTGTAAATAGCTTCCGTTCTAGCAAGACGTGAGCTAATTACTCGGAAAGTACGAGCAACGGCATCGCTATAATTTCCTGCTTTGGCTTGGACGATTAGACGATGCTCACCTTCCTGTAAAACCGGAAGAGTATATTCTACTGTTTCAAAAGCAGAACCGGTAACGCTTTGTGGTTCGGTTACGCCAAGCGAAGGGATACTTATGGAGTATTTCACTTCTTGACCTTTTTGCAGAGTATCTCCATAGGCACGTAACTTGATTTTTGGTTTATCTTTTAGCAAATATTCATTACTGATGGATAATTCGATGAAGAAAGGGAGCCGGACAATAAGATTGTTAGTACCGTGATTTGCTTTTAAGTCCTGAGTGATTCCGTGATAAGTAATACGCCAGGAAGTGAGGTTATCGGGAAGCTTAAATTTGAAAGTCCCATGGCCTTGTGAATCAGTCTGGGTAATGCCGAAAAACGCGTTGTCAGCGAAATTTTCCCTCACCAAGCCTTTCTCATTATGGACATAAAATCCTCCGGCTAAGTAGGTCTTATGATCCTTAATCTGGAGGTTGTAGACATTAAATTGTCCGTACTTTTGTTCAATTGAGGTGATCATGACACTGTCGCCATTCTCGTCTAGAAGAAAGTCTCCCGGTTCGGCTAGTCCGATTGGTTTCCATACTCCATTAATGAATAATCGATGTTCGGGAGTAACTTGGAGATCATGATTGATGACTAGTAGATGTTGTACCTTATGTTTATCTACGCGAATTACCTGGTCAGAGGTACTAATTTTACTTCCGGGAGAAGTAAGGGTTTGGATATTATCCCCTACTGTGATTTGGTCAATGGGTTGGTAAGATCCATTTGCTAGTTTGACTGGCGTTCCTTGGAGGAAGCAGCCGCCGCCGTATTCTGCGCTTACTTTGTCAACTGGGTATTGATGCGAAGAGTAGGTTTGGAGAATTCCCGAGGATATTTGGGTGTAAAGATCATCTAAGAAAGTGACGTATTGTTTTTTTAGTGCAAAGAAAGCTTCGTCTACTAAACTAACATTTACTTCGGCTGCTTGTCCTTTACCTTCTTGATCTTTTACTTCCACGTTTAGCTCTACCTCTTCAGTTGGCTGGTATTGTAATTTTACTGGCTGGACAGTAATATCTAGTTCTTTATCGCTACTGCGATAGATGACATTGGTTGAACTTGAGGTTTGATAGGTCCGTCCGTTGAAGTAAATTCCTCGGAGATAAACATTAGGGATATATTGTGGTGCCATCGTAAATTCAAATGATGGAGTAGTCTGTAGTTGATACTGGCTTAAGCCTCTTTGGTCAAGAAGGAATAAGTAATGCTGATCTTTTTGTTCTGGGAGAAGCTCTTCTCCGTCTTGGAAATCGGCTAATACCTGTTCGTCTAAACTGTACTTGTTCTCGTTCCCGCGCAGGACCAAGTGGTAGTAACCAGAGGAAGAAGGAGAGTTAACTGAGGATCCGGAGCGGCCATAGTAATATTCGTGACCATAGCAATAGACCGTTTGTTTAGTGACTCTCCCTCGTTCGTCTGTAGCAGTAAATTGCAGTTCATACAATTCCTTTTCTGCCATTGTAAATTGATAGGTTGCATCCCCGTTATTATCGCTAGTCAGGGAAATATTATCGATCACCTCACTGTGGGAAGAGTAGGTATAACGCTTGCGAACCTTCTTGTTAATGAAATCATAATATTCTCCAGACTCCTTCTTTTCCCACCATTTTCGGGACAAAGTACCAGTTATTTTTTGGTTGGCAATCGGCTCCCCGAGGTATTCAGTTGTTGTTCCCTGGTTGATTCCTTCTAAATTAATTTCATTAGCAGTAATGGTCACCTTAGCTTGATTGTTTGTAAGGTATTCACGTTGTGCACTAAGATAAACTTTAGGGCCAAAAACACTAACAAAAGTACTCCCGGTGATTTCGCCTTCTTCAGATACTTTGGGTACAAATTCGATGTATTTTGTGCGCGGGTAGGAAATATAAGAATCAGTCTCGTATCCAGGAGTGTAGGGAATTTGAAATTGTCCTTTATCATCACTGGTTACTTCGCCCTCGATACTCCCACTGTATTTAAGTGTAACTTGTGGTACAGGAGATCCTTCATAAAAGGCAACTTCACCGTTAAGGGTTACGGGATCACCGGCAAAAACAGCTTTCGTTCCTGGCGTCACCGAGATTTTGTAGGCGGGCTTAGTATAGGCTTTGATGTTGATCCAGTTGGAGCTGATGGTTTCTCCTTCGACCGAAAGGACAACTTGATAGTCTCCCGCTTTAAGGTTTGTAAATGAGAGATTTCCATTAAATGTACCGAAATCTGATGGAGAAAGAACTTTCTCTTGGACAGTACTTACTTGGTTGTTACCCGATGGCTCGAGGGCAACCTTAACCTCCGGGCGGTTAGCCGGTTGATCCCGATGTTTAATTAGTCCCCAGAAATAGATAGTATCAGTGGGCTGGTAAAGATCGCGGTCAAAATATAAATAGGCCCAGTAATTATCATTAGCTTGAGAGTAGTAGTACCACGGCGCTTCGTAATCAGTAAAGAAACGGCCGTAATTACCGTAATAGGCTTGATTAGCGGGTAGAACGAGACGTTCGCCATCATTGCCTGAGATAAGAAAATATTGGGCCTTGCTTTCCTCTTTGATAACTGCCGGTGTGTCGAAATAGGCAATGCCCTGTTCGTTGGTAGTGGTTTGGTAGTTCTCTCCGATTAAAGTTACGGTAGCGTTACCGAACGGTTTCTTAGAAGACAGATGATGGACCCAGATGATAGTCTTTGTTTTACTCGTTCCGATATAGCTGGAGAGGTCAGTGACTTGCATGAGAACTTGTTTGACAGTTTGCTCGTGGATTCCCTGGACAAGGTAGTAGCCATAACTTATTTTTTCCGGGAAGATGATGTACCCTTGATTCTCGCCCTTTTGAATCGGGGATGTGAAGGTTGAGATATGCTCAAGATTGTCGGTGCTTGTTAGGTATTTTGTCCAGCTGGCACTTGCCCATAAAGGCACTTTTTTTCTTTGCTTTAGTTCCTCAATAAAGGATTCTTGGGTGGGGAATCGGTAAATTTCAAAGGTTAGTTCAAGGTCGTTGGGTAGCTCATAAGCGTAGATGCCCAGAGCTGGCTCCTCAAACGATGGTACTTCAACGAATTGTTTCGCAAAATCGAAGTTGTAAACGGTATCCTTGGGGGTTGGCGTTGGCGGAGCCTGAGTCTCGAATTGGAAAGTATAATTACTGGCGAGTGTTTCATTGCTTTCGGCAAGGCCAAGTTCCTTACTAATGGTAACGGTATAAATGGTGGCGTATTCGAGTTTTTTGGGAACAAAGACGGCCGTCTTTTTATGCCGCTCAAAACTGCCTTCAACGGTAGGAGTGACACCAAAAAATAAGGAAGGGTCTTGGTAATTTTCGTGACTAAAAGTGATTTCTAGGCCTGTGTCAATTGGCACATTGCCCACTTTATCTCGAGGAAGCGAACTGGTGACCTTAAACGTCTTTTTAGTTTGGAATGCCCATTGGCAGGACTCGCCCGATTTAGCGAATCCATTTGTTAGGTGAAATCGGTAGATAGTGTCTGGTGTAAGTGTTTGGCTGGGAATAAGTTTAACGGTGGTGTCATTGATTTGTGAAAGCTGATAATTAAATTCTGGCTGTGCTGACAGAGAGTTCCTTACTTGATTAAGAGGTAATGCTTCCTTGCTGGTGATAAGAAACGGAGTCGTTAAAGTAACTCCGATACTGTCGGCAATTTCGGCTCTCATAGAAAATACGGGTTCGTCTACTGTTACTGGTTGTCCGTGCCAGTCGATTGGTGTGGGAGTAGGTGTTGGGCTAGGGCCAGTTGGTGGAATTAAGAGGTTAGGGAAAACTAGAAAAAGGATTGATAGGATAAAAATTAAACTGCTGAGGGCAAGCCAAATTACCTTTTTACCGGATAAGTTCTGGATGGTGTCTCGAGAAAACAACGACCTCAATTTATTAGCGACAGTTCTCTTTTCAATCCGATCATCCATAATCTATACTTTATCACAACGACCAACTCCTGGCCAAGCTTATCGCACGGCGCGATCTGCTAATTCGTGATTCTGACAAATTTTCTTTTCCCAGCTTTGATGATAGTTCCATCTTTAACTCTAAATTCTAAGGTGGCATCGCCTACTCTCTGGTTATCTACTTCTACGGCCCCTTGTTGAATTAAACGTTTAGCTTCGGATTTGCTCGATGCCAGCTTGGTTAGCGTGAGTAACTCGAGGAGATCTATCTTTTTCTTATTAATTTTTACACTCGGAATATCAGTGGGAAAGTCCCCTCTTTGTACTACTTTCTCAAACTCGTTTTCTGCCTGATTAGCTTTTTTTTCACCGTGGTAGAATTTGGTTACAGTGTAAGCGAGAACTTTTTTGATCTCCATCGGATTTTCACCCTGAGCTAATTGCTCCTTGAAGTTATCTAATTCTTCGGGGCAGAATTCAGTACACATCTGCAGATAATCCATCATCAGCTCATCTTTGACAGACATTAATTTGCCATACATGTTCTTTGGTATGTCAAATACGTTAATCATGTTACCGAAACTCTTGCTCATTTTCTGGCCGTCTGATCCAACAAGCAATTTGCAGGTAAAGACTAGCTTTTCCTTGTTCTTTAAGCATTTCATTAATGTCCGGCCGGCAAGCATATTAAAAGTTTGGTCCGTTCCTCCAATCTCGGCATCGACATCCATAGCTACACAGTCATAGCCTTGCATTAATGGGTAGAAAAATTCATGCAGGTAGATTGGTTTGTTGTTCTTGAGGCGCTCTTGGTACATATCGCGCTCAATCATCTGTTGTACGGTAAAATTACTGGCTAGTTCAACTAAATCTTTAAATGTTAGTTCTGCTAACCAATTACTATTAAATCGAACCTCGGCGGGGTTGCCGCCTTCGAAATTAAGTATTAACGAGACCTGTTTTTTATAGGTTTTGGCGTTGAGCTTAACTTGTTGAGGTGTCAATTTTACCCGCGCCGCGGATTTATCAGTGGGATCGCCAATCATTCCAGTGAAGTCCCCGATTAAAAAGATAACCTTGTGGCCTAATTGTTGAAATTCTCGCAGTTTGCGGATAACAACCGCGTTTCCTAAATGGATGTTGGGAGACGAGGGGTCTACGCCTAGATAGATGGAAATTTGTTTCCCGCTGTTTAGTATTTCCCGTGCGGTCTCCGCAGATGGGTACACGGTGTCGATGTTGTAGGTTAAAAGGTGGTCAAGATCCTCCTTAGTTGGTTTAGGTAATTGCATTTAACCTAATTATATATATGAGGGTGATTGGAGACAAGGTAGAGATTGAGAAAGCTGTCTTTTATTTGTATAATTCAATGAGACCCAGAAAACACGTCATGCCGCGAAGGATTTCATCGAAACGAGCTAAACATAAAAACAAGTTTTGGGTTGCTGCTTCAAAGCGGAGATCTAAAATTAAAGGGGAAAAAAGAGTTAAGCGTGAACGGGTAGTACGCATCATTTCCTGGATTGCCATTGGAATGGTAGCTTGTTGTATTTTGGGTTTAGTTTCTGCAGTAACTGTAGTCGCGTTTTTTTCAAAAGATTTACCTTCTCCAAATACATTAACTGAACGTGAAATACCGCAATCAACTAAGATATTTTCTCGAGACGGGCATCTCCTTTACGAAATATATGCCGAAGAAAGGCGGACTTTGGTGGAACTAAAAGATATCCCTCAATATTTAATTGATGCAACGCTAGCTACTGAAGATGCGGATTTCTATAAACATAGAGGATTTGATATCAGAGGGTTTGTTTATGCACTTTACCGGAATATACTTACCGGGAGTAGACAGGGAGGGTCCACAATTCCTCAGCAGTTAGTGAAGAATGTTTTATTATCTCCGGAGAAGACTTTAATTCGGAAGATTAAGGAATTTCTTTTAGCTCTCGAAGTGGAGCGCCGGTACAGTAAAGACGAAATTTTGCAGATGTATCTTAATGAAGTTCCTTACGGAGGTCAGGCGTGGGGCGTGGGTGCTGCTTCGGAAATGTATTTTGGTAAGCACGTGCGGGATGTAAGTCTGGCCGAAGCAACTTTGTTGGCAGGATTACCTCAGAGTCCAACCTACTACTCACCATTTGGGACATATCCGGAGAACGCAAAGGCCCGGCAGGAATATGTTTTAACTTTAATGGTTAAACATGGTTCTATTACCCAGGAAGAGGCTGACGAAGCAAAGAACGTTACATTACACTACCTACCACAGGCGATTAGTATTAAAGCACCGCACTTTGTGATGTTTGTGAAAAATAAGTTAGTTCAGGAATTTGGAGAGAAGATGGTGGAGCAAGGGGGATTGCGGGTAGTAACCACGTTGGATATGCAATTACAGAAAATTGCCGAAGAGGAAGTAAAATATCAACTTGATCGTTTGGCAGAATCAAATGCGAGCGCGGGTAATGCGGGCCTTGTCTCTGTAGATCCGGAAAAGGGTGAAATTCTAGCGATGGTTGGTTCCAAGGACTATTTTGACGTGGAACACGATGGCAATGTAAATGTTACTTTAGCTGAGCGACAGCCTGGCTCTTCAATAAAACCGATTATGTACGTAACCGCTTTTGAGATGGGATATACTCCAGCTACATACCTTTCTGACATTCGTACTTGCTGGAATGCACCTAGCGGTGATTTTTGTCCGCTTGAATCCGATGGAAAGTATTGGGGGCCAATGCTTTTGAGAGATGCGTTAGCTAACTCACGAAATGTCCCGGCTGTGAAAATGCTGCAGCAGGTGGGAATTCAAAATACAATAGATACAGCTCATGCGATGGGGATCACGACGTTGAATGAGCCGGAGCGGTATGGATTGTCGTTAACTCTGGGTGGGGGTGAGGTAAAGCTGATCGATATGGTGCAAGCTTTTTCCGTATTTGCCCGGGGTGGTGTGAAAACCGATATTACGCCCTTGTTACGAGTGGAAGATAGCAAAGGAAAGGTACTTAAGAAGAAAGTTCAACCAAATGAGAAAAGAGTGCTTGATGAGAAATATGTGTATTTAATCAATAACGTTTTATCAGATAATGTTACACGGCAAAGGCTGTTTGGTGCAAGGAATTTATTGGAGATTGGAAGGCCAGCAGCAGTGAAGACAGGAACGACGAATGATAATCGCGACGCGTGGTGTATTGGTTACACTCCACAGCTGGTAACTGGCATCTGGGTGGGTAATAATGATAATTCGCCAATGGCACAGAACGTTCAGGGTTCAACTGGAGCAACTCCGATTTGGCATCACTTTATGCGACGGGCTTTAGAGGGTCAGGAAGTTAGAGATTGGGAGAGACCGGACTCCATAATTAAGGTAACGGTTGATTTGTTATCAGGTAAATTACCGCAGGAAGGGAGGGATTACGCGAATCGGACAGAGATTTTTGTGAAAGATACCGAGCCGACTCAAATTGATGATTTTCATATCACTGTTGATGTTTGTAAAGATAACGAAAATTTACTCGCGACTGACTATCATATTGATCACGGCTTATCGATTCAACGGACTTTGCGAAAATTGGTCGAGATTAATAGTGATTGGCAGAGTTATACAGACCGATGGATTGGAGGTTTGCCGGAGTACCAAAGTCCACCCACCGAGTATTGTGCCATTGAGGTAGATGAACGAGATGCAGAAGAACCGATTGTGGAGATAAAATTGCCCGAAGATGGAGCGGAACTACTGGTTTACGGGTTCGATGTGGAAGCAGAGGTCTATACGAACTCTACAATTACCAAGGTAGAATTTTACTGGGATGATATTTTGGTTGAGGAGGTTACTTCGGTTCCTTATGCGGTTACTTATTCTTTATCAATGAACGAGCAGGGAGAACACCAGATTGTGGTTAAAGCTTTTGATAGTGAAGGTGATGAAGGGTCATCGGCAATAACTGTTCACTTACCGATTAAAGAAAAAGTACCTACACCGACAATAAAAATTTCTCCAACTCTCGAAGTATTTTGATTGTACTTAGTCCTACAAATACTCACCCATCTTTCTTTTTTCTAGTTCAGCAACTAGGTCTCTAACATCGAGAGCTGCATCTTTATGGACAACAACAGAAGCATCTTTGGTGTTGACGACCACCATTCCGTTCAAGCCCACAGCAGAAACGAGCTTGTTTTTCTCTTGGTTGTAGATCAAGCAATCTTTGCAGTTCAGAGCTAAAGTCTTCCCCTTGGTAACATTTGCAGTTAATGATTTCTGCTGGGCTTCCTTTAACGCGTAGAGTGTGCCTGGGTCACTCCAACCCATATCCAGCCTAAGGACAATCATTTCGGAATGATTAACCTCATCCATAATTGCGTTGTCGAAATGGATACTGTGCATAGTTGGGTAAATCTTGGCGACAACAGCACTTTCCTGATCGGTATCAAAGGAATTAGCCATTTTTTTTAGTTTGGTGTACATCTCAGGCTGGAATTTCTTATATAAGGAGAGGACAAAGTCAATCGATGTAATCCAATATCCAGGGTTCCAGAGCCAGTTACCAGATTGAAACATCTGCTTGCATTTTTTTAATGGTGGTCGATACCACCAACCTTTGAATTTATGGATGGAAGTCTTTTTCCTTTCGTCGATTTTTTTACCAATTTTTACCCATCCCACGTTGTTCTCGGCGTAACGCGGTTCTTCGGCAAGGTGGACGAAGCGCTCCGGGTTTTCCAAAATTAGTTTTTCGCCTAATTTCAAACCTTCTTGGAAGGCCTTAGGCCTTTCCATTAGGTGATCGCTCCAAATGATGGCGATTGGTTCGTTAATGTTTTGTTTTCTGAGCTTCATGAAGGCAAACCCAATAGCTGGACCGACGTCGCGTTTCTCTGGTTCTGCGAAAATATTTGATAAGGGGAGCTCAGGGACCTGTTCTTTGATGGTAGATACGTAACTTTCTAAGGTTTGGATGTAAACGTTATAGAGGCCAAAAACGGGTTTAACGCGTTCAATAGCCATTTGGAGTGTTGATTTTCCGTTAATCAGTTTATCGAACTGTTTTGGAGAATTTTTACGAGACAAAGGCCACAGTCTTGTACCTGTACCTCCGGCAAAGATGACAATTTTCATTCAAATGGTATTTAAGATGTAATTGGCAGGAGCTGAGAAGAATGGTTTAGCTGATTAGCTGACGACTGCTCATCTCCGCACCTTCCCCTGAAACTCCGATTCTATCATGTGGTAGATTTTCTCGACAACCTTAGATACTTCTTGGTGAGAAAGGGAACCAAAGGGAGATTGGAAAGTAAGATGTAAAGAGATAGACTTCTCGTTTTCATTCATTTTCTTCTCGTCGGTAAAAACATCAAAAATCTCAACCAGTTGTAGCAATTTACCACCAGCTTGCTGGGTACTTTCAGTCAAGAAGCCAAGGTTGACATTTTTGTTAATAATCATCGATAGGTCTTGCTTGACTTCGGGGTGAGAATAAACAGGGTGATAAGTAGGTTTTTCCGCTGGTTGGTTATAGATCATATCGAGATTTATTTCAGCTACAACCAAGCTGGAGTCCGAGAGTGTAAAATTTTCTTTAATTGTGGAGGAGACCAGGCCCAAGTGCCCTAGTTTTTGTTTTTGGCCATTAGTTATCTCTACTTGGAAAGATTTGTCTAGTGACCTAATTGTGGTTGTAGGATTAAAATAGAAATCAATATTCCCTAGATATGACAGTAGTTGCTCAGTCTTTCCTTTTAGAGAGAAATAAGCAGGCAATGGACTGAGTTTTTTGGTGTTTGTTTCCACTAATGCTAAATGTTCGGTCTCGGTGGGTAGTTCTCCCTTATCCCCTGCTTTAATGTGTTTACCAATTTCAAATAATTGGAATTGATCAAAACGCTTCCTGTTCTCGGCGCAAATTTCTAACAATCCTGGAAGGAGGCTTTGTCTAATGTGGGTATGCTCAGCCGATAGCGGATTTTTTAATTTAATATTGTCGGTGATTGATTTCTCATACTTGCGAACAGTCTCTTCGTTTGTGAATGAGTAATTATAAATTTCATTAAAGCCCAAGCTTTGCAGGAATTGTTTGATCCTCCTGCGCAATTCGACATTTTTGTTAAGTGGAGTTGGAGTGAGATCTCTTGCCGGTAACGTAGGTTGAATTTTGTTGTAACCGTATAGCCGCGCAAGTTCTTCTAGTAGATCCTCTTCAATATTGAGGTCGGATCTAAAAGTGGGGACAGTAACTTTGTAGTAGCGGAATTTATTCCGCGATTTTTCTTTGGGAACTTCAACTTTTAGCTGCAACGATTCCAGCAATTCTTTGGATCTTACGGGTGTTAGGTTAATCCCTAAGAATGTGTCTACACGGTCGGGGTTGAGCTTTATAACTTTATCTTTTCGTGTCTTAGGATAGACATCAGTGATTGAGGAGACGATTGTTGTGTTAGCGTGTCGTTTCAATAGGTCGACGGCTTGGTTAAAGCCAATCGAGGCTAAGTTCGGGTCTTGATTTTTTTCAAAACGTGTAGAAGCATCGGTTCGCAATCCTAGTTGATTTGAAGTCTTGCGGATAGAGTACATTTCAAAGTTGGCCGCTTCGAGAACAATCTCAGTAGTCCTATCCGTGATCTCGGTTTCCTTTCCACCCATGACACCGGCGATAGCAATGGGTTTTTTACTATCGGCGATGACCATCATTGATTCGTCAAGTACCCGAAGTTTGCCGTCAATAGTGGTGATAGTCTCCTGTGTAGTTGTTTGCCTGATGATAACTTTTAACTTTTCATTTTTCATTTTTAACTTGAGTGCGTCAAACGCATGCAACGGCTGTCCGTATTTCAGCATGATATAGTTGGTGATATCAACGACATTATTTACGGGTCTAAGGCCCATTGATTCAATGAATTGTATCAACCAGTTTGGAGATTGGGTTATTTCTACGGAGAGAACAGCTCCAATATAACGAACACAAGATGGAGTACGAAGACTGATTTCTAGGCCTAATTTAGGGATGATCCCTATTTTAGGGACCATCCCTATTTTAGGGATCATCCCTATTTTAAGCTGGTAGTAAGCGGCGAGATCGCGAGCAATACCCCAATGAGAAAAACAGTCGGGACGGTTGGTTAAAGACTTGTTCTCTATCTCTAGGATATGATCATCACCTAACCGGTTTACCGATTCAACTTCGGCTAGCTTGAGGCTAAGTTGTTCAGCTATTTCTTGAGGGCTTTTATTTAAATCTGGAAGGAAATCTTTGAGTAGGTTATATGAAATTTTCATAGGATAAAAGGTATGGCTCTAAAATTGCTGTATAAATCTTAAATCTCCACGATTAAAATGACGGATATCTTCGATACCGTATTTCATCATTACTAAGCGGTCTAGACCGAATCCCCAGGCAAACCCAGAATATTTTTGTGAATCAAGTCCGGCTTCCGCGAGAACATTGGGATGAATCATCCCGGCGCCAGCGAGTTCAATCCAGCCGTTGCCGCCGCAGGTAGAGCACCGGTCCTTGTTAATTATGCCTGTTCCTTGACAGAGACTGCAGTCGAGCAAAAATTCAATTCCTGGTTCAACGAAAGGGAAATGGCTGGGTTGGGTTTTAATTTTCACATCGCGTTGATAGAATTCATCAAGGAATTTTTTAAAGGTACCGATGAGATCGCTCAATTTAATGTTTTTATCTACATAGAGGCCTTCAATCTGGTGTAGGGTGTGTTCGTGTCTAGCGTCTAGCGCCTCGTTACGGAAGCAGCGTCCAACGATGATTGCCCTAATTGGGATCGATTTGGAGGTAAGAATTCTAATTTGCATGTTTGAAGTATGGGTGATACAGACAAGCCCGTTTTCTGTCCAGAAAGTATCCCATAAATCTCGTGCCGGGTGCTGAGGGGGCATGTTTAGAGATTCGAAGTTGTGATAATCATCGTCAACCTCACGGGTTTCGTGAACCTCAAAGCCCATTCTGATGAAGATATCTTCGGCATACTGCCGCATTTGAGTTATTGGATGAAGATGTCCTAGGGGGACACGTTTCCCTGGTGCGGTGAGGTCAAAAAATGTGCCAGGTGGAACTGAGTGAGAGCTTGGCGTTCTGGTAGCTAATTCCTGTTTCCGTTTTTGTGCTGCAATCGATAATTCTTGCTTTAAGTCGTTAATAAGCGTACCAATAATCGGTCGTTCAACGGAGTTAAGTTCGCAGACTTGTTTTGTGATATTGACAACTTCTCCCTTTTTCCCTAGGTATTTTTTCTCCCAGTTAGATAGAGAAAGCAAATCATCAACTCTTTCTAAAACTTGGAAAGCGTTGGATTTAACTACGTTGATAGTTTCTTTGTTAAGAGGCATTTCTTGGTCAAGTGATCCTTAAACTCTAAAAAACCAGGTTAGGAACTTCCTGAATAGTGGAACGACAAGAATGTAGAAGAGAGCGATACTAAGGCTAGTGAAGAGGTATTTTGGCTGGAAGAGTTTGATGAAGACAGTAATAATATCTGGCTTGGCTTTATACTCGTAATATCCGAATACTATTTGAATTGCTGCGAAGATTATTAAAGCTTGTTGAATTGAAGTCATTGCTACACTTGCGTTTTTAGGACCTCGCTAATTATCTTACTAAATGTTTTAGGGTCATGTAAAGCGATTCGGCTCAATATTAGGCGGTTAAGCTGGATATCCTTACTTTTAAGCTTGTTAATGAAATTACTGTAAGAAATTCCGTTTTCCTTAAGCGCCGCATTAAGGCGAGTGATCCATAAACGGCGTAAGTCTCGTTTTCTGGTTCGGCGATCACGGTATGCGTGATGCAGGGCGTGCATTAGTCCCTCCTTCGCTCCCTTAAGAGTATGGCCACGATGACTACGGAATCCTTTCGCCAGCTTTCTTATTTTGTTGTGTCGTCGCCGGCGTTTCACGCCAGTTTTAGTTCTTGGCACGATATATAGCTAGTTAGCTTATTAGCTACATTAGCTAGTTAGAAAAAGAGTCTTCTCCTAAGAAGCTAAAAGCTAATGAAGCTAGTGAAGCTCTACTTATACGGAAGTAAACTTTCTACCCGTTTCCTATCCGCTTTGCTTACTTCGGTTAATTTCCTCTTTTGTCGTTTAGCTTTACTGCTTTGCTTTGTTTTAAGATGCGACGAACGGACATGGCCACGGAGGTACTTACCCTTCCCACCATTAGTTGTTTTTATTCTTTTTTTCAATCCCTTATGTGTTTTTAGTTTCATCAGTTATTTAGGTTTAACGATGACCATTAGCCTCTTGCCTTCGTACCATGGTTCTTTTTCAATATCAACCAAATCAGCTAGTTGTTCAAGTATTAAGTTTAGTTTCTCCTCGCCGACTTCCTTATGGGTTATTTGTCTACCCATAAATTGAATAATGAACTTTACCACATTCCCATTTTCGAGAAACCCACGAGCGCGCTTAATTCTAATTTCAAGGTCATGAAGGGCGATATTAGGTTTAAATCGCAGCTTTTTTAATTCCCTACTTTTTCCTTTTTTCCGGGTAGTCTGTTGTTTCTTTCGTTCCTCGTAGAGAAATTTTCTGAAATCGGTGATTTTTGCTACCGGAGGATCCGCTTTTTGGTTAACAATGACTAAATCCAAGTTTTGTTCTTTAGCCTTTTCTAAAGCTTTTTCCCGTGGCAAGATACCTAGGCCTTTTCCATCGTCCGAGACTACGAATAACTGCTCTGCCCTAATGTTTAAGTTAACAGGAAAAAACAACCGTTTTTGCCTTTTTGCGCCTTGAATAATACACGAATAATAGCAGAAACAGGTAGAGGAATCAAGGTTTAAGAGTTAAGACCTAAGCTTACAGTTTCAGTGACTTGCTTTCTATTCCTTTCTTCACGTGGCCGATAAGTTCCCTAAGCGTTTGTTCTCCCAAATTCTCTCCCGATCGTAAACGGACACATACGGTGTTATTTTCGGTTTCTTTATTACCGACGATGAGCATATACGGCACTTTTTCTAGTTGGGCGTTGCGGATTTTAGCTTGCATGGTCTCGTCTCGTGAGTCAGTTTCGCAGCGGATATTGTTTTCTTTAAGCTCTTGATAGATCTGTTTGGCATAATCGTTCTGTTCCTTAGAGATTGGAATTACTTTGATTTGTACCGGAGAGAGCCAGGGAGGGAATGCACCGTCGAAATGTTCAATTAATAAAGCCAGAAGTCTTTCGTAGGAGCCCAGTACCGCTCGGTGTACCATAACTGGAGGTATTTGTTCTCCATTCTCATCTATGTAGAAAAGACCGAATCTCTTGGGTGATGCAAAGTCGACTTGAACGGTAGGGATTTGTATTTCATTACCCAATGTGTCTTTAAACATAAAATCAAGTTTTGGGCCGTAAAGTGCGGCTTCACCCTCCATTTTTTTAGCGTCAAGTTTCATTTCTTTCGACACCTCTTCTAGCATATTCTCACATTTATCCCAGTCTTCAGGTAAACCAATGTAATTTTCAGGATGGTCATAATCCCTCACAGACAGTGATACCCAGTGGTTTCCCCAGAGGCCAAGAACATTATAGAAATCCTTGATAATGTTGACCATTCCAATGACTTCGGCTTTTACTTGATCTACGCGGCAAAAGGAGTGTCCATCCTCTACATTGATAGCATAAACCCTGTTTAATCCCCCCACCTCACCAGATTTCTCGGCGCGGTATTGATGGTTAGATTCCATGTATCTTAAGGGTAGGTCGCGATAAGAACGTGTTTTTGAGGCATAGATTTGTGTTTGGTGAGGGCACTGGACTGGTTTCATAACGAATTGATGGCCCCTTGGCGAGGAAACTTGAAACAACTCTTCATTAAATTTATTGGCGTGACCGGAAAGTTCGTACAGCTCCGCTTTCGCGATATGAGGGGTAATTACTTTTTCAAACCCGTACTTGCGGCATACAGACTCGATGTGTTTTTGTAGTTCCTCAATGATAATTGTTCCTTTTGGAGTGTAAAGTGGAAGTCCGGGTCCGACTAGCTCTGAGAAGCAAAACAGATCTAATTGTTTTCCCAATTTCCGGTGGTCTCGCTTTTTGGCTTCTTCTCTGAGTTCAAGATATTCTTTTAGTTTTTTCCTGGAGTCGAATGCTGTCCCGTAGATTCGGGTTAGCATCTTATTATTTTCATCTCCGCGCCAATAGGCACCAGCAATAGATAGAAGTTTAAAGGCTTTAATTTTACCGGTAGACTTAATGTGCGGACCAGCGCACAAATCGACAAATGGTTCGACTGGCTTACCACTAGCTTCTTCAACGGGCTCCGGACAAGATTTATCAGAAGGTATTGAACCGGTCCAATAAATGGTGGCGGTGTCCGATTCTTGAGAAATATCATCCAGCCATTCCTGTTTATACGGGTTGTCTTTAAAGAGTTGACGCGCTTCTTTGATGCTGACCCCCTCTTTATTCAGAGGCAGGTCAGTATCGACAATTTTCTGCATCTCTGCTTCAATTTTAGGGAAATCGGTTTCATAAATCTTGTGTTCTCCTGGGTCGAAATCGAAGTAGAATCCGTCCTTTGTTGCTGGACCCATGGCCGCTTGAATCTCTGGATATAGTTTATACATGGCCTGAGTAAGGACATGTTCAGTGGTGTGTCTTAAAGCATGGAGATGGTCGTTTGATTCGGACATAGTTCCTAAATTAAACAGAAAGGTCGCTATAACTCATAGGATCCCGGTTTCGGGCCGGGAGGTTCCATCCTATTTGTCTTGCGACCTCTTAATTAATATATCGTTCGTGATACTGTCGTTACAGCGTGTATTTGAGTGGTATTTAGAGGCTCAGCTCGAATTTCTCAACTTCAGCATTCGTCTCTGTAAACTGAGATTCTCCTACGCTCTCAAACTGTAAGATTCTATTAAGTCCATTATAACTCTGGTGTCAATCAATTTACGGTATCTGACTAGTTCCTTCGCGCGCGATACGTGAGACAACTTGAATTAACTTGCCCAGCACGGGGATATCACCGTAGGTGCCAATAAGAAAACCGAGGAGTCCAATTAATACAGTGGCACCAATTACTGTACCAAAACCCCAGGCTAAACCGCCGATAAAATTGTTTCTAACAATAATACTAACAGGTATCTTTGTCCGTATTTCCGCTAATTCTTCGTAAAAGGGGTGTAAATTTTGTGATTGTTCTTTTCTTGGAGGCATATTGCTTTGACAGTGGTGGGTGGTAGAGGACTCGAACCTCCGACCTCCACGATGTCAACGTGACGCTCTAACCAGCTGAGCTAACCACCCGAGCTAACCACTCTTCCCTACCCTATCCTTTAACCACTTAACTGTTTTCGTTTGTCTAATCATAAATTTAATATACTCTCTTTGCTCTGGCTTTTCAAACTGTGCTTTCAACTTTTCATCACGGACTAGCTTAATCTCTCGGGAGACTTCTTCATCCTCAACGGCAACCTTTTGTTCATCGGCAATCTGTTGGAGAATGAGTTCAATTTTAAGATTCTTTTCGATAACTTGCCGCCACTTCATTTTTATCTCCTCTAAAGTTTGTTTTCTTTGCTTAAGAAAGTCATCAAGACTCGTTTTTGTTCGCTCGAGTTGTTGGCGTAGCTGTTTTTCCTCACGTTCAAGCTGATCATTTATTAAACTTTCCGGGATGTCGAAAGAAGGATTTTGGGCGATGAGGGTGTCGAAAATCTGCTGTTCGAGCATTTTCTCAGCATCTGCTCGTTTGGCCGACAAAAGAAGTTCTTTAACCTTTGCTTTCAGCGAATTTAAGTCTATTTCACCAATAATTTGAGCCCATTCGTCATCCGGGTGTGATTTCTCGATTTTGGCAAGTGTTTCCGCATTCTTCTGTTGGGCCTGTGTGGCTTTTTGTTCCGCTTCGGATAATGTAGTAGCGGTAGCAATCTCGTTTTCTTCCTTGACGGGTTGATTCCCCTTCCATTCAGTGAAGATATTCTGGATAGCCTTTTCTATTTCACTTTCCTTAATCATTACCGAGGGTTTTGAAACGGGCAGATTCTCGTAATTCTCAAGTTTTATCTCGGGTCTGATCTCAACGGTGTACTCAATGCTAAAATCCTTAATTTGCGTTAATTCCTGAATATCCTTTTGGGAATCGGGTGATTTTGGGAGGGATACTTCTGGCCGGGAAACAGGCCAGAGATTGTGCTGTTTAATTGCTTCTCGGAATAAATCGGTAGCAAGAATGTCTAAAGCATCCATTGACAGTTTAGTATCGTTAATACGTTCCCGAACCATGTTCAATGGAGCTTTTCCTTTTCGGAAGCCGGGAATGTCAATCTGTTCGGACAATTGCCGTAAGGCTTTATTTACCGCTTCTTTAATCTCTTTTTGTGTTGGTTTAGCGGTAATTTTAACCTTGCTTTTCGGTAATTTCTCGACGCTAATAGCCATAAAAGGGATTATATCACAGCCTCCTTTTAAAACGCCGGGCGTTTTAGAAGCGTTTTAGAAGGGAAGTTGTTATAATTACGGGTGAATACCATGGTGGACACTTTGGTGTTAGATATTGAAACAAAGAGATTAATTAGGGATATCGGTCGGGATCCGAGAAGAATGCCCGAACTAGGGGTTTCACTGATTGGTGTTTACAGTTATGAACGAGGTGAGTTTATTGTTTATCACGAAGATCAATTCCTGGAGTTGGAAGAGTTGTTAAAACAAGCAGGGCAAGTTGTGGGTTTTAATTTAAAGGGGTTTGATTACCCGGTTTTACAAGGGCATTTAGATTTTGATTTCACAAAAATACAGACGGTAGACGTTATGGAGGACATTAGGCGAGTTATTAGTCGGAGGATTAGCTTAAACGAAGTTGCTGGAGCAACTTTGGGGGTGCAGAAAAGTGCAGATGGTTTGCAGGCGGTACGTTATTATCATGAAGGAAAATGGGAGGAGTTAGAAAAGTATTGTTTATCTGATGTGCGCATTACCCGGGATTTATTTGATTTTGGCCGACGGAATAAGCATGTAAAAGTACCAGGGAGTTACGGGTTAGGCAGCAAGAACATTAGAGTGAATTGGCGCCTACTAGAAGCTGGGTTTTCTGGGTCTTTTTCCGACGCTTCTCAAGCTCCTCTATTTTAGGTCATGGACAACGACGGCACGATTGGTGGCTTGACCAAATTGTGTGATAAGATAGATTTGATCTAATAGTAATGTCCAAATGTAATTTCTCTGAGAAATTGCTGGCTATTTTTGTTAGTGCTTGCTGTTTACTTATCTTTTTCCTCTCATACACAACTCCCCTCCCCTCTTCAACATTAAACCCGGCCTGGCATGAATACTATGATTTTGGATTGCTGGGCTTAGCTAACCAGATTTCTGATATTTATGTAGATACCAGTAATCCCGCGTTGATTTATGTGCTAAGTCAGAAGGGCTTTTACAAAAGTAGTGATTATGGGCACAATTTTACGCGCTTAATAAATGGAAAATTCGCAGGGAGAATTCTAACTATTGATGAGCAGAGGTTGGCCTTTTCCGCCTACGATGGGATTTATTACTCAACAAATGGTGGAGCGAGTTGGTTCCATCACTCCTTTGTTGGTTTAAGCGCTCCGGTATTTGGCCCATCGGAAGAGTATCTTTACTTTGGGCGTGTTTTTGGCCAGTGCTTGCCGCATCAGGGAATCTGTGGGATATATCGGCTTAATCTAAATACACATCAGGTAGAGTATTTGCTTAATAAAGAGGCCAAACATCTGCTGTATATTCCCGAGCGGAACGCGCTGTTAGCTTATCATGAAAATTTCTGGTGGACATCAGAAGACGCTGGGCAGAATTGGCAGGAACAGACTTTATCTGTGGGTGAGCCGGGCGAAAGGGTTTACTTTATAGGACTAGTACCCGATGTTGAAACGGGAACGATTTATGCTCTTACCCTATTCATAAATGCGCAAAATCAGCGATCAACTGGGCTAATCAAATCAGATGATAGCGGTTCCTCTTGGGTGATAATTAATCGGGAATTACTTCCTGGTGTTAATCCGTTGCGTTTGTACGCGGATAATGGCAAATTATACGTGCTAGCTGATCCGGGGAAAGGAATTTATGTTAGTGATAATGGCGGACTTAACTGGAGTGAGTTAAATAATGGGTTTTCGGAGAGTCAGATTCCGAGCGTGATGTCGTTGGGTTTTGGGGCGTCGGATTTTTACAATTGGGCAATTTATGCCGGAGATGCGTTGGGTAAAATATATCGGCTGGGTGCACAGCCAAAGGATGATCCGGTGATATATATACACGGTTTAGGGGGGCATTTTACGGATTGGACTACAGGGAACAAATCAATGCACTTTGAGGCCTTGCGGGAAGCAGGTTATCCAGAACATTACCTAAACACTTATGCTTACGCAGATGCAGATGGAAATCCAGACACATATGACAGCCAGGCAGATGTTAGACTGATTAGTGCAGATTTAGATGAACAGGTAAATACCCTTTCGCAATTATCTCTTGAGGAAGGTGGATCTGGTAAGGTTGACTTGGTTGGTTTCTCGCTTGGGGGTATCATTGCGCGTTACTACCTTAACCAGCATGGGGAGGAGAAAGTTGATGATCTGGTGACCATCGGAAGCCCGCATTTGGGGGCTGAAATTTTGCATTTTGAAGACTGGATTGAGATGATTCCTTGGTTTGGTGTTCCTTTGAGGAAGGCTTTTGGAATAGCTTTTCACAGTTTCTTTGACAGCGTTGGTTATACACCACCTGATCCAAACAGTCCTGCTGCACAACAGGTGAGGCCTTCAAGCCAATTCATTGAGGATTTGAATACAAGTACATATGTGTCCGTTGATGGATATACTGGAGCAGGAGATATCGATGTAAAGCTCAACTTCAGGTTCTTCTTTTGGGATTTAACGAGGAAATTCTCAATCGGAGATGGTCTCATGACCACAACCAGCGCGTCATCCCTACCTTGTTCAGATAAAATCAGTAGAGTATTCTCAGAGCCATCCTTCGTCGTTGCTAAACACACCATTCAGAATAGTATTGATATTGGATACAAATATCAGGTTGACTTAGTGACGACCGAAGATTTAAACTATTGGCACGGGATGCTGATAAGGCAATCGGATGTTGTTGAGTCTGTTATTAAATGGTTAACCCATGAATGGTAGATTTCTTACTAGTGTCATTTGGACAATACTCACCCTATTCATAGTGGTTGGTTTGGCGTTCTTATGGGCAGTTATTTTTTCAATTGTATTAATTTTGTTGTTTAATATCTTGGTGTCTGTTTTTAATAAACAGTCAGCTGCTGAGGGGGAATTTGCCTTGGTGGCAGCGGGTATGTTCCTGGGCATTCTCTCAACACCCCTCTCCCTCCTCCCCTCTTACAAACTCTCCTTAAAACTCGCCGAATGGATAGAGAAAAAGTGGGGTGTTGCAGTAGATAATC
>JAHJGY010000023.1 GCA_018824115.1 Patescibacteria group bacterium
ACTTCAAGGCTGTACCAACACATAACAGTTATATTCCCGGTAATATCCAGTCCTGTTTGATCGCCATCCTCAATGTAGAGTGTATCAATTTCATCACTTTCAAAATCCCTTGAATAATTACCTTCTTTTTCATCAGCGCTAGCCGGAATGGTATCGGAGGCAGAAACAGTCAGGTTGTTACCATTAGAAGATAAGTCCGGTTCAGCAGTAGAACCATCTTCTTCCATGGTCCAAAACCCTTCAAGATAAGGATCATCAAGATAATGACGGCCAAGAGCAGGATGGCTGGCCGGATCAATCTCAAAAACAGCATCGTCTGAACTAATATCATCAAGATACTGAAATAAAAGGATATCGGTGGTGATTTTGGATTCTATTGGTGAAGTGGTAAAAGCGGCCCCCGTGTTATAGCCTCTGATATAGTAAAGACTTCTGCCGGAGTTAGCAGTCGCTTTAACCCAACCGGATGGCGCGTCAAAGTAGAAGTTGCCATTAGACATTAAACTTTGGACGAGTTTAGAATCGCCAGATTTAAGGTCAGCAAGGCTTGACCATGTATCACAAGTGGTGGCTGTATCCGTGTTGGCAGAGCAGTATTGCCAAGTGAGCCAGGAAGGAGAACCGGCAGCATAAGCACCCAAAGTTTGCATCAGGACATTAACGCCGGAGAATTTGTCATCAGCGCCCAAATAGAAAAGGTCACCCGCAGTGCCTGATTCATCAAAATTATCCAAGAAAGTATAGTTTGTGGCCGTATCGCCCACATATTCATCTGTATCAGCCGCATCTCCTCCGTCAGCCAGTTTGGTATAGGCACTGCCGACGCCGGCATTGTAATCATAGTACCAGGCTTCGGAAAAAGGCTTGTGGTCAACATTGTAATCTGTGCCTGACGTAAGCACTGAATCATTTAGCTTGACAGTTTCCGGTTCAGTGTTCTTTCTCCATTTCCTGAGTTTGAAAGCTGGTTTGTAACGAGTATAGCTATTCCCATCAATCTCCCATTTAGCACTCCGGCCATTGGCCTGCAAAACATAGGCCCCCTCGGCTTCGTTGAAATTGTCAGAAGCGCTGTTCTCATCACTATCCGACCAGGCTGAACCAATAGACAGGCCGTCGGTAAGCGAGTCGGGGTTGCGAAACGCATCCGAATAACCCTCAACCTCTGTTGAGTTATCGTCTGATTGGCTCATTAACCAAAGATATTCTTCAGAAAAGGATGTGGCCGAAGCACTGGGCATTAAATCAAAATGATATTCTATATACCCACTATATTGCGTAAAATTTGGTTTATTTGCGTTGCCTGTTCCGTAGTCCCCATAATATGCCCAAGTTAAATATTCATCATCATCCAAATTATCCTTAAACTGAACCCATTCACTAGGATTAGTATTTACCCATCCAGCAGTCCAGTCGATCCAGGAATTTGAGGAATCGTCTATCTTATAGTAGGCATCAGTCATTGGTTCATCTGCATTGCCTAAATACCAACGCCACTGAGTAGCCTGGATCGTATCAGTATCATTTCGGCTCCAATTTACTTTACTGATTACTGCATAAGGATAAATTGTGAGAATGATTTCTGATTCCATCTCGTTGTATATTGTCTCTGCCCAGGATTGGTCTATTGCCTCTTGATGCCAATCCCAAAAAAGCCGTATCACTGCTCTTGTTGGGCTTTGCTCAATAAGATCCATGCTAAAATTACCGGCTGAAAAAGCACTACTGTAATGAGAAACCCATCCATCAGACTGAAAATATATTTCATTAGAATTACTTGTATTTAGATCAGTTGCTGTTCCTGCCCACCTGATGTAATCTATTGTTCCTCGGTCACCAACATCATTTTTTATCCGAAAAGTCAGTCTTGCATTAGTCACTTCAATATAGGTCGCAGCTATCGTTGTCGTTATTGTTGGGTCCACTTCCAAAGCCCCTCGGATTCCGGAGGGATAGAAAGTGATGATGGGAGTAGTGAGTAGGGAGGAGTCAGTAGTAGCAGAATTCATTCTGCGATCCTCAGAGCGCGAACTAAAGTTCGCTACTACATTTGTTTCTCCAAAATCACCCCAATCAATAACCACATTTCCGCACCTGAGAGAGGAAATTGGCGATTCCCCACTTTTATCCTCGCCAATTTCTCCTACCGCATATACCACCCCACTGCCCACTGACAACCAGGCCCACACCCTGCTAAATAGATCTACCATCACTGATACCACCCTGCTAACCGCCCCGCCCACCACTCCATACACCCACCTGGCAGCGCCTGCGATAGCTTGCCAAACGGCTCGCCATCCCGTTAGTGTTATCTCCTCTACTTCTGTCATCGGAGATACTGTTGGTAAAATTGAAGATACTGATAATAACGAAGGGTTACTCGGAGTAACCCCTAACGTTTCTACCGTCGGTTTCGCACCAACAACCCCTACAACCGGCTCTGGTGTTGGTACTAGGATTGGCAACAAAGTTGGCTCTAAATCCACCTCCCCCGGAAACGGCCCCGCATCCGCTGAATCATCCCCCACACACCCCGCCCCATCCATTACCCGATTCTCCCACAGCACCCTATTCACATTCTTGTTATCCCGCAACCTAAATGTTAACTTACTGATCTGCTTACCACCTTCCCGCCCTACCCTCAACTCAGTCTCCCCCACCACCATTGGCGTCTTACCCGACGATACCAACTTATACTCCTGCGTGAAAATTGCCACTCCATCTTTCTCTTCTGCCTTTATCTCCATTGGTAGCAATTCAGTGTAATCCTTCCAGTTCGCCGAGGAAAAAGCTAAGCTTTTAGGACTTTCAAAGCTTAGCTTTGGGGAATCAGCCACTTCTTCAGTTAAATATTGATAAATCGGCTTACTTAACGCCTTTATCTCAAACCTCTCCGCCGATTCGGCGGACAAGCCTGCTCCATCTTCTAGTTCTAGCAGAGCAATCGTCATACTCTGGGTACCTATCACATAGGCCTGCACCCCCGCTTCCGACCGAAGGAAAATCATATACGCCTCCTCTTCCTCTCCCATCCTAATCTTGGTCCAATAGTAAGGTAGATACTCCTCTCCGCCTATCTCTTTAATCTGGCTCTTTACCACGTCGCTTACGAGCGACGTGGCCTGCCTATCCCCTACTACCATCTGCACTGAGTCCCTCCCTTCCAACAACTGCACTTCTCTTAATGCCTTTAAATCATTCCCCTCATTCCTTGCTTTCACAATCTGATCCACTGTTAAGTAAAACTCTTCCGGTGTTTTCTCTGGATTATGCTCCTCTACTTTAAGTTTAGATTCTTGATCATCCTCGCTTACTACTTGCTTCTTACTACTCGATACTTTCTCTCCATCAACACGATTGTCCGTCAGGGCAACTCCCGGGTCCGGCTCAGCCGGCGATTCCCCAAAGCCAGGCCTTGAAGAATCCTCTAAGGCCTGGCTTTTTTCCTCGCCGGCCTCCTCTCCCGGCTTTAAACCTACACTCCCCCCCGCTCGCACCGGAGCCACCCCCATCTCGATTAGCGGCGCAAAATTGAATAACAACGTGGAAATCAACAATACGAAAACCAAAACTGTGCGCCCTATCATCTTCATTCCCCTATTTATTCCACCAACATAATGGGAAACATCGTCAAACCAGTTTAGGGCACTCTGCCGTGGCTCTAAAAAACTTGGCTTTACCGCCAGACCTTTACCCACTTGTGGTGAGCTTGTCGAACCCATCGGAAAGAATATCTTAATTAATCGGCTAAACCGTGATCTGGCCAGGGAAAAGGTAATTCTGCCTGTCTTGGGAGTACGGAACCATGTGCCCTCCTCTTTCTCCAAAAACCCCTTAACGCTGGCATAAGCCTGAAAAGGGACAACCAAATAACATAACGCTATGAATGACAATAAACCCATGTAATCCTTCTTCTCACTCTCCTCCACAAATAATCCCACCATGTTCATTAACGGTAGCGCCAACATGTTCGTTAACACCATCGACCACCCCCATATACTCGTCCAAAACGGCAACTTTACCCTAAATACCAACTCGGCAATTAACCAGCTGATATTGCCGACGAGAAAGAGGGCGGCCTGGAGATAGTAGGGAGAGAGGTAGAGGAATTCAAGTTTCTCGATGAAAGACAAAGGGGAGGGAACCCAGGTTCGTCCTTTCGGAGAAGACTGACGACGGAAGATAGAAAACCGACTGTCCGCTTTCTCTCTTCTGTCTTCCTCTTCTGTCTTCTGTCCTCTGTTTTCAGTCTTCCATTTTCCAAACATCAACCTCCTATACATCTTCCTCACATTGTTACTGTGGCCTTCCGCCCACCGCATCCGTTGACGAAATAGTCTCTTTAACGTTGACACACATTCTGCTGGTGCCTGCACGTACGGTGTGAATACCACCTTGTATCCTTTTTCGTACAACTTTAATGTTAATTCAAAGTCTTCGGTAATTGATGTCCCCCACCCTACCTCTGCTAACGCATTCTTTCGAATCATGTACACTGACCCGTGGATTATTTTTAGTGCCCCAATTAGTTCTCTCGCTGGCCTCTCTATTAAATACGACCCCGAATATTCCGTTCTTACTCCCCTTGTTATCCAATTCTCATCTTTATTCAATACGTGCCATTGATACCCTGTCACCGCCGCTACCTTACTCTTCCTGATCTTTGTCCGACTTAACCCCTTACCCACAAACTGGAAGTGTTTCAGAAATAGCTCAATGGTGTCCGGGAAGGGGACAAAGTCCGCATCAAATA
Organism: Patescibacteria group bacterium; assembly: GCA_018824115.1. Taxonomy (GTDB): domain Bacteria; phylum Patescibacteriota; class 4484-211; order 4484-211; family 4484-211; genus JAHJGY01. The sequence continues at coordinate 4,754 of JAHJGY010000023.1, forward strand.
CCATGATAAATTCGGTACGAGGATGGCTGGCATCTAGCGCATACTTTAGAGCGGCGCCTTTAAATCCTTTTCGGGTAGGCCGATGGAGAACGCGAATGAAAGCTGGCGCTTCTCCAGCTGACGATTTGGAATTTGTATTAGCGGACTTCAGTCCGCGATTTTCTTGACGCAGACTAAAGTCTGCTATTACACGTTCATTAATCTCTTCGGCAAGCTGCTCAACAATTTTCGTTGTCTCATCGGTGCTGTCATCGCAAATAAGGATTTCGTAATTTGGCAATCCGTTTTCGTCAAGATAATCCATGCTGGCACAGGATTCAATGAGCCGTTTAACAACTCTTTTCTCGTTATACATTGGTAAATGGATCGATACAAATGGCTTCCTCTCTAACTCTATCCCCTCGATTTCCCCATTTATCAGTGCCCCGCTTTTTTCCTCTTCCTCCTCCCCTGCAGCAAACAACCACCTCATCAGCCCTCTGCCCTCCCCCACCCCTTCTACCCGCTTCAATACCGGATTCCCCATCCTCACTAATTGCCCCAAAACCCCAGGTCTCTCTCCCGCCTCGCTCCACTTCTCTCTTAACTCCAAACCTCTCTCCCTTACCGCTCCTCCTTTTTTCCCTCTCCTCGAAAATGACAATACTAACGCCAACGATACATAGTATTTAAATGAATACAGGAAAAAGAATGATCCAGTTGCCAAGCTGGCTGAAGCAAACATTAATCCCAGTGGTGACATCCCCGGGGTCCCAAGAACCACCTTGACCCACCCATATACTCCCACTAAAAACGTCCCTCCTAATAAAGTCAACAAAACTGTGGAAAAGGCTAGTATGCCCCAACGTCGTACTGCCTGATTATCAAATATGTGCGGGTATGCCGGTAACTCCCGAAGGAAATAATGGATTTTCGTGGACAACGGCAAGGGATATTCCACTGCCCCATTCCTTACTTGCTGGGCAAATATCTCCCTCTTCCCGCGCGTGCTCAACCCATTTCTTTCTAAAACTTTCTGCACTCCTGTGTTACTAATCGTTGGCAGAACCCTAGCTATCTTATGTACTGAGTTCCTAGGATCTTTAACTGCCAGATTAACGATTTTTCCTTCAAGTTTTGCATCAAGTGATTTCCAGTGCTCCCCACCCGACACATACCTTGCTGTTAGTTCCTTTCCCTCCGCCCTTTCCCTTCTATATCTTTTTAACCAACCATAAAATGTTTTTCTTGCTATTCTAGACTTCCGACAGGCATCCGACACAGATACTCCCTGATTTTTTACCAGCTCAATTATCTTTAATTTTTCAGCTGCCGAGAAATACCGCCTCATATCCTAATTGTTATAACTAACACATGTTACCAACTTTGAATACTAACTGGCAATACGGCATTTTGACTAGCGCCTACCTTGCGAAACATGCACGTCTTATAACTCGCGTGTTGCTAAGGGCTCACGGCAATTAATATCTTTTAGTGTTTCCAGGAATGGTGCTAAGTCGAATAGGAATTCAAATCATTTGAAAGGTAAAGCCTGCAATGATAGAATATGCTAATGAATAGGCGGGGTATAGCTCAGTTGGATAGAGCGCACGCATGGGGTGCGTGAGGTCGTCGGTTCAAGTCCGGCTACCCCGACCACGCTAAGCGTGGTCATGGTGCGCTCAGCGTACCGACCACACTTAACGTAGTTATGGTGCTCAGCACACCAACCAAGCCCCATTCAGCTCCCGTAGCTCAGTGGATAGAGCGAGTGCGTCCTAAGCACCAGGTCGGGGGTTCAAATCCTCCCGGGAGCGCCAAGTAAATAAGATTCGTTTAGAACGTGATTAGGGATATCCCCATCCTACCGCGCCCGCTTCGCGTTGCGAAGCAAGGCGGGCGGGAGGGGAAGGTTACAGGTTCAATTCCTGTCTAGGGCACCAGATATTAAATATACCGGGGTGTAGCGCAGTCGGCTAGCGCGCGGGCATCGGGAGCCCGAGGTCGCAGGTTCAAGTCCTGTCACCCCGACCACCACGTTTAAATATCGCCAGAATTTATCACGTGGCCACTCCGCGTTTCCCACACACTCCTGGTAAAATAGAGTACGTGACCAAAATACAACACCCAGTCAGAATTGATTGGGAACAATATAAAAATTGGACTGGGAAAAACGCCTTCCAAGGAACTGTCGCTGTCAATAATCGTGGTCTGATTTCTGTGCTAAAAGATCATAAAATCACTAATGCAACTCTTCATTCATCAATTCCGGGAACTTACATTAGCTCCATAACTGTCGGTGATGAGGTCGAAATAGAAAAATCAGAATACAATTACTTTATTCGCTACCGCCTGCCTCGTCGGAACTTCCTCTCGCGAGCCCGGGGGGACCGAGCGAGAAAAAAGGCTGAAAAGGAGCAAGTACTAGCGGCAAATGTAGATATTGCTATTATCGTTGCTTCCACTGAACAACCTCACTTTCAACCCCGATTTATTGATCGCTATCTTATTATCTGTGAACACGGTAATGTTAAACCGATCATCTGCTTAAATAAGACCGACCTTTCTACCAAGAGACACCCCATCTTAAGTTGGTATCAGAAAGAATTAGGTATTCCTATCATTGAAACATCCATTATTTCCGGTAAGGGAGTTGAAACATTAAGAAACGCTGTTCAAAATTCAACCTGCGTCTTTCTCGGGCACAGCGGAGTCGGAAAATCATCCCTAATTAACGCTCTAAAAGAAAACCTTAACTTAAAAACTTCCTCGGTAAGTAAAAAAACAGGCAAGGGAAAACATACCACCACGTCATTTAACCTTTATCCCATCACAAAGGACTCTTACATCATTGATACACCGGGAATCCGCTCCCTCGGCCTATCTCACATTAAGAAAAAGAGCCTACGCACCTATTTCCCCGAATTTGTCACTTTTCAAACTTATTGTAAATACCTCGATTGCCTACATGATGCCGAACATAACTGTGCCGTCAAAAACGCCGTGCAGCGGGGTGAAATTAACCAATATCGCTATCAAAGTTATCTAAAAATCTTGCAAGAGTTGAGAGCATAGCCCCCTCTTTGTTACAATTCCTCAAAAGATGAACCCCGAATTCGCCAAAGCAATTCAATATATCAAAAAACGCTCGGGATCTGATTTTAAAAAACTGAGAGATCACCTTGATACACATAACCTTTTTATTTTCCTCCTCTCAAAAAAAATTGTTGGTAAAAACCTCTATTCTACCCACCTCGAGGAAATATTTCCAAATAAGTTCGACAATGTCAGCTTTGGAGAAACTATCCGCTACTTGAAAGAAGAAATCAAAAAAAATAAAAAGCCCCTCGTTGATAAGTGGGGCCAAGAAACAGTAGTCGATCTGCAAACTTGCTCTGTGGCTAAGCTACTCCCCCTAACCAGTGTTAGGAAAGTGTTCGAGCATCTAATCAATAACCTCCCCTCTAATAAATCGATTCTCTTTGATGGGCTACCAAGAGAAAAGGAGCAAATCCCTATTGTAATAGAGAAAGGTAGAATACTTAGCAAACGGGGGTATAAAGTGATATTTCTGGAAATTGACCTAGCCGATGAAATTCTGGATGCTCGCTTAGTCTCACGGAGAGTCTGCCCTCAATGTCAATATTCGGGCAGTATTCTCACCCCTACGGCAGAAAAAATTGCCTATGACCAGAAAACGCGGGCTTACGTAGCCTTCTGCCCTAAATGCGCCATCCCCCTCGAATATAAAAAGGGGGACCATCAGCTTGATCAACTTGGCAAATTAGTCCAAGCAGTTTACGAACGACGAAAAAAGTTTAAGCAAGTTTCAACCCTGCTCCAAACACAACTATCAGCAAAACAATATGCCTTCCTTCGTACTGATGTTCCATGTGAAGAATTCAAGGGCGAGAAAATCGAGCTTAATCTGATTGCCAAATATTCCACTAATACCGACGGCGAAGTAATTATTAAAAGGGTGCCTCAGACGGCCATCCATAACGAAAGGACTGTTTACTCTCTTGCCCCAGCCGGAGCTGTAGTCAGGATAATTAAAACACTAGCAGAGGTAATCAGAAGGTGAGAAGAAGCTTTATTTGGTTTTCTTCAACCTAGTATTTCCGCTTTTCCCCCAGTCATTTCCATATAGAACCTCCTCTGTAATCAACGGATAATTGACTATCTCTGACTCCTGGAAATATATGGCGATCTCCTTCTCAGCTTCATCAACAGATCCAGACGCATGAAGAATGTTACGAATCGGATGCTCCAAATGGTCTGCCACCTCATATGACTCCACCGTAAAATCACCCCGGATCGTACCCACATCCGCATCTAAAGGATTGGTAGATCCAGCTGTTTTCCGGCCCAAGGCTACCGCATGTGCCCCTTCCCAGATCATAGCTAAAAACGGTTTTCCTTGTACATCACCAATTATCATTTGCCTAACCCATTTGCCAATCGCGACCGGGTCTCGATCATCATCGATCCCCTTTTCCCTCCTGCTCTGCAAGGTCTTTTCACCAACGTTACGATACCACCATTCTTTATCTGGGTACTGCTTGGCTAGATGCCCAGCGGTTGGTACCACTATCTTACAAGCCACCAACTTCATTCCCCGCCGTTCAAAGCGTTTAATCACTTCACCAATCAAATGACGTTGAATACCATCCGACTTAATTGCTATGAATGTCCTTTCTTTTCTAATCGACATAGTTTCATAAATTGAAAATTACCTAATGTCCTCCAGCCCCTTATAAGGCTTAGGCACAATCTCAATTCTACCATCTTTGTAAACAGTCACTACTACGAATTGGGGTAAAAAATTCTTGCAATCTTCACCACAGGCTGCACCAACTGTCACCATTTTTAGACGACTCTCTGGCTCAAAATATTGAGAAAAGTGGTGAACATCACCGGAAAATAGATAATCTACCTCAAAATCCTCGAACAGGCTTAGCAGCTCCTCGCGCTGCTGGCTGACCTCCGCATTTGATGAGCTATAACCCATCACCTTGTCCGGGAACACCCCATTATATAAGGGAATATGGGTAAATACTAAAATCGTTTCTATCGGCAATCGATTAGCTTCCAGAAGCGACCCTTTTAACCACTTCATCTGCCCCGTGCCAACGCCTAACTCATGATCGCTATTATCTAGCAAGATAAAGCAAATGCCCTCGTAAACGAAGTTTTTATACGTGGTTTCCCCGAATATTTCCACAAAGTTTTGTAAATCATGATTTGGCACCCAGTTACGGTCGTGATCTCCAGGAATAACCAGATAGTTTAATCCACTTTGATCTAAAAAGTCTTTTGCTTGCCGCAGCTTAACTAAACTACCAGCATTGGAAAGATCCCCGAGATGGATTAATATATCAACTTGATAATCACTTACCTTTTGGAGTACCTTGGGAAAGAAGCTGACATCTTCATGGGAATCAGAAACTAACGCAAAACTAAAGCTAACCTCATCTTCTTCAATTTCTAATGACTCTTTAAATTTAGTTAGTACTGAGTTCTTAGATGTAGCCAAAATCTTCTGTAAGATATCTCTAAACTTCTCTCTCCAACTAATTTCATATCCTTCTTTCGATGAAACTGTACCCAGAACACCTTTCCCAAAATCCACCACCTTTTCGTTACTAAGAACATCTAACTTATACAAAGTTGCCACACAAATAACACCAACAAGCAATAGAATTGCCAGGCGGACAATTATCATATTCCTTCTCTTGTATTTTGGCGGCCGTCCACGACCCTTCTTACGTGAAAACATGATATGTTTTGATACCCACTGACACCTTAGCATATAGTATTGAGTGGGTATGTATTCGGATCCAGGAATCTTTTTATACTCAATACTCGCTACTTATTTCACATCTCCTCCAGTACATCAATTCCAAGCAAGCCTAATCCATTCTTAATAACCTGGGCTGTCGTCATGGTCATTAGCAACCGTAGGTATCGCAATTCCTCAGTTTCTGCCTTCAACACCGGCACCTTCTGGTAAAAAGTGTTAAACTTCTGGGCCAAATTAAACAAGTATGGAGTCAAGCGGTGAGGCTCCAAATTTCTAGCTGCTTCATTTACTACCTCTGGAAACCTATAAAACAACCGCAGTAGAGCTTCCTCCTCGTTTGTTATAGCGAAACCTTGCCGTATATCGCATGGTACTGCGGCCATTTCACGCTCTTCGAAATACCCTACTAGCGAATTAAAATTCGCTAGTACACCTTCTTCCAAATCCACCTTCCTTAGTATTGATTTAGCCCGAGCATAAGTATACTGCAGATAAGGACCCGAATCTCCTTCAAAAGATATGCTCTTATCTAGATCAAAAGCTATCGATTTTCCTGGCTCAATCTTAAGCATCGAGTACTTTAAAGCCCCAACGGCAACCTTTTCTACAACCTGATTTATTTCATCTTCCATATACTCTTTGCCACTACCCTCAAGATACTCTCGAATTTTTAATTTCGCCTCATTAATTAAGTCAACCGTAGTAACTACATTACCAAACCGAGAAGACATTTTTACTATTTTCCCCTTATAACCTAAATTAACAAATCCATAGTAACGATGATAGTAACTGCCCAGCTCAACTATCCCTAGCAACTCCAAAGCTTTAAATATTACCCGCAAATACTCTTTCTGTTCCTCGCCAATAATGAATATACAATGTCCAAAATCAAAATCCTCCGTTTTCATCCGAGCTAACCTAATATCTTTTGCATCATAGGTAGGCACATCTCGATTATTGATAAAAACCCTGGTATGAAGCCCATACTTCTCCCCGGGGAAAATTATTGCCCCCTCGCTTTTTTCAAAAACTCCTCTATCTAAACCCGCTAATACATCTTCTTTGCCAGCTACAACATCACTATCGAAATACAACTTGTCGAAAAACGTTCCTAGCCTTTGATAAATCTCCTCAAAGTAGGCTAATGCCTTTTCTTTACTTAACTGCCAAATCTCAAATATTTTCCCCTCGCCTAGCTCCTTAGCCTTATATATCTCTTTATTTAAACAGGCAATCTCCTCCTTAGCCTCTGGAATCTTCTTATACGCATTAGCCCCCTTCACATATATTTCCGATATAAAATTCATGAACTCCTCACCCTGCAATCCAGTAACTTTATCCTCAACCCCAAAGCGCCTAACCGCCCAAATTGTTTTCGCAATATGCAAGCCAATGTCTCCCTGAAAACTCGTTCTCCATATTTTAAACCCATTGAACTCTAGAATTCGACAAACCGACTCTCCCAAGCACGTATTTCGTAAATGACCCACATGAAAATGCTTATTCGTATTCGCTTGGTTAAATTCCACCATCTCTTTACGTCCTTTTCCAAGCTCTGTACTTCCGTATCTATCGCCCTGTTCAACTATCTCTCTAAGTTGGTCAAGCAACCAATTCTTAGTCAGCCTAAAATTCAAAAACCCGCCCTCAGCCACTTCCACCAAAGAGATAAACTCTTTAAGATTCTTGTCCCTTAAAATTTTGTTCTTGAGTTTCTCTGCTATCTGTCCCGGCTCTTCCCCTATCTTCTTCGCTTGAACCATACAAATATTGGAGTAATAATCCCCAAAATTTTCATCGCTTGGATGCTCTAGAGTAATCTTTTCTGGCTCCAGTTCAACCTGAAACACTTGCCTCAAAGCCTCCGCCAAAGAGAACTGAAGTTGACACTTAATACTGGATTTATCAATTAATCCAGCAAAGGGGGAAACTGGCTTATGTTTCTGTTTCTCAAAAGTCTTCATCTTTACTTCCATTTCTCAATCACATAGTACCACCTTTTCCCGTTAGTAACAACCTCAATCGTGCCCACTAGATCTGTCCTAACAATCTCAGATCCGCAAGTTTGCAACTTCTCAATCTCGGACTTAACCGGATGACCAAACTTATTTTCGCCGACAGAAACAACTGCCAAATCCGGCTTTAACTGGGCCAGTACTTTCTCAGTAACCGCTCCTTTACTACCTTGGTGCGGAACTTTAAGAACTTGTACTCGAGGCCAAGCTTGACTTTCTAACTGCGGAATCTGACTAAATTCCGCATCACCAGTAAGTAAAGCAGAAAATTCTCCGTACTGTGCTAAAACAACTATCGAGGCGGCATTTACATCAGATAACTCTGCAAATGTCTCTTGCCCTAAAGGCCAGAAGCAAGTTAGCTTAACGCCGTCACCGAATTCAATAACCTGCCCTTTGGTAAACGTCTCCGCCTTGATTCCCAATTCCTTAACCTTATCTTTAAAAAGTTGGTATTGCGAAGACTTGTAAGGCACTGGATTATAAATGACTTTGTCTACCTTATACTTTGCCAAAACAGCACTCAAACCATTTACATGATCGGCATGAGGGTGCGTAAGAACAACCAGGTCTAACTCCCGATCATAAAAGGGTAAAGCCGCAGATAGTTTTTCTAATATCGTTAAATCGGGTCCACCATCAATTAGTATTTTGTAATTATCTGGAGTGCGAATAAATACACTATCGCCCTGCCCAACAGCAAGAAAATAGAGGTGGAGCTCTCTATTAGGCCAGGTAAATATCGCCAGCCAGATAAAGAGCGCGATAAAGACCAAGGCAAATAGAAAACGCTGGTAGGTAATTTTAGTAAAAAGAAAATCGTTTGTTTTATCGCTTAATCTCCGTAAATCCATAGCTTACTACTCGCTACTTACTACTTTTTTCCTCATCTTCCACAATAGCCAGGCCAGAATCAAGTAATACCCCATTACCAGCCATAGATTAACCTTAACGCCCCCCGCTCCAGCCCATGAGAAATTACCAAAGAACCTAACCATTCTAACAAAATACTCCATAACAACCCACAAAAACCAGGATAAAAAGCTCGTCAAAACCGCCGGCATAAAAAAAGAGAAAATCAGCCAGATTAACCCATACAGCATCACTTCTCCTATCATTGGCAAAACTAACATATTTGCCAACGGAGCAATAAAAGAGACCGACGAAAATTTGTATATTATCCAAGGGATCAACATTACTTGCACTGCTAAAGTCGTCCCTAACGCATCTCCAACCTCTCTTGGCAGGAAAGGAAATCGACCCCGAAAATAAGGGTTTATCAAAACCAAGGCAGATGTAGCCCCAAAAGACAACTGAAAACTTAGACTTTTATACAACACAGGGCGAAAAACCAACATTGCTGCAGCTACAAGCAATAGCGCTAACAGTCCATGTTTTCGCCTGCCAGTAATAAGTGCTAAATAGGTAATTGCGCCCATAATTGCGGCACGAACAATTGGAGGTTCGAACCCAGCAATAACCGTATAAGCAATAATTACAACGGCAAGAATTATTGTTTGTTTCCAACGCTTAAGCCCAGCAACAGCAACCGCTGTTTTGTTCATAAGTATATTAATATTAAATCCAGAGGCAACAATTACATGCAAAACCCCTGTTACCCTCATCGCTTCGTAAAAAGAATCCGTATAACTTCTTTTAACTCCCAGAACAATCCCTGCTAGAAGCGAGGCATGCGGTTCTGGAAAATACACTTCCAGCTTTTCTAGGAGCTTATTACGCAACCAGTATAAGAAGGCAAAAACGAAATTGCCCTGTTCCCGAGCAACAATTTGAATTTCATCTGGAAACTCCATTAACGAATAAACTCCCCCGACACTCAAATACTCTTTGTAGGAAAACCCTTCAATCTCGGGCGGTTCCCGCAACTCTCCCCTTAACCTCAATCTATCACCATACTTAATTTCCTCCGCGCCAGCTCTAAAGACTAGCAGAACCCTGCCTCTCAAGTCGGTATGACTCACTGGTGTATCACTTTCATGTTGAGGAACACTAATCTGACGGGGAACAATTACAACTCTAGCTACCCTACCAGTTTGATTTGGTGGTTCTACCGCAATGCCTTCTAAAACAACTTCGTTTCTGTTATAGAATTGGATCCAGTCAGAACCCACATTTGGGCCTGGGGTCCACTGTTGGTAACGAATCACGCCCAAGAGAAAACAGGATACCGACAATCCCGTAACAAGAACTTGACGTTCGAAACGGAAGGACCACGCAATCAAAGCTATCAACACAATCATTAGCGGGAACACTAAAGAATGGAAAATGGAAGTGAGGGCTGAGGAAACTAGAATACCACCAATAAGAGATAGGCCTATGACTAAGATTAGAGGCATAATTACATGGTTATTCTCCCCTTTATCTTCTCAAAAGTCTTGGGGCCAATGCCATTAACGCGCATAATGTCCTCGATAGTACTAAAAGGACGTTCGTCAATTATTCTTTGGGCATAAACCGGGCCAATTCCTGACAAACTTTCCAATTCTACCCGCGAAGCAGTATTAATACTAATCTTTCCCAAAATTTGTGTAACTTTCTTTTCAGTGCTGGACTGAACAGCTTCGGCCCCTGTCTCTACACCACTAATTAACCCCTGAGACAACCCCTCAACAGCCGTACTCTCTTGAGTTTCTTCTTTGGTAGGGATATAAACTTTCTCTCCATCGGATAACCTCTGCGCTAAATTAATATTCTTGGCCACGAAATCCAAGTCCGCTTGATTAGAAAACCCGCCGGCGGCATCAACCGCCTCTTGAACTCGACTCCCTTCCTCTAGTTTGTGAACGCCAGGATTACCTACCGCCCCCGAAACATCAACAACTATTTTCACTACCGCTTGCTCGGCAGTTTCAACAACTGATAAAACCTCACTACTGTCTTTTATCTCAATTTCTTGTTTCCTACTCTGTTGGGAAAGCAAATAAGAAAGAAACAACCCGCCAGCGACAATTACAACGACCAAAAATATCCCCAGCTCCTTACAGTACTTTTTGATTAACTCAGAAAGGACTTCATCAACGGGATTTTCTTTGGGCATCAAACCACAAAATTAATTAATTTATCGGGTACGTAAATAACACGTTTAACCTTCTTGTTTTGCATAAATTTCCTAACCGACTCATTCTGCAGCGCATATTCCCTTGCCCTACCCTCGTCAATACCAGACAATACTTCAACCTTGCCCCTTAACTTACCATTTACCTGGACAACCATCGTTACCTCTTTTGCCTTGATAAATGCTGGGTCATAGACTGGCCAGTCCTGGAAATGAACTGATCGATGCTTAGTAAACTGCTTGACATCAGACCCATTAAGCAACTGCCATAGCTCCTCGGTTATATGCGGGGCAAAAGGAGCCAACAGCTTTAACATAACCTCGGCTTCCTCTCTAGAAAACGTGTTATCCTCGACACTTCTATTTTCCTCCGATTTTTGACTTTTTTTCACCCACTCCATTAATGCCGCAATTGCCGTATTAAAAGAAAAGTCTCGAACATCTTCGGTAACCTTTTTCACTGTCCGATGCATTAACCGCAACCTTTCCTTTGATAATGACTCGGCTTTCACATCACCGCAAACTACCTCACAAACTCTTCTTAGAAAACGCACCATTCCATTCAAGCCGCTATCTGTAAAATCTCCACCTGCCCCGTACGGACCAAGGAACATCAGGTATGTACGGAAAGCATCCGCACCGTATTTCTCAATATACTCATCAGGATTAACAATATTGCCCTTGGACTTGCTCATCTTTGCACCATCTTTGGTAATCAGGCCATGAGCAAAAAATCTCTCAAAAGGTTCATCGAATCCAATAATCCCTAAATCCTGAAAGGCCATTGTTAAAAAACGCGTGTACATCAAATGCAACACCGCATGTTCTGCCCCTCCTACATACATATCCACCGGCAACCATTTTTTGAGAATATCGGGCTGAAAAGGATAATCTTCCATTTCATCCACGGGAAGACTTATCTTATTCGTAGTTATTCGCTCTCTATTCGCAATTATTCGTTGCCCAGCATAAGCTGGGTAAGCATAGTAGTACCAAGCTGAATCTAAGAAGGTATCGCAGACATCAGTTTCTCGCTTGGCTGACCCCCCACACTGATGGCAGGTAGTATTGACAAACCCTTCTATCGCTGCCAATGGCGATTCTTCTGTACCGGTTGGCCGCCAATCTTCTGTGTCAGGAAGTAAAACAGGTAATTCTCCCTCCGGCACTGATACCTCACCACACTTCTCGCAATAAATTATCGGTATCGGAGCTCCCCAATACCGCTGGCGAGAAATACACCAATCGCGCAGTTTATACTGAACGTCTTCTTTCCCGCAGCCCTTTTCTTCTAACATTGTCATTATTTTCTTTCGGGCTTCAACTGAATTCATCCCATTAAACTGCCCAGAGTTTATTAGTGTCCCCTCCCCCGCATATACCTCCTGCGAAATTTGATCCGACACACTTGAATCCGAAGATATCACTTCTACAACTGGTAAATCAAAACTCCTGGCAAACTCATGATCACGCTGGTCATGCGCCGGAACCCCCATTACAGCTCCACCGCCGTATTCAAAGAGTACATAATCAGCGACATAAACCGGAATTTCTTCACCCGAAACCGGATTAACCACATAACTCCCAGTAAATACACCAGTCTTTTCTTTCTGTTGGGCCCGTTGCTGCATCGTTAGACTCTTTGCTCTCCTCACATAATTCCCGACCTCACGTTTTCGATCATTGGTCGTTAGTTTATCTACCCACTCCGACTCTGGCGCCAAAACAAAGAACGTTGCTCCGAACAAAGTATCCGGCCGCGTGGTAAACACTTCAATGAACTCCTTCTTATTTGAAAATTGAGAATTGAAAATTGGAAAATTGATTTTCGCTCCTTCACTACGTCCAATCCAATTTATCTGCATCACCTTTATTTTCTGCGGCCAGTTTATAACTTGCAAATTGTCAAGTAGATGGTCTGCGTATTTCGTTATTTTGAAAAACCACTGTTTTAACTCCTTAGACTCCACAATCGCCTCGCACCTCTCGCAGCTCCCGCAGAGTACTTGCTCGTCTGCCAATACTGTCTTACAGGAAGGGCACCAGTTTACCGAAGCTTTTTTCCTCTCCGCAAGCCCATACTTATACAACTTGAGAAAAATCCACTGGGTCCACTTATAATAGTCGGCATCATACGTTCTTACCTCATGCGACCAGTCATAACCATGCCCCATGCGTTTAAATTGTTCATCCCGATATCTATCACACAGCTCATCCATCAACTCCTTTGGATGCCGTCCAACTTTTATTGCATAGTTTTCTCCATGAATTCCAAAAGCATCAAACCCCATCGGCTGAAATACTTCCCTGCCATTCATCCGCATAAACCGGCCATGGATATCAGCACCAGTTGAAGCATACGCATGACCAACGTGCATCCGCGCGCCTGAAGGGTAAGGGAACATCCAGAGGTTATAATAGGGGTTTTTGGCAGCTTTTATGTCGGTCTGATACAGCTTTGTCTCTGCCCATAATTTACGCCATTTGGGTTCAATTTGTGAAGGATTATATTTCTCCATACCACGTTAATTCTCTACCCACGTAAAACTTTGCGCGGTGGTGGAGTCGGCGGGATTCGAACCCGCGGCCTCTACCATGCCATGGTAGCGCGCTAGCCAACTGCGCCACGACCCCCCAATGAGGTTCAGAAAAACCAAGCCGTCGGCGCAGGTTTCTCTGGTAACCGAATTGAGCCCTGTACCGTGCCGCCCCCGGCGGCTCTGGTATCAGGGCAAATCACCTGTATATTACACCAAGAAGGCCAATTTTATCAACCCCCTCTTGCAATTGCAAAATTACCGTGCATATAATGATCTGTAATGACGCAAGAGATGAAGAATGATTTCAAAAAAATCTCCGTTATCATTCCTGCTTATAATAAAGGCCCCCATCTCAAACAGTGTCTCAAACTTCTTACCAAAGAATTAGAGCGTCTTCCCTACAATTATGAAGTCATCATCGTCAACGATGGCAGTCAAGATAATACCCTCAAGAAAGCACTCGAATACGTGAACTCTTCTCGCCAACAGCACTTCCGCATCATTAGTTATCCATTAAATGTCGGCAAGGGGTTTGCTATCTGTTATGGCTCTACTAAAGCTACTGGGGATCCAGTAATATTCTTCGACGCGGATCTTGATATTCATCCTCGCCAAATTCATCTCCTTATCGAATACCTTGTACATCACGACGCCGATATAGTTGTCGGATCGCGGCGCCATCCAGACTCCCAAACAAACTACCCTTTGTCAAGAAGAATAATGAGTCAAACCTATCAATATTTAACTAGGCTCCTTTTCCAATTAAATATCAGAGACACTCAACTCGGGTTAAAGGTCTTCAGGAAAAAAGTGCTTGACGAAATCATACCCAAATTAACGATAAAGAAATGGACCTTCGATGTCGAACTGCTCGTAGCCGCCCATCAGAACGGGTTTACAAAAATTATCGAAGCGCCTATCGTCCTCACTCACCAACCGATTGGTAGTACCGTTGGGCTAAGTGCAATCTTTAACTCCTTAAAAGACACTGCGGCAATTTTTTACCGCGATAAAATCTGCAAGCACTATACAAAAAACCAGCTGCCTAGAAACCAACTCGCACAAACCGAATCTCTCACGGTTGTTAAAGCAGATTAAACCGCCTCAACACTCTGATGCGCATCCTCATTTTCAACTGGAAAGACATAAATAATCCAACATCAGGAGGCGCGGAGGTTGCCACACATGCACTGGCTAAAATATGGGTTCAAAAAGGTCATTCGGTAACACTCCTTTCCTCTTCTTTCCCTGATGCCAAAGACAAAGAGCAACTAGACGGCGTCAACATCATTCGGCAAGGTAGACCGGAAACAACCCACTTTTTGTGGGCCTTTTGGTATTACCAAAGATACCTCAAGGGAAAAATCGACATTGTTATTGACCAAATACACTGGGTTCCCTTCTTCACCCCCCTTTATGTAAAAGAACCAAAAGTAGCCCTCATTTTCGAAATTGCCAAAAATCTTTGGGATATAAACCTTTTCTTCCCGCTAAGTACAATTGGTCATCTAACTGAAACCCTATACCTCGCGCTCTACCGACAGATACCTTTCTTAACCGCTGCCCAATCAACATACGACGAACTTAAAACTTCGAGAATCGAAAACGTCACTATCTTTCCTTTGGCTACAAATATCAATCTCCCACCCGCTCCCTACCCCAAGGAAAAAATTAGGACCTTAATTAGCCTAAACCGACTGGCACCGATTAAGCAAATAGAATTAACTATTAAAGCCTTTTACCTTTTAAGCCGGAACCTAGATACTCAACTTTGGATCGTAGGAAGAGGAGAACAAAAGTATGAAAACAAGATGAAAAAGCTCGTGAAGAACTTAGGCCTAGAATCCAAAATAACCTTTTATGGGTATGTTAACGAGAAGAAAAAAACCGAACTTCTACAACGGGCTTGGATTATTACCTCTACCTCCGCCCGGGAAGGTTGGGGACTTAACATCATCGAGGCAGGTATCTGCGGTACGCCAGCAGTGGTTTATAATTCCCCCGGATTAAGAAATGCCGTAAGAAATTACGTAACGGGAATAGTATGTCAAGAGAACACGCCAGAATGCCTCGCCTCCAATCTCAAAAAAATAATTACAGACAGCAAGCTACGAGAACAGTTAAGCTTAGGAGCTCAAAAATGGAATAGACAATATTCTTGGGATAAAAGTGCTAAAATAACCCTAGATGTCCTTCAAAGTATTGCTTTTCAACGGCCCAATAGTCGAGACCCGCACTGATAAATTAGAGATGGAATCGCGGATCCTAAGACTTGGGATCGCCTCTATCGCTGCCTATCTTCGAGATAATCAGGTCGAAGTATCTATTGTTGATCCGGTTACCCAGGCTAAAAAAGATATTGAAAGTATATTATGTAAGCTAAATCCAGTATTAACAGGGCTTCACGCCTATACCAGCGAAATACACGATGCGGCAGCCACCGCCCAATGGATTAAGTCAGTCATCCCGACCACTAAAGTTATTATCGGAGGGCCTCACGCTTCAGCTATTCCCCGTGAAACCTTACAAGAATTCTCCTCCTTCGACATTGCCGTTATTGGGGAAGGAGAGCAAACAATGCTGGAGGTTAGTAAGAATATTAATCGACTAGCAGAAATACCAGGAATCTCATACCGTTCCAAGTCAAACATTCAGCTCAACAGTCCACGAAAACTTATCGAGAACATCGATAAACTCCCTTACCCTGACTGGCAGCTCTTTGACCTACAAAAGTATAAAGGGTCGGATCTAATAGGTGGTTTTGGGAAAAAGACGGGATCCATGGAATTGCCCGTAGAAGGTGCCAGGGGTTGTCCCTTCAGTTGTATTTTTTGTTTTCGCACCATGGGACGCACTGTCCGCTTTAAAAGTCCACAACGTATTGTCGACGAAGTTCAAAGAAATGTTGAGGTTTTCGGAGCAAATAAAATCCACTTTATCGAAGGCACTTTCGCGATTAACAAAATGATCGCTTCGGAGATGTGCCAAGAATTGATAAGAAGAAACTTGCATAAGAAAATTACTTGGTCTTCCGGTGGTCGTGTAGACGTTCTCGACGAAAAGCTATTAATCTTAATGAAACAGTCGGGCTGTGATTATCTAGGCATAGGCGTAGAGTCAGGAGATCAAAAAATACTAGACATAATAGGCAAGAAAATCACCATTGAACAGATAAAGCGGGCATTTGATCTCTGTAGAAAAGTCGGCATCACCACCGAAGCAGAATTTATTCTGGGGCACCCATTTGAAACCGAGGCCACCATCAAAAAAACAATCAGTCTTGCCCGTTCTCTGCCAGCAAAATATGCTACCTTTGCAATCTTAGTCCCCTTTCCGGGCACCGAAATAGTTGAAATGGCAAGAAATAATGTAGGAGGGTTAAAAGTTCTTACAAAAGATTGGCATGTATATGGCAAGCAAATAGGACAAAGCCTAGAATTAGAGCAATTACCGCACGAGAAATTGTTAGAATATCAAGCAATGGCGTACAATAAGTTTTACTTAAGACCGAGTCACATCACAGCCCTGATATCAAGATTAAATAAAGAGAGGGTTTTGTATGGGATCAGGAACCTGTTTAGAGAATTGACCTAACAACTAATCAATGACCAAATTACATATAAAAATGCCACAGAGACCGTTGATTTCCATCATCATTTCAACCAAGAACGAAGAAGCCAACCTACCAAGATTATTAGACAGTATTCGTGGGCAAACATATTCCCACTACGAAATCATCATTGTCGATAACTTTTCTTCCGACTCTACAGTTTCTATTGCTAAACAATACACAGACAATGTCTTTATCAAAGGCCCAGAACGAAGTGCACAACGCAACTTCGCTGCACACAAAGCTAGAGGCGAATATCTACTCATCTTAGACGCCGATATGGAACTCTCTTCCGATGCCTTATCAACTTACACCCATGAATGCTTAAGTGGCAATTATTCCGCCCTGTCAATACCAGAAAGAAATCCGTCCCCAAATTTCTGGGCAAAATGCCGTGACCTTGAGAAGAGAATCGCTCGCAACGAAAAGCATTTGGTTGCGTCAAGATTTATTACAACAAGGGATTTCCTCTCTATTAACGGTTACGATGGGAATTTGGTCTCGGCCGAAGACTATGATCTCGATGATCGCCTCCGAAAAGCCGGATTTAGAATTGGCACTTCTAACACTGTTTTGAAACACTACGAAGATGAG
>JAHJGY010000024.1 GCA_018824115.1 Patescibacteria group bacterium
ATCCCACAACCAAAAATATATCGATCTAGATGGAAATGAATCTTCTTTAGTACCTCAATTCATCATTGAACACAATCTTATTGAAGATAATTTTCATCTCCCTATCTATCTAGCAGACCTCGATCAATTTGGCACACGAATCACTAATAACATCTTTAGAGGCGGAGCTCTCCCTTATATCACAATTAAAGATTCGGACAGGCCATACGTTGTAATTAGCCAAAACTATTTTGAAGACCAGGGAATCTTTATAGAAAATTCAAATCACATCATTCTATGGGCAAACAAATTTAACTCTATTCAAGATTATGCGGTACAGGCAATTAATAGCAACCTTATCGCCTTCCAATACAATATTTTTAGTGACATTGGAGACACGGCCATTTTCACCAAAAACACGCCGCAGATTGAACTAGTGCACAATACGTTTGGAGAAGTGGGAGAAAGAATAGTGAGAAAGTAATTGAATCTAGTCGAAATTTTTATATCCTATTCCTCCTTCGCTAGATGCGCCTGTCGAGCCAAAACCTGTTATCATCGCTAAGTTATTAGCTACAAGAAACTCATTTGTGGGTTAGCTTCGGAGGATTAATTCGGCCAACAGTCCGATGTTACATCGGACTTGGCCTCATTGAATGAAAATCGGTGTCGTCGCAGAAATTTGTAATGCTAAATCTGGCGCTCGTGCACCCATAGAGTTAGCTAAAGCTCTAGCCAAAAACAATCAGGTTACTTTTTACGCCACCAATCAAAACTTGGATCCTGGTGTGCAAAAAGATTTAGAAAAAAATAATGTGCGCGTTAACCTGCTTAAAACAAATTCAACACCACTAATTGGCAGATGGCTCACAAGTCTAAAAGTCCGCAAACTCATCCGGCTAGACCAGCCACAAATCTTATCTACGCACTGTATGCTACCGCTACTCATTGGCACTAAGCTGACTCGCCTGCCCGCCATCTCCACTTACTACGGCACTCAATTAGACGCTTATCTCGAAAAACTACTTCCCTACCAGAAACCCAGCCTTAAAGATAAACTTTTGAACTGGCTCGCCAACCAAATTATTCTTTTCATTCAAAAAATCCACTTCAAACTAGCTAATCAAACTACCGCCATCAGCCAGTACACAAGTCAAGAGGCACAGAATTTGTACAACCGCACAATCCCACACATCTACCTCGGGTCAAACTTTCCAACAGATCTGCTAAAAGCTAAAAGTTTACCCCGTACCGTCCCGAAGGGTCTGGTTCGGGGCTGTCAGCTAAAAGCTATTAATATTCTCTCCATCAGCCGATTCACCCCTTATAAAGGCTTCCATCACCTAATTAAAACTTTTAACGAACTTAGCAAACAACACCGTAATCTGAAACTCATTCTTGCTGGGTCTCTAGGCTCACAAAAATATTTAGACTATCTAAAAGAAATCGCCAATGATAAAGTAAGTTTTATTATCAACTGCGGAGATGAAAAGCTGGCACAGCTTTATCAGGCAAGTGACATCTATGCTACCTGCGACCGCTATTTATTTTTCGGCATGCCGATACTCGAAGCTGCTTCCTTTGGCAAACCACTACTGGCACTCAACTTCTGCGCTGCTAACGAAGTCGTCCAGCACAAAAAAACAGGCTTTGTAGCAAACAACCTCCGGGAATTCAATAGCTACCTAGAAAAACTTATCCAAAACCAAAAACTGAGGGACACACTGGGAAAAAACGCCCAAAAAAGGGCCCTCCATGAATTTACCTGGGGAAAAACAGCAGAAAAGTATCAGGAAGTATTCGAAAGTTTATGAGAATCGCCATCCTCCTCGATCAACTAGTTATGGGCGGAGTGCAGAAAATTGCTCTCCAGGAAGCTCTAGAGTTTCAAAAAGCGGGGCACGACGTTGATGTACTCGTCTTAATGAGAGAAGGCCTAGATAAAAGACTAGATGAATTCACAAAGGATTTAAACGTCAGATTTCTCTCTGATACCTACCCTTTAATCTTTCGCAGATCGTTCGGAATACCCCCTTTCTCGTTCCTTTCTACTGGTCATCTGACAAGCCCGTATCTTGCCCCATATGTTCTTAAAGATAATTACGATTTCATTATCGCCCACGGAAGTACCACTTGTTTAACTGCCAAAGCAATCAGCTGTAAAAGAGGCATCCCGTATTTCGCCTTCATTTACGACCCCATATTATACATTTTTAAAAAAATCTACCGTCAAACCAGACTCGGTTTATCCTCACCTTTACTCGTGCCATTCATCAAGCGAATAGAAAAGCGTTATTTGACCAAGGCCATCTCCGTCCTCACTCAATCGCAAATATCACAAGAACAATTAAACGAGTACTACAACATCAAAGCCCATATCGTGCCCTCTGGATGCACTCCCCTACTCCAAACTCCACCTCGTCGAGGGGCTTATTTACTAGCCTTATCCCGTTGGAGTATGAAAAAAAATCCTCAATTCCTACTAGAAATCCTGTCTTCTATCCCGAAGGTAACACTCAAAATCGCCGGAGGTTGGGAATCCGAGTCCGATCTTAACTCATTTAAACAACTAATCAGAAAATATCAGCTCGACTCACGCGTCGAACTCATAATCTCTTTCAACGAAAAGGAGAAAATTGACCTCTTTCAGCACGCCCGGGCGTGGATACATCCTCACTTGGAAGGCTTCGGTATGGGAGCCCTAACTGCGGCATCCTGTGGCTGTCCTATTGTTATGCCGCAAGGCTCCGGAGCCGCCTCGCTTTTTGAGCATAACAAACAGGGATTCTTTCCCCTAGAAAACGATCTAGCTGCTTTCACCTCATACATCAACCGCTTGGTAAAAAACCCACAACTTGCCATTAAAATGGGCCAATTTGCTTGGCAGACAGTCAAAGATAAATACACCTGGGAAAAACATACCGAAAAAATTATCAGTCTCACTCAAAAAACAGTTAGTCAAAGCACGGCATACCGCCAGAGCCAACGTAGCAGCACAACTCCCGAACCACATCAGTTCATTATCCTAGAAACCGGTCACGCTTCTTCTACCGCCGAGAGTGGCGGCGAGAAAATCATTAAGAGCCTTCTTCGATTTCTACCTCCTGGATTTAATGTTCAAGTAATCATCCCCCCTCTGGCCCAGGGCCATTGGCAGACTAACAGCCAAAAGGCAAGCGTAATTACACTGCCCCCAGATCCCCTCAGGGAAAGCCAATTCCGGGTAGTTATCCTTTTCAATTATCTGTGGCGGATTTATCATTCACTCAAAGCACTTGCCAGCGCCAACTGCAAGCACCTGGGGATTGTTTATTCTTCAACCAATGTATTTCCAGATGTTCTCCCCGCCTACTTTTATAAGAAACACTATCCACAGACAAAATGGATTGCCCGCATTCACCACCTAACACCCTCGCCTCTACACAGGGAAGGTAATTTCCTCAGTAATACCCTAATTTACCTTATCCAGCAAATATCTATAGCCATGATAAGACGAAAAGCTGACCTTGTACTAGTTCTCAACAGCTCACTTAGAACTAAACTAATCCGGCAAGAATTCAAGGCTAAGAAGATAAAGGTCTCAGGGGCAGGCATAAATTTTTTAAAGATACTACAATACAAATGCCCGCAAGCATCCCAAAAATGGACGGGCGTCTTTGTAGGCCGGCTGCATTCAAGCAAGGGCGTCTTTGATCTCCCAAAAATCTGGGAGTTGGTCTGCATAAAAAACCCTGCAGCCAAACTGGCAATCATTGGGGAGGCCTCGGCAAACACCACCCATAGATTGGAATCAGAATTTGAGAAACGCAAGGTTCGTAAATCAAATTATAGAATCTTTGGCTATCTACCACGCCCTGAAATGTTCAAGATCTTGAAAAACAGTCGAGTTTTCCTGTTTTGTGACCACGAAGCTGGCTGGGGCATTGCCCCCGCCGAAGCCATGGCCTGCGGTCTGCCTATTATCGGTTACGACCTCCCAGTTTTCGGAAACGTTTTTAAAAAAGGGTTCATCACAGTTCCTCAATTCAACACTCAGGCCTTTGCCGAACAACTAATTAAACTAATCAAGGATAAAGGTTTCCACCAGCAATTAAGTGATGAAGCTTTAGAACAAGCGGAAGAACTGGATTGGGAAAAAGTGGGGGTAGAATTTGGAAAATTGGTTAATAACCTAATGAATAAGGGCTAAATCATTCAGTTTTGAGTTTTGAGTTTTGAACTTTACGTTTTGATTTTATTTAATACTCCTCATCCTTCCCCCACCACTCACCCACCTTTCTTCTTAAGGGCAGGGTAAATTTGGTAAGCAAGGCTATCCCGTGCTTACCAGTAATCAAATCTATCACAAACAACACCCCCAGAAAGTTAATGGCATAGTACAACCACGTCCTCCATACGCCTGTAAAGATAAAAGTAACTTCAGAATCTCTATCCCTAAACTCTGAAGGAACACGCACGTACATATAACCTGGCTGCATCGGCCCCGCCTGATATATCTTCAACCTTCTCTCCTCACCACCAGCCTTGATAGAGGCTCGCCAGCCTTCATAGCCCGCTTCCTTAAATAGAACTGCCGCGGCATCTTTGCTCTTAATGACCACTTTCTCAGGAGTTACACGCTTAAACTCTGTTCCCGTCAAAAAACCCTGAGGCTCTTCTGTACTTACAGCTCTCTCTAACAACTTCTCGAACAATCTAAGTTCTTCTGTATTGTGCTCTCGTAAGATATGATAGGGAAAATTCATGCCACTCCATATAACACTCCCGTTACCAAGAGATGTATCGGCCATAATTATTCTCCCGTGGTTTTCCAATATGACTCGGGTACCCTTATCAACCGCTTCCTCTTCCGCGTAGGAAAAACTCCACGGTTCATCATCAAAAATAGGGGCTGTAAATTTAGTAATATCCACACCCCAATTCTCCAAAGCCTGATCTCCTTTTAAAGCCCATTCTTTCCCAAGCGGTTCGCGCGTATTAGCAGAGATAGGGAACAAAGCAGGCAGTTGCTCGGCTTCAGCTTCGGGCCCCTCATCCCCTGTATCAATAAATAACACTCCCCCATTCCCCACATACTTTTCCAACATTTCCCAATCTTTCCCTTGAGTACGTTTAGTGTAACGGTACAAAATAACCATCCTAAAATTATTTAACTCTTCCAATGAATAATCACCTACCCGAGGAGATCCTTGCACCAAGATTGCCTTTTGTGAATTAAGGTTCAAGCTGCCAAAAATTCTCATTAAAACGTTATGCGCCTCTGCATCACCAATCACCAAAACCGCCGGCGCATTAGTGGCCTGATAGATAGGCGATGTTCTGGCAGGGTTAATCTGGTGATACTCCAATGTTTCCCAAAATCCAGGCAAGTCTATGTACCAATCCCTAAGTGGGCGCCAGATATTCACTTCTTCACTCTTACTAATCATCTCTTCATCGATAAGATAGCTGGAGAATGGAACGCCAAAATCCCGGCCTATAGCTCCTCCCTTTCCTTCCAAATATCCAATCGCATGCCAATCAATAAAGAACTTCGCTTGATTCTTAGCTAGTTCCAAAGGCATTTCTAACCGTTCTACAATTTCGTCTTTAGCCAAAACCACATTCATCCAATACTGCCATCCACTGTAATTTTCTCCCCCAGGACTATCGAGATAACCCCTAACTAAAGGCATATCAAACCACGAGCTCCACCAAATATTAACCGTCGCGTCCAAATCATATAAACGGTAATCTAATCTGTTAGGGTCTAACCATACCGGAGTCAAAGATTTAAATACATCTCCTCCCCATTTATCTTTATCTAAACTTAAAAGACTGGGGTAAGCACTGCTTTCCTGCGTGTGCTCGTGCAGAATTTCTGGTTTATCTGGAAAAGGGTGCGCTCGTGTCAGGATATGACTCGTAAAACCTTCCATCACCGGTATAACCAACAGTAAACCGGTCAAGCACACAGCTCCGCTTAATAGAACATTCAAGGATAACGCTGAAATATTCCACAGACCTAGCTTTTTCGAAAAGAAATCTCCCAAAGATCTCAAGGATTCACGCATTAACCAACAAATAACTACGCCCATTAAAACAGTGAACCCCCAGTAAACTCGTATCCATCCTCCGGCAAATGGATTCAAACCCATAAAAAATAGGTAGGCAAACAAGAACCCATATCCTAATAATCCTCCTGTCAATAACAGATCTCCCAGAAACTTCCTCTTGTTCCTATGTATCAGGAATAATCCTAGGAATAAGGCAAAAGCTAAGGCTAACAAAATCGGGAAAGGACTGCTAACCCACTGCGGAACTTCGTCAAAAACCTCCAGTATCTTAACTAGAAAAGTTCGCTGTGCCAGCATAGTCTGAGCTATTGCTTCCTCAGGGTGAACCGAGACTTCCGCGGCGATGCCTACTAACTTACCTCGAAATATGCCACTCAACAGTGTAAAAATTCCCTCCAAACCTACAAATGCAAGCTGCCTGAATCCCACTAAGGTAACTATCGAATAATAAATAATCAAACTCCTGATCCTAGTTCTCGTCCTGCTCACCCATTGCTCCTCTTCAAAATACGTTCCAAGAACAATCATCAAAGAAACTAATGGTATTGCCCATGCGACCATCACCTGAGGGTGTCCCAGCATACCCAGCCCCGTAGCTAATCCAGCTAGATAAAGATACTTCATATCCTGTTTCTCCAAGAAATTAATCACGAATAAAAGGGCTAATGGCAAAAAGAACATTGTGGCAGTATAGGGAATAGACCCCGCCCAGAAAAGTCCTAGATACTGCCCATACGAAAAAATCGTTAATAAGGTGACAATTATAGAAACTAAATAATTACGTGATATTCGATAAAACAAAAGGTAACAAAATGCTACAAAAAGTGTCAGGGCACCGGAGACATAAATCTGCACAGCCCGGAAAACACTGAAAAAGCGTGTTAGGGGTAGAATAAGGTAAAAATGCAGCACAGGATAGACAGCCTCGAAAGGTCGACCACCATACCACTGATACCACCACGAAGTGACTGGATCGGAAAACCTCTTAACTAAATGAGTAACGTTTGATACTGTAAGATATATATCTATACCCCTTGCTGGGTCAGCTTGAAGGTATGCATTAATTATTGGCCACCAGAAATAACCAACAACTGCCAGAGCGGCAGTATGAAAAATAGTTGATACAATCGTCCTTCCTACCTCATTAACCCAGGTTCTTTTTCTTATATCCCCTTGCGTTTTCGTTGACACCATACTTCATTTATCTTATCACCGACTTATTAAACCCTACAAGTCCTAGGATGTCCGCAGTAAAGCTACGTACCAGAGTGGGTGTATCTTACTAAATGTTCTCCTACCTAAACCACGCATCAGGTATCGAGCTAGAATCAAAGCTTTGGACCTAAAAGGTGCGTGATCAAAGCCTAATAAGCACCAAGGCGTATAAAGCAGTTTCTCAGAGATTAATTCCACTTGATCGTCATTCAGAAGAATTTCTTTAACAGTTTGTTCATTAAAAAAATTGATATGGCCAAATCTATCTTTCCAATCCGGAAGAACCTTCTTCAATAACCACCCCTCGAAACAATCTTCCAGGGGGACCTTCACCACTAAGTAATCACACACTCGCCCTGCTTCTAGCAAACCTGCTTTTGGGTCTTCTAGATGCTCGACCAGATCAATCACAAGACCTAGATCAAAACTTCCCGTTCGGAACGGTAAATGCTCCACGGCCGCTTGAATAAAAGTAAACTGCCCACTTCCTTGCAAAGCATAATTTAGATTGCTAGAAGAGATGTCCACACCTACAGCTATCTCTGGATGTATCCCCTCATCAACTAGCTTCAACACTTCCCCGTTCCCACAGCCTAAATCTAATAAGCGGCGTGGTTTAATCTTGGTTTCCTTTAAAAGTGCTAAAACGGTCTCTGCCTTCCAGGAAGCATCCTGGATATCTAGGGTTGGATACCTCTTAATATATTCGGTATTATAGAAATCAAATAACTCTTGATCCTTGGATTCGGGAAGCACGCAATCGATCACTCCTTGATCGGAAACCGGTAGACGCAGAGTACACTTACAACACTGAATACTATTATTAGAATAGTCTAATCTTTCCGAAAAACACCACGGGCATACTAGAAGGAATTGCAGTTGATCTTTTATCGGCACGAGTATAAGCTTCAAGCTTTCTTGGCTCTACCAAGTTTAGTCGCTAACATAAATTTATAAAGAAAATAAACCACGGTAAAGAAAGTTACTGCATACCCGAGATACTGCCAAAACACTCTCCCATATTTAAGCTCGATCACAACTTCGCCCGTTTTCATCGGCTCAATTAAGAGAAAACCCAAAACGTCAGGTCGAACTGTCACTCTTTGCCCATTTTGATAAGCTTTCCAGCCATCGTGGTATGATACCTGCACTAGAACCCCCTCACCCTCGTCCAAATTGCCCTCAATTCGACCATAACCATTATCAATTTCATTAAAAGACAGCGCCTTTCCTTTTTCCAACCACTCCACATAACCCAGAATCGACTCTTTATCAATAGCATTCCGGGGAACGGTCAGCTGAGAATGATCCGGCAAATTAACGGTTTTTGCTAAACCGGTATCTTTAAGGGGAACCTTATAAATAATATCTCCTTGTTCCCGAAAAACCGGCTCCAGCAGCCCTTCGAACTTCGCCGGATATAGATAATCCTTAAAGGGATTTCTCGAGCTTGGAGTATTCACCACAATGTACTCTACATTCATAATCTTAGCCCACGCCTCAGAAATCTCCCCCGACTCTCCATGATAAATTTGATACGAAGCGTGCATTACCCAGGGGTGAATTACCGACTGATCCAACGCCCCACGCACTTGAGGAACGTCGCTAAAATAATTCAGCCAGAAAGCATAGTTACCGGTGAGATAAATTCTACCTTCCTTAACATTATCATCTGCCCACTGACCCACCTCATACTCAGCACTCTCTTCTAATTTCGTCCCCGGTGCGGTAATTACGTGAGAATAAGGCTTTGGAATACGAAAAGCAACTTGCCCATTCTCAACCTCAAGCCCTAAAAACTGCCTGGATACAAAAACAATAAGCCCGATCGCAACGATTATAACCAGAGGAGAGACGAATAATCTCGTGATTTTTTTCTTATTCGAGACGCTGACCAAATAACCAATGATAAGGCCAAGCAACGTCGAGGCCGCCATATCAACCTCCGCCATTAACCTCAGCGCTTGAGGAGCGTAATCTATCCCCCACTTATAGTGCGCTCCCACAATAAAGAAGGTCATCCCAAACCATAGAAGGGGAATTCTAAAAACTCGATTTCTCACACGAGACAAGGCATAGTATATGAGACCAGCAAGCAACAGCAAAAAAACAATGCCCCAAGGGAACAGAGCAA
>JAHJGY010000025.1 GCA_018824115.1 Patescibacteria group bacterium
GTGGCTCACCATAACCCATCCGCTTCGAGGCCGCCTCGGCCATCTGTTCCCAGCGATGCTGGTGCAAATCACCGTTAAGGCCATCGTCACAAAACGAGCCGAGCCCTTCACCTCTGTGAACCCGCTGGACTTCGCCCTGTGTGTACAGGACAAACCCGCAGGCCACGCAGGCCTTCTTACAAACCACTCCCAGCCCAACAAGCTGCTGAAGAACCGAGTGATCAGATTCGGCACCGCTTCTCCATGTCGAAACGTGTACCAACTCAACCGCTTCCGCATCCGAGTAGCCCTCAGGGGCTACGGAAACGGAAATGCGGGCACGCTTGCCTGGCTGATCGTGGCGGGTAGCCACAACGCGCAAGCCGCGCAGCTCGTCGTCGGTGAGCGGACAACCGGAACTGTACTCCCCGAATTGGAGTCTTTCAGGGACCCGGACGCTCGAGAACACTGTGAAAACAGGTCGGGCCAGATATTCACCCAACCGCTCCTTAATTCTCAAAACCAACTCAGGAGAACATTCAAGCCAAGGATCCTCGGTTAAACGAGATAGATCCTGTTCGCTCTCGAACAAGATGGCCCGGTCGGCCAAGACTTGACCGTTGTAAAGGTGCTCCAAAACCAACCGGGGAGCAGGCACACCTCCGCGAAAATATTGCTCTGAGGCCGCTACCCTGAACCGCTCAATAGTCTGCGGGCCAACGTCAGTTGCCTGCAAACCACGCTTAGTTCGCGTAGTCTTAAAAGCAACCCTGATCGGACCTTTCTGCAACTCAGCCCACAGCCCCTTCTCGCCGCCGTAGCGATCGAAAAGAGCTTCGAGTTCTGAGAATAGAACAAACACGTCGGGCCCATCATCTTGCGCGATGAACCCGAACCCGGATCCCCCCGAACGTGCCGGGTGTTCCCGGGTAAGAAGAACTTTCAAAGTTCCCGTAGGCATCATGCACCTCCTTTTTAGGTGTGGCGGCGGTTCCGAGTTGCCAACTCGAAAGATGCCAACGCCGCAATCGGTTTTCCCTGCCCAAGGCGAATAAGAACAGGAAAAACATTATCCAATAAAACTAAGATCTTATAGTCCATCTCCTTTCCCGCCTGTGGCGAATTCTAAAAAACAAAATACGCCCCACGATTTGGGGAGTAGTTACTGATCTAAAACCGCTATTTAAAGCGTTGCTTTAAACAAGGCCCGTATAAAGGGAAAAGGCTAAATGCACTTCAGAACAGTAATTACTCCCCAATATCAAGGAAAAGGAGGTTACTAATATTTTTTTCTTTTGTTAACGTACTACTCAATCCAAAAATACCTGACGCTCCGCGTCAGACACGTAAAATTAATAGCCTAGTGGCTATGTCCTCAATTATAAGAACCTGACGCTACGCATCAGAACCTTGAAATTGAGCATAGTCTGACGACTATGTTCTCAATTATAAGAACCTGACGCTACGCATCAGAACCTTGAAATTGAGCATAGTCTGACGACTATGTTCTCAATTATAGCACAAAGCTATCGGATTGCAAGCCGATAGTTATACTATCGGCCAGTAATTCCCCTGAATAGCAGGAAAAATTTGCCAACAGATAGCTCAACTCTCCATCGCCCTATATAAACCAAAACATGCCAGGGGGCCAATTGGCCTTGGCAAGTATTCTACTTGGAACAAGTAAACGCGACTCCCAAACAACTTCGGAGTGAGTTTGCTATATAATAAACACATCCGCCAAACCACATTAGGCGTGGCAGGGGCGGATCGAGTTTCATTTAATGAAAGTAGCATTAGTGCACGACTGGATTAACGGACTTCGCGGCGGAGAAAGGGTATTAGAAGCCCTTTGTGAACTCTATCCACAGGCAGATCTTTACACCCTAATCTACGAACCAGGAACCTCGAGCAAGACAATTGAGAATCTTCCCATTTACAGTACAATTCTAGGAAAACTCCCCAAAGGGAAAAGTCATTATCGTCATTACCTTCCCCTAATGCCCCTGCTAATTAAACAATTTAACTTATCTAATTATGATCTTGTTATTTCTTCGTCTCACTGTGTTGCCAAAGGGGTAAGGACTGGTGATACTCTGCACATTTGTTATTTACACTCGCCAATGCGCTATATGTGGGATTTATTTAATCATTATTTTTCTAAAGAACAAGCTGGATTATTAACGAGAACCGGAGCGCAATTATTTCGTCCTTACCTAAAATGGTGGGACCGCTATTCCAACCGGGCTGTCGATCATTTCATTGCCAATTCAGCTTTTGTTCAACAGAGAGCCAAGCGCTACTACAACCGTGATGCCGTGGTTATCCATCCCCCGGTTAACATTGACCAGTTCTACCCTGCAGATGAGAAAGAAAACTACTATTTGATAGTCTCCGCCTTAGTTCCCTACAAAAAGATCGATTTCGCTATCGATGCTTTTAATCAACTAAATCTGCCTCTTAAAATTGTCGGGTCCGGAAGTGAGTTATCTAAACTGAAATCTTTGGCTAATAAAAACGTCGAACTCCTGGGCTGGCAGGATCAACCAACAACAGTTGACCTCTTCGCCAAAGCGAAAGCATTTATCTTTCCGCAAATCGAAGACTTTGGCATTACCGCCGTGGAAAGCCAAGCTTCCGGCACACCGGTAATAGCCTTCCGGGGCGGCGGCGCCCTGGAAACTGTTATCGAAGGAAAAACTGGACTCTTTTTTAACGAACAATCACCTGCCGCTCTTATCGATGCAGTCCGGCGATTCGAATCAATAAATATAAAGTCTGAGGACTGTGTTCTAAACGCCCAAAGATTCAACAAAAATAGGTTTAAAAAGGAATTTAAAAATTTTGTACAAAAATATACCCTGACCAGGACGTGAATACTTCTTTCAGTTGTAGTAGCGCAATTTATTGCGCGCTCCGGACGCAGACTAAAGTCTGCTATTACAAGTGAAGTGGAAATATATGCGCATTGGAATTGACGCCCGATTCTACGGAATTACTGGGATTGGTCGTTACGTAAAAAATCTAATCACCGAATTAGAAAAACTAGACCAGAAAAACGAGTACGTCATTTTTTTGTCCAAGAAGAATTTTAATTGGTATCAACCTCAGAACATACGTTTCCAAAAGGTCCTGGCTGACTGCTCTTGGTACTCGTTTAAAGAACAACTTTTCATGCCCTTTATCATCGCGCGCCAGAAAATAGATCTCATGCATTTCCCAAATTTCAACATACCTATCTTCTGGCCGGGCAGGTTTGTAGTCACCATTCACGATTTAATTCACCAAGAATACTCGACTGCTAAAAGTACAACCCGGATAAAACCAGTTTATCTAGTAAAAAAGATTGTTTACTCACTTACTATTCGCTGGACTTCATGGAAAGCGAAAGCCATTCTTGTCCCATCGAGTGACACTAAAAAAGATGTCCTTGAACATCTGCGGGTAAACCAAGAAAAGATATTTATTACTTATGAAGGGTTGGACGAAAAATTATTCCTAAAGACAAATCTTAACGAAACAGAAGAAACAGCGATCCTCCGGCACTACCAAATATACAAACCCTATCTACTGTATGTTGCCACAATGTATCCCCACAAAAACCACCAGCGTTTAATAGAGGCTTTTAAATCCCTAATAGAATCATCCTCCCAAAAAACACTGCCTTCCGATATTAAACTTGTCCTCGTAGGCAAAGCGGATACCTTTGCAAAAAGGTTACACAGACAAGTAGAAGAATTCGGGTTGTCTTCACGAATCATTTTCCCAGGCCTTACAGCGCAAGATGGGTATACACCAGATGAACATTTAGCCATCATGTATAAACATTCCATAGCCTACATTTTTCCATCATTAAAAGAGGGCTTCGGTATCCCTATCCTTGAAGCTCAAGCTTACCATGTCCCAGTTACCTGCTCAGATCAATCCTGTTTACCAGAAATCGCTGGTAATTCCGCTCTCTACTTTAACCCGTACTCTATTAAAGATATGGCCAACAAAATACACACAATTATTAATGACAAACAGTTGCGAAACGATATTGTTAAGAAAGGATTACTGAATCTGAAACGGTTCAGTTGGAGAAAGATGGCAGAGGAAACACTGCAAGTGTATAATGAGGTAGTAAAATTACCGTGATTTATCTATTTATTTTTGCTTCCGTCATAATTGGTGTTGCTGGGCAATTGCTAATGAAACAAGGGGTCTCGCAACTCGGGGATTATTCCAGCAACCTTATTAACTTTTTACTCAAAGCCGCTTTATCACCGTGGATCATCAGTGGGCTCATTGGCTATGTAATCGGTACGGTTATCTGGCTTTTACTACTCAGCAAAGTTGACGTCTCTTACGCCTATCCAATGCTTTCTCTCGGATATATATTCCTGCTAATTTTCGCTTCGTTATTCCTTGGCGAGCAAATAACAATGATTAGGGTAATTGGTGTTTCGTTAATTGTTATCGGAGTTATCCTGATAACAAGGAGCTAACAAGCTGTAATCAGTAAACTGTTTACTATGTTCTCATGAACTTATCTATCTTTTTCCCTGCTTTCAACGAAGAAGAGAATCTGCGCCAAACAATTGAAACGGCTCGATCTATCTTAAACAAGCTGGGTCTTGCAAATTACGAGATAATCATTATTAACGACGGCAGTACTGATCGCACCGGTGAAGTTGCCGAGGCACTGGTCAACATAGATCCCACAATCCGAGTAATCCATCATAATAAGAATGAAGGATATGGGGCCGCCCTTAAAACAGGCCTTTATGCAGCCAAGTATGAATGGATTGCCTTTACTGACGCCGACGGGCAGTATGACTTCTCGGAAATCCAAAACTTCTTGGAAAAATCTAACTCGGCCGACATAGTCATCGGCTACCGGGCTCGGCGAGCTGATTCATTAATTAGAAAAATTAACACTCGACTTTTCAATATAGAAATGTTTTTACTTTTTGGCCTACAGACCAAAGACGTAGACTGTGGTTTTAAACTTCTAAAGAAAGAAGTACTAGACCGCATCGCCCCATTACAATCCGACGGCGCGCTGATTGAAGCCGAACTATTAATAAAAGCCCAGAAAATTGGATTTCGTATAGCTCAAATCCCGGTTACGCATTTCCCGCGCGAAGCAGGTAAACAAACTGGCGCGAACTTGAGAGTTATCTGGAAAGGAGCAGTAATAGAACCAATTAAACTCTGGTGGACTCTACACATGAGATGATTTTCAATGAAAATTGCTATTGTTCACGACGCTTTCATGCAATGGGGAGGGGCTGAGAATTTAGTTCTGGCCATGAGCGAACTCTGGCCCGAAGCTCAAATTTTTACCTCGGTTGTAAATAGGAATATCCTCCCAACCAACTTCCCATTGGACAGATTGAACACATCGTTTATTCAAAATCTGCCATTGAGTAAGAAACTTTATCAACCCCTGTTTTTCCTTCAACCCCTTGCCTTCGAACAAATGGATCTTAGCTCGTATGATATTGTAATCAGTTCAACAACAAAATTTGCTAAAAGTATCATTGTATCACCAAACACACTCCATATTTGCTACTGCAACACCCCAACAAGAATTTTATGGTTTTTCCAAAACTACATTACCCAGCGGGCATTTAATCCCATTTCCAGCTTACTTGCTAAATACCTGCTACCGCCGGTGATTAGCGTCCTGAGAACCCATGATTACATCGCCGCTCA
>JAHJGY010000026.1 GCA_018824115.1 Patescibacteria group bacterium
CAGTCCAGCACACAACATAGGAATAGTCAGATATAAATTACTAAAAAACGTATCTCCTCCCCGCTGGCCCAACGCAACAAACAGATAAAATACACTTAATAACAAGCAGAATACCAATATTGAATATACTGACCATTTTCCCGACTGTGTCTTTGGCATATTACAATCACCTCCTGGTGAGTTTATTGTACAACAAGCAACATCTCCTGCCCATTTACAGAAAATCCGTGAACCAAAAATCCTCGCTTGACTTAATTTCTGCCTCTGAGTATACTTCAATACATGAACAAGTGTTCATGCAATCACTGGATGCCGACTGCTAGAGAATTAAGCAACTTAAGTCAAACAGCTAAAGTTTTCTCCGGTAAAACCAGGCTAAAAATTCTAATCATCCTTTTGGCAAGAGAGCATTGTGTCTGCGAGATTCAGGAATGTTTAAATAAAGAACAAAGCCTAATCTCCCATCATCTATCAGATTTAATCGAGACAGGCTGGATAAAACAAAGAAAAGGCAAAGATGCCCGTCAGATTTTTTGTTCTTTAACTAATAAAGGGAAAAGAAAACTGGAAATGTTTCTTAAACTGGGAGGTGAAAAATGAAAATTCAAGTTTTAGGCTCAGGTTGTTTAAACTGTAAAAAACTATACGAGTTAACTCAAGAAGCCATTAAACAGATTAGCCTTGATTATGAAGTTGAGTATTTAACGGGACAGGATGGTATACAAAAAATGATAGATTTGGGGGTAATGTCTAGCCCGGTCTTGGTAATTGATGACAAGCCCGTAATGACAGGATTTATAAATGATGTTGAAAAGATTAAAAATGCCATTCAGGCTACAAAGGGGAAACCATGAATCTTGTCAAAATCATTAAGAAAAATTGGGCTTTAGGACTTTTGGGCAGTGCATATTTAGTTATCTACCTATGGCAGAAACCAATAGGCAGGTTTTTAGCCCAAGGGTCTGTTCAAAACCTTATTGGCAGAGCTGTATATCAAGGCTGGCTGGGGCTAGTTGACTATCTCTCGGCGCATGTTCTCTTTTGTCTTGTGCCCGCCTTTTTTATTGCCGGAGCTATCAATAGTCTTATTGACTCTCAATCAATCTTAAAATACCTAAGTGGTAAAACTAAGAAATGGCTAGCTTACCTAATTGCTGTTACCGCAGGGTTTTTGATTGAGGTTTGCTCCTGCACTATTCTTCCTTTGTTTGCTGGTATTTGGAAAAAAGGGGCTGGGTTGGGCATTGCTATCGCCCTTCTTTATGCCGGTCCCGCCTTTAACATCGTTACTATTCTCTTTACCGGTCAACGGATCGGTTGGGAATTTAGTATTGTTAGATTTGTTCTTTCGGTTGCTTTTGCCATTTTGGTTGGTTTAATAATGGAAGTTATTTTTGGCAACGGCCGAGAAGACGGAAGCCTTGAAATACTAACTCAAGATACTAACAAACTTAAAGGTTCTAATAATATCTGGTTCTGGGGAACAATGCTGGCAATCTTAGTGGTTGGCACGGCACCTATTAACAATAATTTAAGATATACCTTGATTATCCCTTTAGTACTGCTGCAAATAATAATGTCTTTTTCCTGGCTTTCCAAAGAAAATAGAACTGCTTGGTGGGAAGAAACTACTAAGTTTATCGGCCAGATTGTACCCCTACTTTTAGTTGGTGTCTTTTTAGCCGCCGCCATTACCCAGCTTATTCCCGAAGAACAATTCCAAACCCTGGCTAGCCAGAACAACGTTTTAACCAATTTTATTGCCGTTATGTTTGGTACTTTAGCTTACTTCCCCGCTTTGGTCGAGGTACCAATAGCTGAAAACTTTATGAAACTAGGCATGAGCAAAGGGCCTTTAATGGCTTATATGCTGGCGGATCCCGTTCTCTCATTACAGGGACTTCTGGTAATCAGAAAACTAATCGGTACCAAAAAAATGCTTGTTTATGCAATTTCGATTGTAATCTTAACTACCTTGGCCGGTTTTATCTATGGTCTAATCTAAGATGAATAAAAATGTGATTTTCTCTACTTGCCTAATCTTAATAACAATCGCCCTATTGTTTAGCATTAAAGGAGTTGCCAATAAAAGCACCGACCGCCCTTCAACTTTAGGTTCAACTCAACCAGCTTCTGTTGAACCACAACAAGAAAAAGTCCCTGCCGATAAAATTGAAGTGGTTCACTTCCACGGCACGCGTCAGTGCTGGTCGTGTCTCACTATTGGCGAATACACACTGCAAACTATAAAAGATAAGTTTCCGGAAGAATATCAATCGGGAAAAATTGTCTTTGAGGATATTAATAGTGAATTGCCGGAAAACAAAGAAATTGTTAATAAATACCAAGCTAGAGGCTCGTCGTTGTTTGTTAATACTATCAACAACAACAAAGACAGTATTACAGAAGACACAACCGTATGGCGGCTGGTAACCAGCCAAATACAATTTACTGATTATTTCGAGAACAAGCTAAAAACCTTATTAGGAGAATAACCCATGGATTATGTTAACTTACTTATCGACCAATACAACATCCCACTCCTAACAGCATTTCTAACTGGAGTACTTACCTCTATTAGCCCCTGCCCTTTGGCCACTAACATCACCGCTATTGCCTATATCTCTAAAGACATTAAAACCCCCAAAAACACTTTGCTTAACGGTCTTTACTACACTTTAGGCAGAGGGGTTAGCTACACCATCCTCGCTATAATTATCTACCTGGGTCTTTCTTCTTTTAAAATCTCCCGCATTTTCCAAGGCTGGGGAGAAAAAGCTTTAGGCCCCATTCTTATTATTCTTGGCTTAGTAATGCTTGATGTTATTAAACTAAACATTAAGTCTAATAATGAAAGGCTTGAACGGTTCAAAGAAAAACTAGCTTCCAAAGGTTACGCGGGTTCATTTCTTTTAGGTTCTCTTTTTGCCTTAGCGTTCTGCCCCTACAGCGGAGTTTTATTTTTTGGAGTCCTTATCCCCTTGGTATTGAGGTCCAGCGAATCACTTTTGCTTCCGGCTGTATTTGCATTTGGCACAGGACTACCGGTAATCATCTTTTCCTTTTTAATTGCTTTTAGTATGCAAAAAGTCGGGCAGGCTTTCCAGATAGTCCAGAAAATTGAAACATTTAGTAGAAAAGTTGTTGCCTGCGTCTTTATCTTAACTGGAATATATTATTTACAATTTCTAATACGGTGAGTTCTAACTTTACCCAAGATAAAACTTTTTATACATCCTTCTCATCATTAAGTTGAACTTCTTGTAACCAAGCCCTTCCAATTGAGTAACAGTTTTACACTCGAATTAACTTCTCTAACCAGGGGATATTTTCATTCTTTCTCTTCCACCACAAATCTTCCCAAATATAATGAACTGCTAGTTGTTTGTAATCCCCATACTTTTCAAAGTGTTTAAGCAACTTCTTAACTGGAACAGGATCTTCTGGATCTTTATTAAAAAAGAGTTTGGAATAAATCTTTTGCTCCCAGGGCGAGACATGGTCAAAGAAATCCCAGTGATGAAAAACATCGAACATTAAGTACCAGATTGTCGCTGGGCCCACACCATAAAGCTTTATTAACTCTTCGTACTGAGTTTCTCTGTCCTTCTCACGCAAAACGAACTCATTAATCAACCCTTGCGCGAAATAGTCATCGATCCTTTTGATTGACTTTGCTCTGTATCCAACCTTCAACGCTCTCAAATCCTCTTCAGTCGGCTTCCCTAAACCACCTGGCGGCCAAAAACACCATAACTTCCTGCCATCATACTCAAGTAAAGTTCCATGGTTTTCAAGCAAGGCTTGGAACATTTGAATAGAACGCTTAACAGTGGCATTTTGCAAAACAATTCCTATAATCAGGTATTCGTATAAAGAACTGGGTTGACCAGGCCGCATTCCCTTCCAGCGCTTAATAATTGGGGCAAGTACCTCATCCTCCCTAAAGGATTTGTAAAATGGTGTTAAGTCTAGCTTGAGATTAAAACGATATTCTATTTCTTCTGCCAGGGATTTAATCTGTGATCCGGCCAACTTGCTTGAGTAGTAAATCCTAACCTCCATTTTTGGTTTACTAACAGTTCCTTTGTTTACAAATTTTAGACCCAGCTGCTTTCCTTCCCAATACCACGTCTGCCAGCGTATACCTGGCTTCCACTCGTTATCACCAGACGTAAAGTGATCCGGTTTATGAAATGTGGAATCAAAGTCA
>JAHJGY010000027.1 GCA_018824115.1 Patescibacteria group bacterium
GAGGAGGTATTGCGTGGGGAGTCCGATGAAAAATTGCTTGAGGTTGATGCCTTGGGTAATGAAGTAAGAGTGTTAAAAGAAACAGAAGGTGAGAAAGGCAAAGACTTGGTAGTTTCTGTTAGGTCGGACTGGCAGCGAGAAGTGCATCATTTTCTTCAGGAAGGTATCGAGCAGTATTCGGCAACCGGCGGGGTTGTTATTCTTCAGGAAGTTCAGACGGGTAGAATATTAAGCATTGTTAGCTTGCCAAGTTATGACAATCAGCTATTTGCAGGTGGTATCAGCGAGAGAGATTTTCAATCCTTAGTGGGCAGTACAGAACAATCGCTATTCAACCGGTCAATTGCTGGAGTTTATCCTCCAGGATCGGTAGTGAAACCAGCCGTAGCTGCGGCCGCCTTAAAGGAGGGGATAATAAATGAGACAACAAAACTTTCCGATTTTCCTCAGATAATCAAGATTGGTGTGTGGGAGTTTCCGGACTGGACAATTGCATGGAATAGGGGAGCCCATGGGATCATCGATGTCAAAGAGGCTCTTGCATATTCTTGTGACACTTTTTTCTATAAGATTGGTGGTGGTTTTGATGGTTCTTGCGATGGACTTGCGAATGGTTGTCATTCAAGGGGTTTAGGAGTAGAAAAAATTGCTAGTGTTTTTCGACTTGTTGGGTTTGGGCAGGCTACGGGGATTGATTTGCCTGGAGAGGGAGAGGGATTGGTGCCGGACCAGGAATGGAAAATGCGAGTTAGAGGAGAACCCTGGTTTTTGGGTAATACATATCATCTTAGTATTGGTCAGGGTGATTTACTCACAACACCTGTCCAGATTGTGAATTATGTTTCTGCCATAGCTAACGGCGGACGGTTAATGCGTCCAGTTTTAGGTTTGCAGATAAAAGGTGCGAGGGGTGAGGTTCAATCATTGATATCACCGGAGGTGATTAAAGAAGCTATTATACAGCCCGATATTCTCAGCACGCTTGGAGAAGGGATGCGCTTGGCAGTTAGCCATGGCATTATTTCCCCTTTACGGGAGGCCGGGGTTGAAGTAGCGGCAAAAACAGGGACGGCAGAGTTTGGGACAAAGAATGCCAATGGCGAGTATGAAACTCACGCCTGGGTAACCGGGTTCTTTCCCTTTGATGACCCCAAAATATCGTTTGTTGTCTTGTTAGAATCTGGCGGGAAGTCGAACAACGCCGCTCAGGTTGCGAGAGACCTAATTGATTGGATAGTGGGAAGGGGGCAGATATGAATGGGACGAATGTTAAGTATTATCTTCTTCTCCGTTATATTCCCCGTTTAGGTAGACTGCGGATAAAAAGGTTGTTCGAACGCGGGGATACAGCGGCGGAAATTTGGCAACAATTCCAAGGCCAGGTTAAGGCTGTTTCTGCTGTGAAGCGGGAGGTAAAAAAGGAATTGGAAAGTGCAGAGGAGTTAGGGATACGTATCGTTACCTATCACGATCAAGAGTACCCTCAATTGCTTCGGGAAATTCCTGATGCTCCGATATTACTGTATGTTAAGGGGGAGATTCTTCCCGAGGACGAAGTGGCTTTGGCAGTGGTGGGAACGCGGAAAGTTAGTAGTTATGGAAAAGAGGCGATAAGGGCAATTATTCCTCAGTTGTGTGCGGCGGGCTTAACAATTGTTTCCGGAATGGCCCGTGGGGCAGATACTTCTGCGCATCAGACGGCCTTAGCGGCGGGTGGTCGGACCATCGCCGTGCTTGGATCGGGACTGGACGTTGTTTATCCGCCGGAGAATGCTGGATTGCTAGAGCGTATTAGTCATCAGGGAGCTGCGATTTCGGAATTCCCTTTGGGATTCGAGCCCTCAAATTACTCTTTCCCGGTACGCAACAGAATTATTTCCGGGATGAGTTTGGGAACCTGGGTTGTGGAAGCACCGGAGAAATCGGGGGCGCTGATAACGGCTGATTCAGCTTTGGCTCAGAACCGAGAAGTTTTCGTCTTACCGGGGTCAATTTTTACTTCCACTGCTCGAGGGACAAATAGATTAATTAAGCAAGGGGCCGCTGTGGTTACATCGTCCGAAGATATTATTGAGATTCTAAACTTAGATTGTAAAAAGGCCGGGCTAAAAGTACGCCGATTTCTTCCGGAAACCAAAGTGGAGCAAGTGATATATGAGCTCCTAGTTGAATGTCCTAAAACGACTAACGAATTGGTGCGTGCGTCTGGCTTGTCAGCATCGGACGTTGGTGCCACTCTGTCGATTCTAGAAATGAAAGGTGTGGTGCGGGAGATGGGAAGGGGAGAGTATAAAGTAGTTTGATTTGACCACTACGATAGAATGGTAGGGAATTGTTTAATTTACAATTTTCGAATTTACAACAAATTTTCAAATGATATTGAATATTGAGAATTGAAAATTTTCTATGAATCTTGTTATCGTTGAATCCCCTACAAAATCAAAAAAGATTTCCCAGTTTTTGGGGAAAGACTATTTGGTTCTTTCCTCTATGGGACACGTATACGATCTGCCCAAATCTGCTTTAGGAGTAGATGTGGAACACGATTTTAAGCCTGAATACCAGGTTGTCCGGGGAAGGAAGAAAGTATTGGGTGAGATTACAAAGGCAGCCCAAAAAGCGGATGAGACTTTCCTGGCCACGGATTTGGATCGCGAAGGAGAGGCGATTGCCTGGCACGTGGCTGCGGCAATTCAAGGTGTTGACCCCAATGACAAGGTGGATAGCTCTAAATTGCACCGGGTAGTTTTTCACGAAATTACCAAAGAGGCTATCTTAGCTGCTTTTACAGAAGCGAGGAGTTTAGATCTAGATTTATTTAACGCCCAAAAAGCCCGGCGTATTTTGGATCGGCTGGTTGGCTATAAGCTTTCGCCCCTGTTGTGGAAGAAAATTCGTTATGGATTATCCGCTGGTCGAGTACAGTCTGTGGGGGTTCGTTTAATTGTAGAGCGGGAACGTGAA
>JAHJGY010000028.1 GCA_018824115.1 Patescibacteria group bacterium
GCACCTCTGGCGGAAGATTCTTTAAAGCAACTTCCTCTTCAACTGGTACAAAAGGTTTGTCCAAGCCCAAACCCAAAACATTTTCCCATTTTAATAGCGTGGCGTGCTTAGTGCTCGAAGGGTAATCTGACTTCACTAAATCCCAGACAACGGCAATCGCCTTGGGCATGCTTAGATCATCATTAAGCGACTCCAAAAGTCTCTCATCGTACTCTGGGATCGGATCGGAAGGTTTATCCCAGTAATACATTTCCCGCTTTAGATTAAATAAAGCCGTCTGAGCAGCTTGTAAAGCATCCCAGGTAAAATTTAACGGGGAACGATAATGGGCTGTAAGATAGAAATAGCGAAGAGCTAAAGGTACAAACCCCCGGCCTTCAACATCATGCAGTGTATACGCGTTACCTTGACTTTTACCCATTCTTCGCCCATCTACCCGCAGAAACGCTCCATGCAGCCAATACTTTACAAAAGGTTTAACTCCAGTGGCTGCTTCTGATTGTGCAATTTCATTGGGATGATGCGTACTTTGTAAGTCTTCACCCCCAATATGAATATCTAACTGCTGACCCAAATACTTCATACTCATGGCCGAACACTCGATATGCCACCCCGGAAAACCCATCACGCCAGCTGTTGACCCGGGTGGAGACCACGGTGACTCCCATTCCATAAATCTCCTGCTTCCGGAAGATGAAAACTTCCACAAGGCAAAATCCCGCGGGTCTCTTTTTTCGGGATTCGGTTGAACACGCGCCCCCTCTTTAATTTGGTCAAGCGTCGAAAGTTCTCCATACTTATTCCCGGCCTTTTCATATGCCCGAACATCAAAGTACACACCATCGGAAATCAAGTAGGTATAGCCCTTTCGCTCAATTGATTGAATCAGTTCTATCTGCTCTTGAATATGATCTGTTGCCTTACAGAAAAGCCGCGGTGCGGTTAAATTTAATTCTTTGTAACCACCCAAGAAATCACGTGTATAATGATCGGCAATTTCCCAAGCTGTTTTCCCCTCACGAGAAGCTCCTTCTTCTATGCGGTCCTTGCCAGTACTAGCATCTCCTAAATTATCTCCAGTAAGATGCCCTACATCAGTAACATTCATAACATAGTCAACCTCATAACCCGAATATTTAAGCACGCGGACAACAAGATCTCCAAGTGTATAAGTTCTCCAGTTTCCTATAGTTACGTAATCATATACTGTCGGACCACACGTATATATCCCCACGCGGGGCGGGTTTATTGGTTTAAATTCTCTTTTCCTGCGTAAAAGACTATCATGCAACTTCATTTGTTAAACCTCCTTCTAAAAATCAATTCTCCCCTCCAAGGCTCTCGACAATGTCACCTTATCGGCATATTCTAAATCTCCCCCCGTTGGCAAACCCCGGGCAATCCGAGTAATTCGGATCGCCGGGTTCTCACCTTTTATCTGCCGTTCAATTTCCCGTTTAATGTACATTGCCGTTGCTTCTCCTTCAACCGAAGGGTTGGTCGCTAATATCACCTCCTCAACCATTCCTCCTCGCAAACGCTCAATTAACTCCTGAATTCTTAACTCCTCTGGCCCGACACCTGCAACAGGGCTTATTACCCCGCCCAGCACATGGTAAAATCCTTGAAACCTTCCTGTTCCCTCAATAGCTACCACATCCAGCGGCTCTTCGACAACGCAGATTAGTTTGCTCTCGCGTCTATTATCGTCACAAATAAAACAGGGATCACGCTCGGCAATGTTGAAGCACTGCTGGCAAACGGTAGTTTTGCTCTTAAGATTGCCAATCGCGCTTGCCAGCTTTAACGACTCCGCTTCCGGTGCTTTAAGTAAGAAATAGGTTAACCTTGCTGCTGTTTTAGGCCCAATCGTCGGCAGTTTCCTAAATTCATCAATTAGGTTTTGAACTGGTCTTATCGTTTTCATCGATCACCCCTGGGTCAGGCCACTCTGTCCTGATAATTATGTGCCCTCTCTCCAAGATTTGAGATATTTCTCTTGTTCAGCGGTTAGCTTGTCAATCTCAATCCCCATCGCCTTTAACTTCAACCGGGCAATATCGTCGTCAATTTCTTGCGGCAATCTATACACCTTGCCCTCTAATTTCCCCTGGTGATCAATAAAGTACTTCGCCGCCAATGCCTGATTAGCAAAACTCATATCCATTACTTCAGCAGGGTGACCAGCCGCCGCGGCAAGGTTCACTAACCTGCCCTCTGTCAACAGATATATCTTCTTGCCATCTTTTAGCTCGTAAAGAGTAACACCATCTCGCACCTCTATGACACGCTTAGACAACCGCTCCAATGCCACCTTGTTTATCTCTACATCAAAATGACCAGCGTTAGCTAAAATTACCGCATCTTTCGCCTGCGTGAAATGTTCTTCATCAACGACGTGCTTATTCCCTGTTGATGTGACAACTACATCTGCCTGACTGATTGCTTTTGAGAGACAGTTAACGCTAAATCCGTCCATCGCTGCCTCCAACGCTCTTATGGAATCAACCTCGCAAACCGTGACTATTGCACCCATTCCTTTTGCCCGCATAGCAATCCCCCGCCCACACCATCCATAACCACAAACAACAAAAACGCTGCCGGCTAAAAGCTTATTTGTTGCCCGCAAAATACCATCTATCGTTGACTGACCAGTCCCGTAACGATTATCAAACATATATTTGGTTGCACTATCATTGACAGCAACAACCGGTATTCTCAATTTTCCTTCATTGGCCATGGCCTTCAAACGAATAACGCCTGTTGTTGTTTCCTCGCTGCTCCCCATGACTTCGTCTAACTGCTCAGGCCTTTCTTGATGCAGTAGTGAGACTAAGTCTGCTCCGTCGTCCATTGTTATTTGAGGTTTAAAGTCCAAAACCTGGTTTAGATGCTGATAATAGACATCCCGGTCTTCACCATTAATCGCGAAAACCTCTACGTCAAAATCGTGTACTAGGCTGGCGGCAGTATCATCTTGCGTTGAAAGAGGATTAGAAGCACATAAAGAAACCTGCGCACCCCCAGCTTTAAGAACCCTCATCAGATTCGCTGTTTCTGTAGTAACATGCAAACAAGCACCAATTCGAAGGCCCTTCAGCGGCTTCTCTTCATTAAACTCCTTCTGTAAGGACTGTAGGACTGGCATGAACTGCCACGCCCAATCAATCTTCTTTTTCCCTTTTTCTGATAATGCAATATCTTTTACATCACTCATTTCATACACCCCCTTACATAAAATTTACATCCAATTTAGATTTCTAGTACTTCACCAAATGCTTTTTTATACCTCTCACAAAACTCATCAAGAGTATAGCTCTGCACCTGAGCACCATACTGCTCCACAGCATAAACAGCACTTAAACTCGCCACTTTACCCATCTTCTCCACAGGCCATTGGTAAATCAGTCCCTTAATTATACCAGCACGGTAGGCATCACCTGCCCCAGTAGGATCTACTACCTCGCCAGCTTTCACCGCTGGAATCTGCCATTCTCGGTCCCCTTCAAATATCTCTGAGCCTCGACGCCCCAAAGTTCTGATAACCAAATCACAACTATTGAGAATATCCGGGATAGACTTACCCGTTTTCTGTAAAACCAAATCTATCTCGTAGTCATTGCCAATAAAAACACGCGCGCCTTCCACGGCAAAGATCAATTCTTCTGCTGACAAGCGAGGTATCTGTTGGCCAGGATCAAATACATATGAGTAGCCTATTGCTCTACACTCTCTTGCAAAATTAATCATAGCTGTAGGTTCGTTAGGTGCAATAATAACTAAATCAACTACTTCAGACGGGATATCTCTCAAAGAGAGGTTGACTGAATCCTCCATTGCTCCCGGATAAAAACCGCCAATTTGGTTGTCATCTTGATCAATGATGCCGAAAAACGTCGCCGTATAACTGTCGGGTATCAGCTTAACCCAGTTTAGATCGACGCCAGCATCAGCTAACTTCTCGCCGTAACCAGAAAAGTCTTTACCACCCGCAGTACAAAACAAAGCCGGGCTCTCTCCGAGTAGGCACAAGCTATACGCAATGTTCCCTGCAGTCCCTCCCTGCTGCTTACGCATTTCACTAGCCAGAAAACTCAAACTTATTACATGTATTTTCTCGGGGATAATATGTTCCTTAAATCTACCCGGAAAATTTAAAATGTGGTCATACGCCAGAGAACCTGTTACAACAATCATGATCCCCCCATCATCTTCTGTGCCATAACCTGCTGGATTTCTCTGACCGCACGGTTAAAAGCATCGCGAAGATCATTCCTTATCTCTCCCGCCATCTTAACTTGTTTGACTTTAAAGTCGCCGCGCATGGTTATCTCGATCTCTCCATGATCTATCGTTACCTCCTCTGCAGCCAGCTTCCGCTGCATCTGAATCGCATCCTTCACTGCACTGGGCGACTTAACTAATTCCTTTATTCCTTTCAATTGTTTAAACATCACTTACCTCCCCTCCTAAAATATCTTGGGCCATCTTAATCAATTCATCCTCACTAAGACAACC
>JAHJGY010000029.1 GCA_018824115.1 Patescibacteria group bacterium
CTACCGTGATACGCAATTATCTATTTAACCCAAAACTAAAACTCATTACCCTTGCCTACTTTGGCAACGGAGCCGAAGCACTAGTCTATACTATCTTCTGGCCAATCCTATTGTTCATTGTGTTAGAAAGCTTTATTAAAGTTGGCGCCATTACTTCCATTTCCATCCTCATTTCTTCTTTAGTTGTTCTCTGGGTTGGGAAAACAATCGACAAACATGGGCGTACGTTATTACATTCTGTCGGTGTCACTTTAAATACACTTTTCTACCTGCCTCGATTGTTTTCCTCTTCCCAATTCCTCCTAT
This sequence comes from Patescibacteria group bacterium, assembly GCA_018824115.1. Lineage (GTDB taxonomy): Bacteria > Patescibacteriota > 4484-211 > 4484-211 > 4484-211 > JAHJGY01. Next base: position 307 of record JAHJGY010000029.1, read on the forward strand.
ATAGTTTGGATATTGTCGATCGTGTAAACGGGGTACTATACAGCCTTCCTTTTATAACCAATACGTATGAAAAAGCGGTCCGATTAGGAGATTCTGACTTCATTATCTACCGCGAAATTGCCATCCACATAGCCATTGCTGTAACGGCCGCGCTGTTATTGATCTTATTACCGTTCCTACCGAACTGGCGCTATGTTTTTATAATCGCTATCATTGGTTCGGCAACATCATTTCTTATGAGCGTAGACAAGAACTAGTCCACCAATAGTGGTAAAATAGAGTTATTGACCTTGCTATGGTAAAAAAATTCCGCCGGCAGAAGAAAACCTATTCCTTCGTCGCCGCCACTCGACAGCAGAAACTGTCCAAACGTGAACAGGCTGCTTATCGCAAGTTATTCTTCGCTATTATATTTCTTCTCGCAATTTCCTGTCTTCTTTACGTGAAAGGCCTTGATTTCCTAACATATTACAGTTCATTCTGGAGACAAGAAAGTAATGCAAGTGAACCAATCCCTACAACTATCCCTGAGGAACTACCCACTGCCCCGGTAATTAACCAAATGCCATCAGCAATAAAAGAAGATGTTAACCTCAAAATATACGGTTCAGCCCCAGCTAACTCCAAAGTATCAATCTTAGTTAATGATCAAGAGGTTTCTGAAACAACTGCCGATATTAAAGGGACTTTTGAAGTTAATGTTGAAAACGATCTCGCTGAAGGCATTAATACAATCTCGGCCATAACTATTGACAAGAATGGTTTACGGAGTCGTCCTGCTGAGGCACAAACAATCATATTAGATACTAAAGCCCCCGATTTAGCTGTTACTAGTCCCCAAGACCAAGAAGTGATTGAGACGGAGATGAATATGTTTATCATTACGGGAAAGACCGAATCTACCAAAATTACGGTAACTATAAATGGGTATCGCGCGATTGTTGATTTAGATGGTCATTTTAGTTATTCGTTGCCGCTTACAGAAGGAGAAAACAAGATTATAGTGCAAGCCGAAGATGAAGTGGGACATAAAACAATTACGGAGCGCGTGGTTACTTATCAGACAACAGGAAATTAGTTTTCGGATGTTTAAGCATCGTCCCAAAAGGAAAGTGCCAGAAAAATCCAGAAACTTAATGACAGATCGTTCTTAAAGTATGGTACGTCCACCAAACCGTGAATCAACCAGTAGATAATCCCCCCCAGTATCGCCCAGTTTACTCCCCCTGCAGAACTAGCATTAAACGCGGTTAGGAATAAGTAAAGTATAATTCCAACTAACGCCAGCATTCCCAATAATCCTGTCTCGGTCCAGAAATTTAGAATTAAATTATGCGGATACTCTAAAGGTTCTGCGTCACAAGTGTAAAATTTTGAACTGTACAATTCCTTGAAGCCTGAAAGACCAGTCCCCAAGATGGGATTCTCTTTTAGTAAATTTACTGTTCCTTCCCAAACACATAAGCGTATTTTTTCTGTTCCCCCGCTTCTTTCCCATGGGTTAACAACTGCTGGGGCAAAATAACTAACAAAACCCAGAAAAACCAATTGGCCAATAAAATACGCAAGTAAAGCAAGTACGGAAATTCTTTTTATAATCTTCCATGGCAGGAATTGGACAGAAAGAAACAAAATTATTAAACAAGAAGCGGCTATCAAAGCTCCAGTAGACTTAGTCAGCCAAATCGCACAAAGAAGGATGGTGAAAATCCCCAACCTGACTAACCTATCGTACTTCTTGTTCTCAATTAACTGGTAGCCGATAACTAGTGCGATTACTGGCCCTATAAACAAAGCTAGAGCATTAGCACTGTTGAATACCGCATGTGCCCGATTCCAGTATGCTTCATGGGGTGATACGATAAACCACCCGAATCCTACTTGTATGAACCCCATAATACTCAACCAGACAGAAGCCAAAACTAAACCACCAACGATAAGTCTTTGCGTAACCACATTTTTCCTTAGCAAATCTATAACGATGTAGTACACAACCAAAGGCTCAACAAAATATGCCTTAAAAATCCCGACCCCCCCACGGAGATCTGGCGTTTGATAAAGGGATAAAACACAGGCGCCCATAAGGAGTGCAGTTAAACGGTCTATTTTTGTCCTAGGAAATAAATAATCCTTGGTACTAATTCGATAAGCAATCCACAATAATAGGGTTAAAATGATCAGATGCTCTAATAACGTGGTAGGTAAAAACGAATACTGCCAACGGATCACGTAAAGGGGCGAACAGACTAAAGTCAGAAAAATTAACGATTTCAGTAGTTTCTTGTGTAGTTGTTCTCTCATAGAGTTAGTAGGAACTTAAAGCAAGTCCAGTAACAATCCACATCCAAATCATAATCCAGGGATAAAACAGCGAATTCACAAACTGTGAGTGAACGAACAGCGTTGGGATCGAGATAATTAAAGTCAGGTGCAATATGCTCGGTAAGCTACTCAGTTTTGAGTTTCCCGACCTCGTCTCGACCTGGTCGAGGACGGATTGCCCTTTGAGTTTCTTGAATCTCAAGACAGATTCTAGCCATATCCCTCCATAAAGTACTAGATAAGTGACCAAACCGAAAATCCCAGTCGTTGCCCATACAAATAATAACGATGAGTCTGCGCCTGCTCCTGCATGCCCGCTGGAAAACTCCAATCCACTTTGACTCCTAAAATAATAATATCGTTCCTGAGCGTATCGGAATGCATTAAACCCAACGCCTGTTAACCAATGGTCTCCGATAATAGTCCATGTCTTGCTCCAATCGTCTAATCGATACCTGACGGTCTCATCAAATTCCAGTGCACCATTAACTCTGACTTGTACTCTGGGCATAAATAAGTAGGCCATTAAACTAATAATAAGAAAGAGCAATAACAGGCGTCTCGATTTTAGTAACCCAATTAACAAAATTGCACAAACTAGAGCAAGATAGCTGCTTCGTGAAAAGGTTAATATAACTCCTACTACTAGGATAATCGCCAAAAATATCAGGCCAATCCGTTTCCGATTTGGTGTATAGATAGCTTTGCATATAACTAGGATAAAACCAAGAGTAAGAAGTATTCCCGCAAAATTGGGGTCGAAAAAAGTAGATAACAATCTATAGTAATGAGGATCCCAGCCATGCATGATATATTTCGAAAAGTCGGGGAAAAAAATATACTGGAAAAATCCAAGGATAGAGAAAAAGAGAACTGCTTTAATTAAGCAATTCACAACCTGTAATCCGTAACCCGTAACCCGACTCTCTTTGACCAGCGAGTACGTAATGGGGTAAAGGAAAGCATAGGAAGTCCATCGGACCCAATACAGGCCGCTCACTAAAAACTCCGAAATCCCGATCCAGCGAAAACCATTGAGCAAACTTAATCCACTTATAGCCGTAAAAAGAATGATTAGCCCGAAGAAAGGAGGTAATTCCAGTCTCTTTTCCACTGATAGCTTTCGTGTTAACCAAATAAAGAGCAGTAATGGTATCAAAAGGTCGTTCAGATAAAGGTTAACAGAGGGTAAATTAATAAATCCAAGAGGGATCTTGCTAAAGTTACCCAAAGGTATGGCAATGATTATTAAAGTCAGCAGTAGTCTTTCGAATTGCATCTTAAGTTTTCGAGTTTTGAGTTTTGCTACTTGAGTTTATGTGCGTATCCTTTGTTATACCAGTACCCACACACAATCTTATATAACAAAGGAAAGTTAATTCTCGTTTCACAAAACCTAGCCAGTCTCTCTAATGGCCAGAAAGTAAACCGGTTAAAAACTAATCGCGTTAATTGATATCTTGTCTTATCCGTCAGAAAGCCAGTTTTTAAATGAGTCAGATTATGAAGCCAAGAATCATTTTCTCCAACCATTTTCAAACCCGGATGCTCTTCATATAACACATGACTCATCTTTCCTTCACGATACCTGCGTTGGCAAACATCAACTAAAGTCCGTGGATGATGATGATAAGCTATGGCACTTAGGTTATACCAAATTCTTAACCCATTCTCGGCCAATCGCCACCCCCACTCAGTATCCTCATAAGCAGTAACTCCAGGTAAGGAAAAATTTTCATTCAATAATCCCACCTTATTAATAAATGATCGTCTGACCGAAAGATTACATGTATAAAAGGCAAGGTGGTCAACTTCTAGTTTTCCCTTGATGCGATCGTAGTCAAATTGGGGTCCGCCGTGTTCTAGCCAACGCATGAAAGGAGTAATTCTCATTCGTGGATCCCAAGTAGTAAACCCTACTACAGCCGTATTTTCTCGATCATGCATTTGATGAAACCGCAGGTGTTCAGCGAGAAAGTTTGGATCAACAATAATATCGTCTTGTATTAGCACAATAATTTCCTGGCTCGCCTTTTTAATACCCTGGTTTCTAGAGATTGCCGCTCCCAGATTAGCTTGGGTAATTAACTGAAAAGTATAACTACTCTTGAGCCTTTGTAGAATAACTTGCGTGCCATCTGTCGAACCATCATTAATCACAATAACCTCATACACCTTTCTCTCTATAGTCTGATTAAATATTGCCTCCATTGATCGTTTAATTGTTTCTTCACCGTTATAAACGGGGATTATTACTGATAATCTCATTTAAGTAACTTATAGAATCTATAGAACCGTTCTCTTAATGTTGTTGATACAGAGCCAAAAACGACTGAGCGGTTTTCTCCCAAGAAAAATTGGCACTGACAAATTCACGGCCTCGTTGGCCAGCACTTTCTCTAAACTCTTGATCATCAATAAGCTTGGCAAGTATAACTTTTGCTTGAGCCCGATTATAAGGGTCCGTGATAAATGCCTTGTCCTGCAAAACTCCTTCAATGGCTCCAACTCGATGAGTTACAACCGGTAATGCATGCATCATCGCTTCCAAAAAAACTAAGCCAAACGCTTCATATTCCGGAAATAAGGCAAATATATCAGCGTTTTGATAATAGCGTGCTAATTCTTCCTCAGATACCTTGCCGGTGATTAGCACTTTATCACTTATACATTTCTTATCCACCATTTCCCGCAGTATTACCCCTTCACCTTCATCCTCCCCAACCAGAATTAATTTTAGATCAGAATCGCAGATATTAATTAGATCGGCGAAAACATCAATCAACCAAGCCTGTCCCTTGTGTTTGGACAACCGGCCGACCGCTAGAATCGTTACGCCAATCTTAGGGATCATCCCTAAAATAGGGATGATCCCTATTTCTTCCTTATCTGCGGCCCACGGTATTACTGCAAATTTATTCTCAGGAGCAAAGTACGCTTTTTGTACTTTTGTCCTCTCCAACTCAGTTATCACCTGAACTTTATTGACTTTCCTTGCTAGGAATGCATTGATCGGCCGTAACCAAATCCGCAAAATTGATAAGTCGTGAAAAGATGGAGAGAAAAAGACTTTTGCTTGTTTCCGTGAGAAAAACCAACTCCAGTAATTTCCCCAAAACCATTTATCGGTCATCCACTGAATAATGTCGGGTTTAAACTTCTCAATTGCCTTCCTAATATCATTTATAAAGAACCAGACTAGGGGGACTTGGTAGAATGGCAACGCCTTTTGGGGCCAGGAATTCACCCGAAACACCTCAATCCCATCAATTGTTTCGTGATCAGCCCAATCAGAATGATAATTTCTAGGGAAAGACCATTTCGTAGTCAAAACTCCCACTTTTTCAACCCTATTATCATCGAGAAAGTGCTGACCTAATTGTTCAATAACTCTTTCAATTCCACCTAAATACGGTTTGTAAAACGGGCTGATAAATAATATTCGCATAATCACATTTGATTTAGAGAAAGTATTTTCTTAAAGTTCTTCAAATTCCATACCAGAACGAAATAAAAATTTCCGATAATCCTAAGGCTAATTTCCCTGTATCGTTTAATCGGCAAGCATGGAATAAATAGAATTATGCCCAGTGTGAAACTGATTAGGGACCCCATCATCACAGCTAGCCAGAATTTAAACTGGTTCACGAAGCCCGGAAAATGCTTCCGATTGAACCTCCAGAAACTCCGTAAATTTCGATCTTTTGCAAAAACATACTTTTTCCCGGCGGTATGACCTCCCTTATGAATTACCTCCGCTTCTGGTAGATACCATACTTCCCAGCCTGACTGAGTGATTCTATACAACCAATCAGTTTCATCACGGAAAAGAGCAATTTGAGGATCCATAATGCCGGCGTTGTCAATGGCTGTTCTACGCATCATCATGGCCGCGCCCGTGATGTGCCCCACACGCCGCGGTTGAGGGGAATAGTAGGGATCATCCCTAAAATAGGGATGATCCCTATTCCAGAGCTTGTTAACAACGAAATTAAATTCATTAAAGACTACCCATGGAGTTGGCCATTTCATAAAAGCCGACTGTTGAAATTTACCTTCAGCGGATAGTAATTTAGGTCCAACAACACCAACATGCGGGTGGGCCTCCAAAAACTCAACAAGCTTCTTTAAAGCGCCCGGTTTAACAACCGTATCTGCGTCCAAACGAAAGAAATATCCTCCGCTCGAAGCTTCAAAAGCACGATTGATACTAAATGCTAAACCCATATTTTCTTTATTTACCAACAATTTTATCTGGGGGTAATGATTGCGAATAAAACCTCCGATACCATCTGTTGACCCATCGTCAACTACAATTACTTCAAAAGGGATACCTTGATCTACAAACAATATACTTTTTAAACATTCCTTGAGGTCTCCACTCTCATCGTTGAGAGTGGCAATACCAATTGATAGCATTTTATCCTTTCTACATGTATCCCAGCTCTTTTAACCTATTTTCTAACTTTGCTGTTTCCTTTTTGTTCATTCTCTCTCCAGGTATTTTCATTGTTTTGCCCTCATATTCGCGAATCTCATCCATTTGCTTCTTCAACCTTTGAGCTAATTCCGGCTGTGAGCCGTACAGGTTCTTCTTCTCACTTGGATCTGATTTTAAATCGTATAGTTCCGACTTTATCTTATCATTATAGGGACCGCAAACATATTTGTAATCAGATGTTCTTATCCCAGCCAGCCATTTTGTTTCGTCGGGAAAAACATCGTCGCACGCTTCCATGTAAGCTGGGGGTACCTTAATGGACCTTCCATTCATTAGGGGAACTAATGTCTGGCCGAATACCTTGTGCGTCGGGCTACTCGATACCCCCGCTAATTCCAAGATTGATGGAAGAAGATCTACCTGTTGGACTTGTTGACTAATAACCTTACCTTGAGGAATCCTTGAGCCTTTCAAAATTAACGGAATTCTAACTAAGTAGTCATAAACATGAAATCCGTGACCAACTTCTAGGAAATATTTCTGTGATTTTCCCAGTTTCCTTTCTATGGCTATGGAATATCTCCGTAAACGATTCTGCCATTTTTCCAGGTTATTCTTAAATATTTGCTCACCATGATCACTAAGCAAAATCACCAGAGTGTCTTCGTCAAGAGTCCGCAGAAGCTGACCTAACCAGTTATCAAAAGCACTCACAGCCCGATCGTACTGACACTTTCCGTATTTAGACTGATTAAACTCTTTTGGTACTTCTCGTTCGCGGCCAACCTGCTCGTGAAGAACCCAGAAATGCACCAGTCCAAACCAGGGTCCCTTATAAGTTTTTTCTTTAAACATTTTAATTAGACTATCACCCCAGGCAGTATAGGCATTCTCTTCAACATCCCGATAATGGTATTTGTCAAACCCTCGATCCAGACCCATCTCCGGAATTAAAGGGCCTGTTACCTCAGCAAAAGTATGATAACCATTCCTCCTCAGTATCTGAGCTAGAGTCGTTACCTCTGAGCTTAATTTATAACCTCGCAAACTTCTTACGCCGTGAACAAATGAATAAGTGCCCGTCAAAATCGCTGCTACCGATGAGGAGGTAAAACTAGCCTGAGCTATTGCTTGTGAAAAACAGGTTCCCTGTTGCCGTAATTTATCTATGTTAGGTGTTTGACAGCGGCGATTATCGCCCAAAACTCGATCGGCCCGCAACGCATCGACAAGTAGAATTAATATATTCATTATGTTTCTCTCCAGTATTTATATGTATACCAAGCAAGTTGCAATAGGATTATTACTTCTGTGACACCTTTAATTATAGAAGTTGCCAAGTACGAATACCTGGGTATAAGAAGATAATTGGCAGTAAAAGAGAACAGAAATCC